>NZ_JBEORH010000005.1:0-439557 GCF_040302165.1 Nocardioides sp. NPDC127503 | reverse complement strand
TGTTCTGGGGGGGGTGGGTCCCCGCGGGGGCCCGGTACCCCTTCCCCCTCACCGGCCCCGCCCCCCCCTTCACCCCCACCCCCCCTCGACCCCCCGGTCGGCCGAGTGGGCACGCAGGCGCCCACTCGGCCGACGTACGTGACGCTTCGGCAATTGGGTTCCGCCGGCGTTGTCGCGCTGGGATGATCGGGCCCGAGTACGAGCCGAGGGAGCGTCATGCTGGACGAGCTGCTGAGCGGATTCGCCAGGGCGTACGACGATGTCGGCTACTTCCTCATCGTGATCTGGATCGGTCCGCCGCTGGTGATCCTGGCGATAGCGGCACGCACAAATTCGTTGATGCGGAAGTTTGTGAATCGGTTCGAGGAGATGTTTCCTGGCACACCGATCATTGCTGGGGACGCCGCTGAGGTGACGGACGACGATCGAGTCGGAAAGGTCGTGAAGTTGAGGTCGGGATGGCTGCAGACCACGGCAGTGATCGTGCTGGCGGACCGGCTGGAAGTGTGGAGCAAGGATGCTGAGGCTGCTGACATCGTCCTGGATCGGAGTCGGTTGGAGGTCGGTCGGGAGGGACTCTGGATCCGTTATCTGGGCGGCGACGGTTTCAGTGCCGGCCTCTGGCTCACGGACGGTGACCAATCGGTCATCATCATCCCGCACGGCCGATCTGCTCGAAGCGCCCGCCGGGCGCTTGCACAGGCGCTTCGTGACCTGGGTGAGAATCCCAAGGATCACCTCGACGCGGCCTGAGCCATGACGAGTAGGTTGGCCGCGTGCGCAACGGTCGGATCATCCTGCTCAACGGGGCATCGAGCTCGGGGAAGAGCAGCATCGGGCAGGAGTTGCTGCCACTGCTCGAGAACCCGTGGTTCCTGGTGCCGGTCGACGGGATCAGCGGGATGCGGTCGACGGTGCACACGCGGGAGCTCGACGACGCCGGAATCGCCGAGATGCTGCGGCGGACAAGGCTTGGCTATCACCGAACGGTCGCGGCGCTGGCCTCGGTCGGCAACGACGTGATCATGGACTACCCGCTCAGCGAGTCCTGGCGGCTCGAGGATCTGCTCGAGGTGCTCGACGGCTACGACGTCACCCTCGTCGAGGTCTGGTGCTCGCCCGAGGAGCTCGAACGCCGGGAGGCCGACCGCGGTGACCGCCCCGCCGGCCTGGCCCGGTCGCAGACCCTGGTCTACTCGCACGCGTACGACATCCGCGTCGACTCCACCACCGCGACTCCGGCCGCGTGCGCGAAGGAGATCGCCGAGGCTCTTCCCACTCTTACCGCGCCCAAAGCCTTCGATCGCCTCCGCGCCGAATAGGCACGTACGTCGCCCTCGCCGCGCGCGGGGTTGGCAGGGATGAGAAAATGATTCCCGACATGTCTGAAACGAAGCTTCCCCGCCCCGGTCAGGCCACCCTCGCCGGGTGGCTCATCGTGCTCGGCTCACTGCTCACCGTGGTGACGGCCTGGGACCAGATCTCCGGGCTGCGCAGCCTGGACACCCGGGAGCGGGTGGAGGAGGTGCTGGCTGAGCCGCCGCTGGCCGGCTCGGGGATCGGCCTCGACAACATCCTCGACCTCATGCACGTGATGGCGCTGGTCACCGGCGCCATGGCGGCCGCGGCGGTGATCCTCGGCTGGCACGTGCTGCAGCGCAACAAGCAGGCCCGGCTCGCGCTCACCGTCATCGCGGCGCCGCTCTTCTTCGCCGGGATGTTCGGCGGAGGGTTCTGGTCCACCCTGTCCGCCGTGGCGGTCGTACTCCTATGGATGTCGCCCACCCGCGACTGGTTCGACGGCGTCTCGCCGACCAAGCGGGAGGCGCTCGGCAGCGGTGACCCCGACCAGGAGTCGTACGTCGCGCCGGCTCCGCCTGCGGCCCCGACCGCTTCGACGGATTCGCCCTCAGCGA
The DNA here is from genome assembly GCF_040302165.1 of Nocardioides sp. NPDC127503. Lineage (NCBI taxonomy): Bacteria > Bacillati > Actinomycetota > Actinomycetes > Propionibacteriales > Nocardioidaceae > Nocardioides > Nocardioides sp. NPDC127503. The sequence goes on along the minus strand of NZ_JBEORH010000005.1, from coordinate 437,641 downwards.
CAGACTCGACCGCTGGTCCGGCTCGGCTCTCGCAGCAGCAGCCGCCGCCGTGGACCGGTGCGATCGCCCAGCCCGCCAAGGTCGCGCCCAAGCGCCGCCCGGGCGCCGTGATGGCCGCGGCCGTGCTCACCTGGATCGGCTCCGGGTTCACCGCGCTGATGATGCTCGCCTCGGCGGTCACGGCGACCGCCAACCCCGACCTGATCCTCGACCAGGTGCGCAAGCAGGCGGAGAGCGACCCGAACATGCGGGAGGTGGCGGGGCTCTACACCGCCGACGTCATCGTCGCCTCGGTCTGGATCATGGCCGTGCTGGTGGCGCTCGTGTGCGTCGCCGCCGGGGTGTTCGCCGCCTTCGCGATCCGCCGCCACTCGTGGGCCCGGGTCGCGCTGATGATCTCCGCGGGCGTCTCGGCGCTCTCGCTGCTCCTCTTCGCCCTCGCCTTCCCGCCGGCGGTGGTCCTCTTCGGCGCCGCAGTCGCGACCTTCTCGTTCCTGCTGCGACCCGAGGTCGCGGCCTGGTTCCGTGGCTGAAGCGGGGGCCCGCGGAAGTAAAGCAGGGCGCCTGACCCTGCGGGCCGGATAGGCTCCGCGGCATGTCAGATCAGTTCGGCTCCTTCGACAACCCCTACGGCGGCAAGCCGCCGTTCGAGGGGCAGGAGCCGCCGCCCCCGACGCCGTACGCCCCACCCCAGCCGTACGTCGCCCCGCAGCCGACACAGCCGCAGCAGCCCCAGGGATGGGGCCAGGCGCCCCCGGTCTACGGCCAGTACGCGATGGGTCAGCAGCCCCCGGCGTATCTTCGCCCTCACTATCCGCCGCCCGATCCCGACTCCCGCCCGGGGACGGTGGTCGCGGCGTCGATCATGACGATCGTGGGGTCGGTGATCGCCTTGCTGATCTCGGTGTTCATGGTGCCGGCGGGGATCGCCGACTACAACGACCCCGCGTCCACGGACAAGGGCGTGACGATGGCGATGATCATCTGGTTCGCCGTCTGCGGCGTGCTCAGCCTGATCGCGATCCCGCTCGGGATCATGGTGCTGTTCCGCTCCAAGGTGGCCCGGATCCTGCTCACCGTGGTCGGCTCGATCGCCGCCCTGCTCTCGCTCTTCGTGGTGCTCTATCCGGCGCTGATCATCGCCGCGCTGCTGATGCTGTACGTCGGCAGGGCAGGCAACTGGTTCGCCCGGCGCAAGCCCGCCGACCCCTGGCAGCCGCCGATCCCACCCGCCGGACCGCCGACCCACCAGCAGTTCTGACGACCAGCCAAGTCAGGACATTTCAAACTGACTTGCGAAAGTTCCAAAACTTCTTGACGAAGTTCATCGGCGCCTCTACCTTCTGATGTGGCACTCGTCACATCCCCCTCGTGGAGGCCTCGATGACCCGTATCCCCCCGTCCAGGGCCGTGCTCGGCTCACTCGTCGGCCTCTCGGTGGTGGCCGCACTCCTCGGCAGCGGCCCGGCCACCGCCGCTGAAGAGGCGGATCTACCACCGCAGGAGCCCGGCGTCACGCTGCGCACCTACGACATGGCTCGGCCCATCGACCAGCTGTGCACGCTGCGCGCGGGCCAGACGCCCAACGTCGACAAGCTCACCTCGCTGATCGACTACGACTCGCCGGCCGACTTCGGCCTCGCCGACCGATTCATCTCCCATGCCCTGGCCAACCTGAACATCGCGACCGCCGGGTCCTACGACTTCCGGCTGATCAGCGACGACGGTTCCCGACTGGTCATCGACGGCGAAGAGGTCATCGACCACGACGGCCTCCACGGCGAGACCGCCAAGGACGGCACCGTCACCCTGAACGAGGGCTACCACGACCTGCGCGTGGAGCACTTCGAGGACGGCGGCGGCGAGGTGCTGCGCCTGCAGTGGCGACCGCCGGGCGCCACTGACTTCACATTGGTGCCGACCGAGGTCCTGAGCACCGAGGCAGGGGTGGTGCGGGTGACCGCGCCGGGCACGAAGTACTGCGAGGGCCAGAGCGACTCCGCCGGTGACGGGATGCAGCTGGACAGCGTCCACCCGGCGTACGACCTGACCGACCTGCGGCCGGAGGGCTTCGAGCCGATGGTGGCCGCGCTGGACTGGGCGAAGGACGGCCGGCTCGCCGTGGTGACCTCCGGGTCGGTGAGCCCGTCAGGCTGGGTCGAGGACCCCGAGCCGGGCGAGATCTTCCTGCTCAGCAACCCCCGCACCGCCACCGGACCCGAGGACGTCACGGTCGAGAAGGTCGCGACCGACCTGTTCAACCCGATGGGCGTCGCCGTCATCGACGAGTCGATCTTCGTGTCTGAGCGCGACCAGCTCACCGAACTGACCGACCCCGACGGGGACGGCTTCTACGACCAGCACCGGAAGGTCGCCGAGTGGCCCTTCGGCGAGAACTTCCACGAGTTCGCCTTCGGCCTCCTCCACGACGAGGAGAGCTTCTACGTCAACCTGTCCGTCGCCATCAACTTCGGCGGCGCGACCACCGACCCGCAGCCGGCACGCAACCGCGGCACCACGCTGAAGATCGACCGCGACACCGGTGAGGTCACCTACCTCGCCGGCGGGCTGCGTACGCCCAACGGGATGATGCGCGGACCCGACGGCGACCTGTTCGTGATGGACAACCAGGGCGCCTGGCTGCCCAGCTCCAAGCTGGTGCACGTCAAGCCGGGGAGGTTCTTCAACCACTACACGAACCCGTCCGGCCCGTTCGACGACAAGCCGGTCACCGGCCCGGCGCTGTGGGTGCCGCAGGGCGAGATCGGCAACTCCCCGAGCAGCCCCATGATGCTGGAGAAGGGCGCGTACGCCGGTCAGATGATCTTCGGCGACGTCACCTACGGCGGCCTGCAGCGCGGCTTCCTGGAGAAGGTCGAGGGCGAGTACCAGGGCGCCGTCTTCCGCTACTCCGCAGGCCTCGAGGCGGGGGTGAACCGCACCCTGCTGGGTCCCGACGGATCGATCTACGTCGGCGGCATCGGCGAGGCCGGCAACTGGAGCGAGCCGGGCAAGCTCCGCTACGGACTGCAGCGGATGAGCCCCGCCGACGGCAAGGCGTTCGACATGCACCAGATGCGCGCCACCCGGAGCGGTTTCGAGATCCGCTACACCCAGGCGCTGTCCCAGGAGACGGTCGACAAGATCGCCGCGGATCCCAACGCCGCGTTCCGGATGACCCACTGGCGCTACGCCCCGCGGCCGACGTACGGCGGTCCGAAGGTCGACGAGCGACCGCTGTTCGTCTCCGGTGCGGAGGTCTCCGCCGACCGCACCAAGGTGACGCTCACTGTCGACGGCCTGGAGGAGGGCCGGGTCGTGCACCTGCGCTCGCCGCGCCCGTTCACCGGCGTGAGCGGTGAGGAGCTGTGGAACACCGAGGCCTGGTACACCCTCAACGAGATCCCCGGGTACGTCTCGCCCGCCGATCGCAACTACCTCGAGGCGGAGCAGGCGACCCTGCGCGGCAGCGCCAACGTCGCGGTCGAGCACAACGGCTACTCCGGCTCCGGGTTCGTGGACGGCTTCGGCAACGTCGGCGCTTCGGTCACCTTCGACGCGCAGGTCGCTCGCGCCGGGACGTACCCGGTCCGGCTGCGCTACGCCAACGGCCCCGACCCGGCGCCGGGCACCAAGCGGGTCTCGGTCCACCTCAACGGTACCGAGGTCGAGCCGTGGGCGCTGGAGTCCACCGGCGACTGGCAGACCTGGGGCACCGCGACCCGGTCGATGAGGCTGAAGGCCGGCGTCAACCGGATCACCGTGAGCTACGAGCAGGGCGACGAGGGGAACGTCAACCTCGATGCCCTCAAGATCGGCGGCGGCGAGGACATCTGTACGCCGCAGCGACCCGCTCCGGGCTACAAGTCGCTCTTCGACGGCACCCTGAGCTCACTGGCCTCGTGGCGGATGGCCGGGCCGGGCTCGTTCGGCCGGCAGGACGACTGCTCGCTGCGTACGACCAATGGCCTCGGCCTGCTCTGGTACGCCGAGCAGGAGTTCAGCGAGTACAGCCTGAAGCTGGACTGGAAGCTGGTCCGCGACGACAACGGCGGCGTCTTCATCGGGTTCCCCAACCCCGGCAACGACCCGTGGGTCGCGGTCAACCAGGGCTATGAGGTCCAGATCGACGCCAGCGACGCCCCGGACCGCACCACCGGCGCCATCTACACGTTCCAGGGCGCCGATCCGGAGGCCGTCGCTTCAGCTCTCAAGCCGGTCGGGTCGTGGAACTCCTACGACATCCGGGTCGAGGGCTCGACCGTCAAGATCTTCCTCAACGGGAAGCTGGTGAACGACTTCACCAGCACCGATCCCGCCCGCGACCTGGCCGGCTTCGTGGGCATGCAGAACCACGGCGTTGGCGAGACCGTCTACTACCGCAACGTCCAGATGAAGGAGCTCACCGACTGACGTGCGATCCCGACAGCGGGGTCAGGAGACGAGCGAGTCGTCCTTGGCCCCGTTGTCGGATCCGCGGACGATCTTGTAGATGCGCAGGCCGATCCAGGCCACGACGGCGACGGCCACGACCACGATGACGACGTTCTGGAAGCGGCCGACGATCGGCTCGACCTTCTCCCAGTTGTCGCCCAGCTGGTAGCCGGCGACGACGAAGATGGTGTTCCAGATCGCCGAGCCGACGGTGGTGAGGAGCAGGAACTTCCAGATCGGCATCCGAGTGACCCCGGCCGGCACCGAGATCAGCGACCGGAAGATCGGGATGAAGCGGCCGAAGAAGACAGTCCAGGCACCGTACTTCTCGAAGAACGCCTCGGTCTTCTCCAGGTCGGAGGTCTTGACCAGCGGCAGCTTCTCGCCGATCCAGTAGACCCGCTCACGGCCGATGGCGGCACCGATCAGGTAGAGCACCAGCGCGCCGACGACCGAGCCCAGCGTGGTCCAGATCAGCGCCTCGGCGATCGTGAACCGGCCCTGCGCCGCGGTGAACCCGGCCAGCGGCAGGATGATCTCCGAGGGCAGCGGCGGGAAGAGGTTCTCCAGCGCGATGCCGAGCCCCGCACCCACCGGGCCGAGCTTGTCCATCAGGTCGACCGCCCAGCCGGCGACGCCGGTGAGCTCCTCGGGCTGGGTGGCGGTGAGGATCATGATGCTCTCTTCGAAGTATGTGGGTGGGCCAGGCGGCCCGAAGCCTATGAGGCCGCGTTGACCGCGTCCAGATCGGCCCGGGTCAGCACCGACCGGATCTCCAGCTCGACATCACGCAGGGACTCACCGGGTTCGGGCGACCGGTCGATCGCACACACCACAGTGTCCACGACCGCACCAAGCGGACGGAGCGCGTTGACGGCGTCGCGTACGGCACCACCGGAGGTGATCACGTCCTCGATCAGGGTCACGCGCTTCCCGTCGAAGGAGGGACCCTCGGCGAGCTTGGCGGTGCCGTACTCCTTCGCCTTCTTCCGGATGAAGATCGCCGGGATGCCGGTCTTGGCCGACACCATGGTCACGATCGGGATGCCGCCGAGCTCGAGGCCGCCGAGCAGCTCGGTCCCCTCGGGAAGCAGCTCGACCATCTGGGCCGCGACCCGGTCCAGAAGAGCCGGGTTCGCCTCGAAGAGGTACTTGTCGAAGTAGGTGTCGCTGACCTGCCCCGAGCGGAGCGTGAACTCCCCGTGCAGGCGGCAGGTGGCGTCGATGTCGGCAGCAAGGGTCTGGTCCGTGGTCACGGGCCCTAGCCTAAGTCGTATGACGGCACGACGACTCCACGGCATCCCGCCGACGATCTTCTCCGAGATGTCCGCCCTGGCCGCCGCCACCGGCGCGGTCAACCTCGGCCAGGGCTTCCCCGACGTGGACGGCCCCGACGAGATCATCAAGGAAGCCGTCGCTGCGTTGGAGGGCGGGCGAAACCAGTACGCCCCCGGCCCCGGCATCCCGGCGCTGCGCGAGGCGGTCGCGGCTCACCAGGAACGCCACTACGGCCTCACCTTCGACCCGGCTCGCGAGGTCGCGGTGACCACCGGCGCCACCGAAGGGATCGCGGCGGCGATCCTCGCCCTGGTCGACCCGGGCGACGAGGTGGTCCTCGTCGAGCCCTATTACGACAGTTACCCGGCCATGGTGCAGTTCGCAGGAGGCGTACGCCGCCCGGTGACGTTGAGCCTGGACGCGTCCGCGTCCGGCGGGAGACTGCCCCGCGAGGCGCTGGAGGCGGCCGTCTCCTCGAAGACGAACGTGCTCCTGCTCAACTCCCCGCACAACCCGACCGGCACCGTGCTCACCCGCGAGGAGCTCGAGACGGTCGCCGCCTTCGCCCGCGATCATGACCTGACGGTCGTGTCCGACGAGGTCTACGAGCACCTCACCTTCGACGGGGTGGAGCACATCCCGATCGCCACGCTTCCGGGGATGCGTGAGCGCACCCTGACCCTGTCGAGCATCGGCAAGTCCTACTCCTTCACCGGCTGGAAGGTCGGCTGGGCGACCGGCCCCGAGCACCTGGTCCAGGCGCTGCTGGGCGCCAAGCAGTGGCTGACGTTCACCTCCGGGGCGCCGCTGCAGCCTGCCGCTGCGTACGCGCTCGAGCATCTCGACCACTGGCCCAAGGAGCTCGCCCTCGATCTGCAGGGGCGGCGCGACCTGCTCTGTGGCGGGCTGAAGGAGATCGGCCTGGACGTGACGATCCCGGAGGGCACCTACTTCGCCGTCACCGACATCACCGGCCTCGGCTGGAAGGACGGGCTCGAGTTCTGCCGGGCGCTGCCCGAGCGCGCCGGCGTCGTGGCCATCCCGCTGCAGGGGTTCTACGACAGCGATGCCGGGAAGCACCTGGTCAGGTGGACCTTCACCAAGCAGCGCGAGGTGATCGAGGAAGCCCTGGACCGACTCGCCCGAGGGCGACTGGCGCGTTAGCGGTCGGCCCGGGTCTCGGCGTCGTCGTCGGCCGGCGTGCGCGGCGGCACGGCCATCCCGAGGATGTCGCGGTCGGCATGACCGTCGTGGTCGAGGTCCGTAGCCAGTCGCGAGGCCGTACGCCGTCGGCGCCACCACTCCACCATCGCCGGCAGGAACGCGAGCGCGAAGAGCAGCAGGACCAGGTAGTCGATGTTGTCGGCCAGCCAGGGCCAGCGAGATCCGACGAAGAAGCCGAACAACGTCACCGCGAGCACCCACAGCACGCCGCCGACGAGGCTCCAGAAGTAGAACCGTCGCCGGTCCATGTGGGTGACCCCGGCGACGACGGTGACATAGGTGCGTACGAAAGCGATGAACCGGCCGATCACCAGCGCCTTGTTGCCGTGCTTGTCGAAGAACTCACGGGTCTGGTCGAAATGCCTCTTTTTGATGAACCGGCCGTCGCGTTCATAGAGCCGTGGACCGATCTTGCGGCCGATCTCATAGCCGGTCACGTTGCCGGCGAATGCCGCCACGACGAAGAAGAGCATCGCGATGACGATCTCGACGCCGGGAGGCCCGGGAAAGATGTCGATCTTGCCGGTCGCGATGAAGATCCCGAGCGCGATCAGCAGACTGTCACCGGGCAGGAACGGGAAGAAGAGGCCGCACTCGATGAAGATGATGATCAGGCTGATCCAGAAGAGCGGCTCGCCGAAAGTGGCCAGCAGAAAGTCCGGACTCATCCATTCCAAACCGGCCATCATCGGCGCAAAATTCCCCGCACCTGTCACGGCCCCTACGGTACCCATAGGTAACAACTATTGTTATCGAATATTCTGACTCGTCGATGAACGAGACACGACCGTCCGAGGCTGAATCCAGAGCGCCCTACGACCCGATGCCCCATGGGCAGCCGGAGGTCGGACTGGGCCCGTGGCAGGGTGATTGGCCCGCGGGGGAGCAGTGGGATCCTGAGCTGCTGGCCAACGGCGACCGCCGCAACGTGGTCGACCGCTACCGCTACTGGACGCTCGAGGCGATCGTCGCCGACCTCGACCAGCGCCGCCACGGCTTCCACGTCGCCATCGAGAACTGGCAGCACGACTTCAACATCGGCACCATCGTCCGCACCGCCAACGCCTTCCTGGCCGCAGAGGTGCACATCGTCGGCAACCGCCGCTGGAACCGCCGTGGCGCGATGGTCACCGACCGCTACCAGCACGTCCATCACCACCCGGACGTGCCCGCGCTCGCGGCGTACCTCCATGAACGAGACGTACGCCTCCTCGGCATCGACAACCTGCCCGGCTCGCTCCACCTGGAGACCATGGAGCTGCCGAAGTCGGTCTGCTTCCTGTTCGGGCAGGAGGGCCCCGGTCTGTCCGAGCAGGCCCGCGAGAGCGTCGACGGCACCTTCTCGATCGCCCAGTTCGGCTCGACGCGGTCGATCAACGCCTCGGCCGCGGCGGCGATCGCGATGCACTCCTGGGTTGTCCAGCACGCCGATCTGGGTTCCGACGAGGCTTGGCGCGGCTGACCGAATCACCCGAAAACGCGTCGATCCCCGGGGCGCACCCCGGGGATCGACGCGTCGTGACCGATCAGCGGATCAGTTGGTGTTCCGCTCGTAGCAGACGACCCAGTGGTCGCCGGTCTGCCACTCGTACTTGCTCGGCTTGCTGTAGGCCCTGGTCCGGGCCGGGCAGTTGAGGCCGACGGCCCGCTCGAACGAGGCGGTGGTCGGGTAGGTCGTGCCGGCCTTCTTGAAGGCGGAGATCGACTTGTAGGTGTGCGAGCTCAGGCAGGAGTACGGCCCGGCGTAGGTCGAGCTCATGCAGCCACGGGTCCGCTGGGTGAGCGATACGCCCTCGAGGAACCTCGCCCGGTTGGTCGGCAGGTTCTTGAGGGTGTCCTTGCCCGGCAGCACGACGTCGCAACGGAACCAGCGCTGGCCGGCGTTGAACTGCTCGACGTTCGGCACGAAGAACGCGGTGGTGTACGCCGACTGGTTGCGCTTCGAGTAGGTGCTGCCCAGCTTGTCCCGGAGTGCGCGGACGCACGTCTTGACCATATGAGAGTAGTTGGCCTCGCGGGTGAGGGACGCCGCGGTGCGCGTCGTACCGGCGACGAGGGTGCCCAGCGCGATGGTCTTCGCGGTGTGGGCACTGCTGCACGAGACCTTCTTGCCCGTCTGTGACATGGCGTTGTAGGCGGTCCAGCCGTAGTTGTAGCAGGTGCCGACCGTGGGCTTGGGCGGCACTGCCGCGTCGGCCTTGGTGGCGGTGAGTCCGATGAGGGAGAAGACACCGATGACGAGCCCGAGGATGAGGGCGGCCGTCATGGGCTTCTGCGCAGGCGCGAGCGCGCCGGCACGAAGACGAGACATGATCGTGCTTTCGAATGGGTGGGATGTGGCGGGCTGAATCCTCGCAGCGAGATGCCCAGTGGGGCATAGTCAATTCGGGTGGTTGTAAAGCGGTTACGACCCGGTGTCACCAGCGATGACCGGATCCGCTAAAGTTAACTTCCGGGTCGCCCGGATGTGCCCCACTTTCGTGGGTGCGTGGCCTCGGGGCCGGGCGGCAGCGGGGCTTTCAGTGCCTCTCGATCCGGTAGCGGATCTGCACCTGCTCGCCGGTCTGCAGGACGTCGATGACGCGCATCCGCTTGCTGGTGATCCGGCGGGGGAGCAGTGGCGCCCCGGCGCCGAGGGTGACCGGACAGATCCCGGCGACGACCTCGTCGAGCAGACCGGCGTCGTCGAACTGGCCGACCAGGTCCCCACCGCCCACGAGCCAGATCCCGCCGTCGACGGTGGCCGCGATCTCGTCGTAGACGGGCTTCACGTCGCCCTGCACGAAGCGCACCTGCGTGCCCTGGACCTCCGGCAGGTCGGTCGCGTGCGTGAACACCCACACCGGCCGCTCGTCGTAGTACTCCCGCCACTTCTCCGGCCCGGTCAGCATCACCGGATCGTGGTCGATCATCCAGCGGTACGTCGTGCCGCCCATCACCAGTGCCGCCGACTCCGCCATCAGCCGCTCCCAGGAGCTCTCGTCGTCGCCGTGCGGCGTCTCGAAGAGCCAGTCCAGCGAGCTGTTCTCATCGGCGATGTAGCCGTCCAGCGACGTTGCGGTGAAGTAGGTGACCTTGGGCATGCCCCTGACGCTAGGCGCGTCAGGGGCATGCCCGCCCGACCGTTCTTGCTCCGTCTCCTGCTGGTCGGTCACGTCCGGGAGGCGTCCCCCCACTCCAGGCAGGTACGCAGCGCGGCGAGGCCGCGCGAGGAGTGGCTCTTGACGGTTCCCTCGCTGATCCGCAGCTCGCGCGCGGTCTCGGCGACCGACAGCTGCAGCCAGTGGCGCAGGACGACCACCTTGCGCTGCATCTCCGGCAGGGCCTGGAGCGCCGCGAACAGCTCGGACCGCTCCTCGAACCGTGCGGCGGGCATGGGCCGCTCCGGGATGTCGCCCGAGCGTTCCCGCTTCCACCACGGCCGCCGGGTCTGGTCGATGTGGGCGCGGACCAGGATCGTCCGGACGTACGCCTCCTCCGACCCCGACTCCACCCGGCGCCATGAGGCGTACAGCTTCAGCAGGGACGTCTGCACCAGATCGTCCGCCCGGTGCCAGTCGCCGCACAGCGCGTACGCCACCCGTACCAGGTGCGGCCGCCTGGCCGCGACGAACGCGGTGAAGGCCTCGTCGTGCGCGCTCATCACCACAGCCCCGATCCGGGAGTCATGCGACGGTCGACCATTTCCGCGAACTCGTCGAGCGTGAGCGGTCTGCGGTCCTCTGCTCGCGGCGCAGGGAGCACGGAGAAGGAGTAGGCCTGCGTGACGCCGTCCTTCTCGCGGACCAGCACGTATCGCTCCTTGCTGCCGACCGTGATCCGGGCGGCCGCGGTTCGCGATGTCCCCGTGGCGAACGAGTGACCGATGTCCGGGTCGGCGACCTGCTCGACGATCTTCACCCGGTCCTCGGTGGAGACGACCTCGGAGCCTGATCCGAACTCGACCGCCTCGGTCGGTTCGATGCTGAAATCTACGTTGCCGGGACGGTAGTCCTTGCGGTCCGTCGCGACCTGGACGGCCAGCCATTCCTCGATGGTCTGGCCGGGGATGGCATAGACCGCGTCCAGCCCGCTCGACTCACCGCCATCTTTCGGACGGTTGCCGCTGTAGAGGATCCACTGCTCGACGCCCTCCCGCTCGACGACTGCGCCGACCGAGTCCCAGGGTGCTGCGTAGCCGAGCGGGTTGGGAATCTCACGGACGATCTCCCAGCCGTTCTGCTTCACGCGGAGCTTCCCACCTGCGTTCCAGGTTGCACTCAGGTGATGGGTCCGCACGTCGTCGACCCAGGCTCGGAAGCTCGTGGCGCTCGTGCGAGAGGCATCGGTGTAGGAGATCTCGGTCGGATTCATGAAGTGCGCGTAGACGGTCCTGTTGCCCTTGGTCGCCGCGACCGCCAGCGCGTTCCCGGAATCGAGCGGACCGACCTGGTCGGTCTCCTTCCAGCCTTGATAGAGGGTCACCTCGCCAGTGCCGTGGTCGTACGCGACGGGCGCGAGGTCGCTCAACGGGATGTCGGCCTCGGGCGGCCACTCGTCCTCGGCCGTCGACTGGGTCGCGATCGGCGGGTTCGGGGTGGCGCTGTCGCGCGAGGGAACGACGGCCGCACCGATACCGACCACGGCGACCACCGCGGCGGCGGTGCCGGCGACCACGGCGAGCCGCCGGCGGCGTACGAGCTTCTTCCCGTCTGCCACCAGCGCAGCCGGGTCCGAGTGTGTCGGCGGGGGTTGGGGGATCGCCCGCTCGAGGGTTTCCTGCCAGTCCATGATGGCCTCCAAGTTCAGTCTCACCCCTGGATACGGATCTCGCGGCAGATCGGTTGTCCTGCTTGATCGATCCAACTCCGAGCGTTGGCAACGGGTGGTCAGGGGCGCATTACGCTGGCCACCAGCGCACCGGTCGACAACGGATCTCAAGGAGAACCTCCAGATGCCCATCGCCACGCCCGAGAAGTACGCCGAGATGCTCGCGACCGCGAAGGAGAAGGGTTTCGCCTTCCCCGCGATCAACGTCTCCTCGTCGCAGACGCTCAACGCGGCGCTGGCCGGCTTCGCGGAGGCCGGCTCGGACGGCATCATCCAGATCTCGACCGGCGGCGCGGAGTACCTCTCCGGCCCCACGGTCAAGAACATGGTGACCGGCTCGGTGGCCTTCGCCGCGTACGCGACCGAGGTCGCCAAGTCCTACGACGTCAACATCGCGCTGCACACCGACCACTGCCCCAAGGACAAGCTCGACGGCTTCGTACGTCCCCTCCTCGAGCTCTCCGCCGAGCGCGTCCAGCGTGGTGAGGCGCCGCTGTTCCAGAGCCACATGTGGGACGGGTCCGCGGTGCCGCTTGCCGAGAACCTGCAGATCGCCGAGGAGCTGCTGGCAAAGGCCAAGGCCGCCCACATCGTGCTCGAGATCGAGGTCGGCGTGGTCGGGGGCGAGGAAGATGGCATCGTCGGAGCGATCGACGACAAGCTCTACTCGACCCCCGGGGACGCCATCGCGACCGCCGAGGCGCTGGGCGTCGAGGGCTACCTGACCGCGCTCACCTTCGGCAACGTGCACGGCGTCTACAAGCCGGGCAACGTCAAGCTCCGTCCCTCCATCCTGCGTGACGCCCAGGACGCGGTCGTCGCCAAGCTCGGCCTGCCGGCCGGTGCGAAGCCGTTCGACCTCGTCTTCCACGGCGGCTCCGGCTCGAGCGCCGAGGAGATCGCCGAGGCGGTCTCGTACGGCGTAGTCAAGATGAACATCGACACCGACACCCAGTACGCCTACACCCGCGCGGTCGCCGGCCACATGCTCGCCAACTACGACGGCGTTCTGAAGGTCGACGGCGAGGTCGGAAACAAGAAGCAGTACGATCCTCGCGTCTGGGGCAAGCTCGCTGAGGCCGGTATGGCCACTCGGGTCGTCGAGGGTGCCCAGCATCTCGGTTCTGCGGGCAATTCCATCGGCTGAGCGACACGCCGGGGATGGGCCAATGGTCCCGGTTCGGAAAACGTTGTGGCACACGGCATAGCAAACTCGGGCTTATGTCGTTGTGCCGGTCATTGGTAAAGCGATTCAATGCCCTAGCTGGACGGCGACCCTCGGGTAACAAGGTCGGACCGTCCCTTCGGCGTTGATCTTGGGAGGGACATCCTCGGTATGGAAACCACTGCGCGAAACCGCACAATCGGCGGAATCGTCATAGGCGCGATCATTCTGATCCTGCTACTCGTCTTGTTCTCGTGCACCGTAAACAGCGATACACAGAGCTCGCCGAAGAAGGATCCGACCACCGGGGAGTCTTCGCTCCCCAGTGATCCGGACACTCTTGAGCCCGACGACAAGCCCTCGGAGAAGGACTCCGACGAGCCGGAGGTCGTCGACGACGACATCGTCCCGGCCGCCAACACCGGCGTGACCTTCATCCCCGCGGGCAACGTCCCGTCGGGAAGCACGCCCACCTGTGAGCTCGACCCGAGCGCCTGCGAGGACACTCGTCCCCCGGGCGCCGGTGTGGACATCTGCGAGATCCGCCCGGACCTGGCCCAGTGCCAGCCGCCGACTCCGCCGACCACCCCGCCGGGTGACGGTGAGCCGACGACCCCGCCGGACGACTGCCTGCTCCCCTTCGGCCTGCTCTGCCCGGAGGACCCCGGTCCCGAGGACCCGGGCCCGGAGGACCCCGGCCCCGGTGACCCGGAGGACGAGACTGCTCCTGACGCGGTCACGGTCAGCCCCTGCGTGGTGAACAGCAACACCTCCGCGACGATCGACTGGTCGGCGGCGCAGGACAAGAGCGGGATCAAGCACTACTCGGTGACCTCGCGTCCCAACGCCGGCGAGCCGGGTGACACCGACAGGACCTCGGCAACCTTCAACGACCTTCGGGCGGGGGAGACCTACACGTTCTGGGTCACCGCGACCGACAAGGCCGACAACGAGTCCCGGGACAGCAACGAGGTCGACTGCGTCATGGACGTCACGGCGCCTGAGGTGCCTGCGGACCTGACCGTTGAAGAGGGCGACCCGAGCGACAGCACGCTGAACGTGAGCTGGTCCGACTCCGAGGACAACGAGGGCGGCGTCGGCGACGTCTCCTACAACCTCTACCGCGACGGCGACCTCATCGCGTCCGGCAACGACACGTCCTTCGAGGACACCGGCCTGAAGGCTGGCACGGAGTACACCTACTCCGTGGAGGCCGTGGACGGTGCGGGCAACGAGTCCGCGCGCTCCGCCGGGGTCTCGGGTAAGACCACGAAGATCGCGCCGACGGTCCCGACCGGCCTCGACGCGAGCAACGAGGGCCCGCTCGGCTTCACCCTGACCTGGAACCCCTCGAAGGACGAGGACGGCGTCACGCCGCCCGCGGAGATCGACTACCGGATCAGCGTCAACGGTGGACTGTGCTTCGGTGGCACGGTCACCGGTGAGACCACCTTCGAGGCGAGGTGTGTCCTGCTGTGGGACACGACCGAGGTCACGGTGACCGCGATCGACGGTGACGGCAACGAGTCGGCTCGCAGCCGGACACTGACGGTGAACTCCGACGGCAGCGAGGCCCGTGAGCTCAAGGGCAACAGCGCGCTCCGCTCGAACACCCCGGGCGAGGACAAGTCCGACGCTCCGGGTGAGAGCCCGGTTCCGTCCGACGCCCCGGACGTGAAGGCTCCCGACGTGGAGGCTCCGGTCGAGGAGCCGTCCGAGGAGAAATCGCCGCTGCTGCCGGGTCTGGATGACATCCTCCCGGGTGGCGAGGACACCGCTGAGGCTCCTGCTGAGGAGCCGGCCGAGCCGGAGGCGACGCCGAGCGAGTCGGAGTCCCCGGCCGCGCGGCCGACGACCGAGGAGCCTGCTGACGAGGCGACCGAGGAAGCTCCCGCCGAGGAGGACGAGGGTGGCCTGCTGGACAACATCGGTGACGCGCTGACCAGCGCCGTGGCCGCGGTGTTCTAGCCGACACACGCCGAGAAGCAAGAGCGGGGAGAGCCGAGAGGCTCTCCCCGCCCTTCGTCGTATGCGGAGGCAGCTGCGAAGCCGCCGGATGCTGACCGAGGTAACTCGGTCGGCAGTCACTTCCATCGTGGAGTTCCGCGCGGGAAGTGCCCACTCACCGAGTTACCTCGGTGGGCATCCATCCGCACAGACGGCCGAAAACCAAGGAGTCGGATGCCCAGCGCCCCCCACAAGCCCTGGACATCCGACGATCTTGGGTGACCGACACCAGTGTGCGTCAGCCGTGCGCACAGGTTAGGCATAGAAACGCCCATGGATCCAGATGGTTAAGACGAAATTCATGAAGTTTCTGTGCGCATTCGAACAGATTCGAACAGATCTGGGGGCCGAATCATCTAGATCCATACATTACGATTTCGGTGTGCGTGTGATGACCTCCCGAGCTCGCGCGGCGATCTTCGCCCCGATCGGCGACGAAGGCCGGGCTGCCCGCGTCGAGAATCGGCTCGCCGAGGCGATCCGCTCCGGCGTGCTCGCGCACGGCGAGCGGCTCCCGAGCGAACCCGAGCTGGCCCAGATGCTCGGCGTCGCGACGGTCACCGCACGCGAGGCGTTGGTCGCACTGCGCGCCAAAGGTCTGGTCGTGACGACCCGGGGTCGTGGCGGTGGCTCGTTCGTACGTGCCCCGGAGAGCGGCGACCTCGTCGAGGACCGGCTCGCCTCGATGTCGCGGGTCGAGCTGCGCGACCGGGCCACGGTCTACCTGGTGGTGCTCACGGGGTGTGCGGAGATCGCGGCGGAGCGTACGGACCCTGACGAGGTCGAGGACCTGCGAGACCTGCTGATCCCGCTCAACGTCAGCGACGTGGCCCGCTGGCGCAGCGCCGACAGCGAGCTCTACCTGTCGGTGGCCGCGCTGACCCAGTCGGCCCGGATGACCCGCGAGGTGGTGCGCCAGGAGGCCGACTTCGGCGCGCTGCTCCGGATCCCGCTCAACGAGCCGGGCTTCCGGGAGGCCACGGCGACCCGGCATCAGGAGCTTGTCGAAGCCCTCGCAGCAGGAGATGCTGTCAGGGCACGGGAGAGCGTACGTGAGCATGTCGCCCACTCCCTTGAACGCTTGGCTGAGATCCATGAGGCGGTGCGACGATGACGAAGACGATGACTCCCATCGACTGTGTGGCTCAGGTCGAGCAGCATTTCGGGCCGATCGTGACCGAGCTCGAGCGCGTACGCGACGAGGTGGCCGCCCTCTTCGAGGCCGGCCCGGTCACCACCGCATCCCTGCGGGAGCGGCTCGAGCCCGGCTCGCGGGAGTTCCTGCGCAACCCCAACCTCATCGGTGGTGGCTTCGTCGTGGCCCCCGGCGTGCTCAGCGACCGCCGGCTCTACCTCGTCTGGTGGCAGGGCGAGGAGCGTGACTTCCTCGGTGAAGCCGATGCGCCGGGCACCGGAGAGGCGATCGACTACACCCGTCAGCCCTGGTATCGCTCCCCGGAGCGCACCGGCGAGCTGACACTCGTCGGGCCGTACGTCGACTTCGTCTGCACCGACGAGTACGTCATGACCACGACGATGCCGGTCTACGCCGGCGGTCGCATGGTCGGCGTCGCGGGGGCCGACACCTTGGTCGAGACGCTCGAGACGATGCTGCTGCCCGGGCTGCGCGAGGCCGGCGCGACGCTGGTCAACGGCCATGGCAAAGCGATCGTCTCGGCCGACCCGCAGCTGGCCACCGGCGCCCCGCTCACCACTGCCCGGGACATGATCCCGTGCCGCGGGCTGCCGCTCTCCGTCGCCTTAGGCTGACGGCTTCACCATGTGACGCGGGGTGGTGAAGAAGAGCACCGCCACGAAGCCGACCGCCAGCGCGACCGCCGGCAGCAGCATCACCTCCGACATCGCCTCGGCGAACTTCGAGGCCACCTCGGGCGGGATCGAGGAGCCCGCCGCGGTCTCGTGGCCGCCGGCCAGCGATCCGCCGAGGCCGTGGGCGTTGAGGCGGAGGTCGATGAGCACGGCGACGGCGGCGGAGCCGATCACCGAGCCGACCAGGCGGGTGGCGTTGTAGACCCCGGCACCCGCGCCGGCCATCCGCATCGGCACGTTGCGGGTGGCGGTCGCCGCTAGGGGCGCCCACACGGCGGCCGAGCCGAGACCGAAGACGGCCATCGGCACCAGCAGCTGCCACAGCTGGGAGTCGACGGTCATCGGCACCGCGAGCCAGAAGAGCGAGACGGAGCAGAGGAAGAAGGCCACGCCCGTCAGCAGCCGTGGATGCATCCGGTCGCTCAATCGGCCGACAAGCGGCGCGGCGACGAGGGAGACGAGCGCCATCGGAACCATCAGCAGTGACGCCTCGAGCGCGGTGTAACCGCGGACGAGCTGGGCGTAGAGCATCAGCGGGAAGCCCTGCGCGACGGCCGCGAAGCCCATGCAGGAGATCGCCAGGCTGGAGACGGAGAAGTTGCGGTCGGAGAAGATGGACAGCGGCACCAGCGGCTCCTTGCGGTTGCGCGCCTGCCACCAGACGAAGAGCGCCATGATCGCGATGCCGCCGGCGACGAGCGCCCAGGTGAGGGTGTCCCAGCCCCGCTGCTCGCCGTTCTGCAGGCCGAAGACCACGCAGAACATCCCGACGCCGCTGAGCGCCACACCGAGCCAGTCGAAGACGTGCGCGTGGGTCTCCAGCTCGGGAACCATCAGCCAGTTGAGGACGATCGCGATGATGCCGATCGGCACGTTGACGAAGAAGATCCACTCCCAGCCGCCGATCGCGACCAGCGCCCCGCCCGCGAGCGGGCCCACGAGCGTCGCGATGCCCGCCGTCGCGCCCCACAGCGCCATCGCCGAGCCACGCCGCTCGGGCGGGAAGATCCGGGTGATGGTCGCCATCGTCTGCGGCGTCATCATCGCCGCGCCGAGGCCCTGCACCGCCCGCGCGGCCACCAGCGACTCGATGCTGCCGGCGAGCCCGCACCACAGGGACGAGGCCGTGAAGACGGCCAGGCCGGCGATGTAGACCCACTTGGGCCCGAAGCGGTCACCGAGCCTGCCCATGATCAGGATCGGCACTGCGTACGCCAGCAGGTAGGCGCTGGTCACCCACAGCACCGCGTTGGCGCTCGCGTCGAGCTCGGCCATGATGTCCGGCGTCGCGACGGTCACGATCGTCATGTCGACCAGCAGCATGAAGAAGCCGATGCACAGCGCGAACAGCGCCCGCCACGGGTGCTCGGTCGTCGGCGCTGCGGTCGTCTGCGTCACGGGCTGGGTCATGGCCACAGTCAACACCCGCGCGCCGACATCTCCCTGATCGTCTGCCCGGCGAAAGACGGTCGGTGGCTGCGGGCACAATGGTGGGCATGACCCACCAGGACCTGATGGCCGGACCGCCGCCGACCCACCTTCCCGCCGACCCCGCGTCCGACGAGCTGGCCGCCGGCACAGACCCCGCCGAGGTCGTACGCCGCCACCCCGCCTCGCCCTCTGCCTGGGCCGCGCTCGCCACGGCGGCCAAGGAGGCCGGCGCCGAGGACGTGACCATCTACGCCTACGCCCGCGTCGGCTACCACCGCTCGCTCGACATGCTGCGCCGCAACGGCTGGAAGGGCCACGGCCCCGTGCCGTGGGAGCACGAGCCCAACCGTGGCTTCCTGACCAGCCTCGCCCTCCTCGCCGAGCAGGCCAAGGCGATCGGCGAGACCGAGGAGTGGGAGCGCTGCAGCGAGTTCCTGCGTGACAGCAGCCCGACGGCGTACGACACGCTTCTGGGGTGAATACCGAATCGCGTCGGACCAGCGATTTCGCCTAGCCTTGACCCGTGACTGAGCAGACCGCCAACGCGCCAGAGCCCCACCTGAACGAGCCCACTCTCGATGAGCAGAGCATCGTTCGGCGCGAGAAGCGGGAGCGCCTGCTGGCCGAGGGCAAGAAGGCGTACGCCATCGGGATCGGCCGCACCCACACGCTCGCCGAGGTGCGCGAGGCCTACGAGGACAAGCTCGAGGCCGGTGACGAGACCCAGGACGTGGTCACCGTCGCCGGTCGGGTCATGTTCGTCCGCAACACCGGAAAGCTCGCGTTCGCGACGCTGCAGGAGGGCATCGGCACCCGGCTCCAGGTGATGCTCTCGCTCGCCGAGGTGGGGGAGGAGTCGCTCGCGGAGTGGAAGAGCCTGGTCGACCTCGGTGACCACGTCGCCGTCACCGGCCGGGTGATCTCCTCGCGGCGCGGTGAGCTCTCCATCATGGCCTCGAGCTGGGAGATGGCGTCCAAGGCGCTGCGGCCGCTGCCGGTGCTCCACAAGGACCTCTCCGAGGAGGCTCGGGTCCGGCAGCGCTACGCCGACCTGATCGTGCGCCAGGAGGCGCGCGACATGGTGCGTACGCGCGCGAAGATCACCCAGGCGATCCGCCGTCGCCTCGAGGACGACGGCTACCTCGAGGTCGAGACGCCGGTCCTGCAGCTCATCCACGGTGGTGCGCACGCGCGGCCGTTCAACACCCACATGAACGCGTTCGACCAGCCGATGACGCTGCGCATCGCGCTCGAGCTCAACCTCAAGAAGGCGATCGTCGGCGGCGTCGACAAGGTCTACGAGATCGGCCGGATCTTCCGCAACGAGGGCGTCGACTCCACGCACAGCCCCGAGTTCACGATGATCGAGGCCTACCAGGCCTACGGCGACCAGTTCACCATCGCCGAGGAGATGCGCCAGATGTATCTGGCTGCCGCCGACGCGGTCGGCTCGCGCCAGGTCGAGACGGACGCCGGTGTCATCGACCTCGACGGCGAGTGGAAGTGGCTGCCGGTCTACGAGGGTGTCTCCGAGGCCGTCGGTGTCGAGGTCACCCCCGACACCGACGTCGACACGCTCAAGGCGCTCGCAGACAAGCACGACGTCGAGCTCGACCCCGCCTGGGGCGCCGACAAGATCGTCATGGAGCTGTGCGGCGAGCTGGTGGAGCCCCACCTGATCCAGCCGACCTTCCTGTGCGACTTCCCGGCGATCGCCCAGCCGCTGGCGCGGATCAACGACGAGGAGCCGGGCAAGGTGCTCGCCTGGGACCTGATCATCGGCGGTGTCGAGCGCGGCACCGGATTCACCGAGCTGATCGACC
This sequence comes from Nocardioides sp. NPDC127503, assembly GCF_040302165.1. Taxonomy (NCBI): domain Bacteria; kingdom Bacillati; phylum Actinomycetota; class Actinomycetes; order Propionibacteriales; family Nocardioidaceae; genus Nocardioides; species Nocardioides sp. NPDC127503. Next base: position 417,640 of record NZ_JBEORH010000005.1, on the reverse strand, counting down.
CGGTGGTGCAGCGCGAGGTGCTCACCGCCCAGTCCCTCCTCGCCGCCGGCGGCGACCCCGAGGCGATGCAGCTCGACGAGGACTTCCTGCGCGCGCTGGAGTACGGCGCCCCGCCGATGGGTGGCCTCGGGCTCGGCCTGGACCGGGCGATCATGCTCTTCACCGGCGCCGGGATCCGCGAAACGATCCTCTTCCCCTTGCTCAAGCCGGAGGCCTGACGCGGCGGCTCGTTCCTTCGTCAAGGTATGCAGCCGAAGGCACGCTTCCCTTGCGGAACTCCGCAAGAGGAGCGAGACCTCGTCTGCATACCTTGATCAAGGTCCACCTCGATACCTGGCATTAGAGTGCCAGGTATGGAGAACGGCCGGTCGCAGACGTTGATGACCGCGCTCGGGTTCGACCCGGGCGCGGCACAGCTCTACAGTCGCCTCCTCCCGCTCAACGGGTGGCCGTTGGTGGTCGTGGCGGCGACGTTGTCCTCCTCCGAGGAGGAGCTGCTGGAGGAGGCCGCGCCGCTGGTCGAGAGCGGTGTCGTCTCCATCGGCGAGACCTTGACGGTGCTCAGCCCGACGGCGGTGGTCGCCCACATGCTGGAGCGGGCGGCGACCAGGGCTCAGGACGCCCACGACCATCTGCTCAAGATCTCCCAGTCGGTCCCGTACGTCGCAGGCACCGCCGCACGGCTCCCGGCCCAGATCGGCGAGGAACACCCGATCGAGGGCGAGGTGATCGCGACCGAGTTCACGCCGGAGACCTTCGAGCGGCTGGTCTCGGCCACCTCGGGCGACATGATGTGGCTGCGCCCGGCGGTGACCGTGCATCCCTCGGAGATGCGGTTCATCTCGGTCATCGAGTCCACGATCAAGTCGGGTCGCCGGTGCCGTGGCATCTACCCGGTGGCGGCGCTGAAGCACTCACCCGACGTGCTACGGATGCGGGTCGAGATCGGTGAGGAGGTCCGGATCCTGCCGCGCGTGGGCACCCACCTGATGGTGGTCGGCAGCACGCACGCGATGTTCCCGGACCCGCTTGGCCCGGTGGAGCAGCCGATCATCAACGTACGCCAGCGGGGCATCGTCGAGGTGGTGACCAGCTACTTCGAGGAGCTGTGGCGACGCGCCCTCCCGGCGGCCGAGCTCGACGACCTGCCGAACGCCGAGCGCCGCCTGCTGCTGGCCGAGCTGGCCAGCGGAGCCCAGGACGAGCAGATCGCCAGGAGGCTTGGGGTATCGCTGCGTACGGTCCGCCGTCGGGTCGCGGAACTGCTCGAGGAGCTCGGCGCGACCTCACGGTTCGAGGCAGGTGTCGAGGCCGCGCGGCGAGCCTGGCTGTGACGTACGGGCGTGAATTTGCTAGCGTGTGGTCGCAAGAGCCCTGGTCTTGCCAGGGTTTTTTGCGTTCTAGATGGGTCCAGCGTAGGTGGATCCAGAACACACTAGATATTGGTGCGTTGAGCAGCCGCCGCACGGCGGAGGGACTCCGTCCGGAGCGAAGGAGCGACACACATGCCCGCGATCACGATCATCGGTGCCCAATGGGGCGACGAAGGCAAGGGCAAGGCGACCGACCTGCTCGGTGAGCACGTCGATTACGTCGTCAAGTTCAACGGCGGCAACAACGCCGGCCACACGGTTGTCATCGGCAAGGAGAAGTACGCCCTCCACCTGCTGCCCAGCGGCATCCTGACCGCCGGCGTGACGCCGGTGATCGGCAACGGCGTGGTCGTCGACCTCGCGGTCCTCTTCGAGGAGCTGACCGGTCTGGAGGCGCGCGGAGTCGACATCTCCAAGCTGAAGCTGTCCGCCAGCGCGCACGTCATCGCCGACTACAACCGCCAGCTCGACAAGGTCACCGAGCGCTTTCTCGGCTCGCGCAAGATCGGCACCACCGGCCGCGGGATCGGCCCGACCTATGCCGACAAGGTCAACCGCATCGGCATCCGCGTCCAGGACCTCTTCGACGAGTCGATCCTGCGCGGCAAGGTCGAGGGCGCGCTGGAGCTGAAGAACCAGCTGCTCTCGAAGGTCTACAACCGTCGTGGCTTCACCGTCGACGCGGTCGTCGAGGACCTGCTGTCCTACGCGGACCGGATCGCGCCGATGGTCTGCGACACCGGCCTGCTGCTCAACCAGGCACTCGACCGGGGCGAGACCGTGCTGCTCGAGGGTGGCCAGGCGACCCTGCTCGACGTCGACCACGGCACGTACCCCTTCGTGACCTCCTCCAACGCCACCTCGGGCGGCGCCTGCACCGGCTCCGGGATCCCGCCGACCCGGATCGACCGGGTCGTCGCGATCGTGAAGGCCTACACCACCCGCGTGGGAGAGGGGCCGTTCCCGACCGAGCTCTTCGACGTGTCCGGCGACTACCTGCGCGACAACGGCCACGAGTTCGGCACGACCACCGGACGCCCGCGCCGCTGTGGTTGGTACGACGCGGTCATCGCCCGCTACGCCGCCCGCGTCAACGGGGTCACCGACTTCGTCCTCACCAAGCTCGACGTGCTCGACGGACTCGAGGAGATCCCGGTGTGCGTGGCGTACGACGTCGACGGTGTCCGCCACGACGAGATGCCCGTCAACCAGTCCGACTTCCACCACGCCAAGCCGATCTTCGAGATGCTGCCGGGCTGGAAGGAAGACATCTCGGGCGCGCGGTCGTTCGCCGACCTCCCGGCCAACGCTCAGGCGTACGTGAAGTACGTCGAGGAGATCTCCGGCGCCCCGATGTCGGTCATCGGCGTCGGCCCGGCCCGCGACGAGACCGTCATCATCAACTCGCTGACCTGACGTGGTGAGGCTGAGAGTGGCCGATCGGTCACTCTCAGCCTGTCAGGAACGGCGGATGGTGACCCGTCCGGCCTTCAGGTCGACCCCGTACGGCGGGTCATCGCCGTCGGGCGAGGGGACCACGTGACCGATGTTGTCCTGCTCCTTGAGGTCGCGCGCCGCGCGGGCGTTGCCGGGGTCGAAGACGTCGATGAAGTTGCCGAGGCCGTCGCCGATCCCGGCTGAGACGCCACGGCGCGATGAGCGCAGGGCCCTGTTGCACGCCGCGATGATCAGGCCGAGCACGACAACGACGGCGACGCCGAACACGACCCAGGTCATGTTCGGCAGAGTACGCCGATGCTCAAACCATTCGGGTTAAAGCAGCGAGGCGCCCTCGACGACTCCGAGCGGCTCGGCCGCGATGTCGGAGCGCCGCTGGAGCCCGTCGAAGGTGATCAGGTCGGCGGCGGCGTACGCCCGCGAGCGCGCGTCGTCGATGTCGTAGCCCTTGGCGCGGACCGCCAGGACGCGGCCTCCCGCGGTGACCAGGTGACGGTGGTCGGGCTCCTCGGGCGTGGAGGCGTCCACGATCGCCGTGCCCGCGTGGATCACGTCCACGTCGTTGATCGAGTTGGCGTTGCCGGCGCCGGTGATGACGTCGCCCTTCGAAGACGACTCCGGGTAGCCGGCCGAGGCCAGCACGACCGTCACCGAGGCGCCGTCGGAGAAGGTCGGCGCCTCGACCGTGTCCAGCGCGCCCGTGGCCGCCGCGAGGAGCAGGTCGCCGAGGGAGGACTCCAGCAGCGCGAGGACCGGCTGGATGTCGGGATCACCGAAGCGGCAGTTGAACTCGATCACCTTCGGGCCCTTGGCGGTCAGCGAGAGCCCGACGTAGAGGCACCCGACGAACGGGGCGCCGCGCTTCTCCATCTCGACCAGGGTCGGCTGGACGACCGTCGCCAGCACGACGTCGGCCAGGTCCGGCTGCGCCCACGGCAGCGGCGAGTAGGCACCCATCCCGCCGGTGTTGCCGCCCTTGCCGCCGTCGAAGATCCGCTTGAAGTCCTGCGCCGGCTGCAGCGCGTAGGCCCGCGTCCCGTCGCAGATCGCGAACAGCGAGACCTCGGGGCCGTCGAGGAACTCCTCGATGACGACCCGCTCGCACGCAGCCGCGTGGGCCAGCGCCTCCTCGCGATCGCGCGTCACGACGACACCCTTGCCCGCGGCCAGAGCGTCGTCCTTGACCACGTACGGAGCGCCGAACTCGTCCAGCGCGGCGGCAGCCTCCTCGGGGGTGGTCGCGACGCGGGAGCCCGCGGTCGGCACGCCGGCCACGGACATCACGTCCTTGGAGAACGCCTTCGACCCCTCGAGCTGCGCGGCAGCCCGGGACGGTCCGAAGACCGCGATCCCCGCCTCGCGAACGGCGTCGGCGACCCCGGCCACCAGCGGCGCCTCGGGCCCGACGATGACCAGGTCGACGCCGAGCTCGCCCGCCAGGGAGGCGATCGCGGGACCGGACATGATGTCCACGTCCCGGAGCGTGGCGAACTCCGCGATCCCGGGGTTCCCGGGCGCGGCGTACACCTCGTTCCCTTCCTGGGAGAGCTTCAGAGCGAGCGCGTGCTCACGACCACCGGTGCCGACGACGAGGATCTTCACGTGGCCACCTTATGACGAGCCCGGCTCACTCCTCGGCGGGCGGGGTGACGGCCTCGTCGGGGCGGTGCTGGATGACGTCCTCGTAGTAGGACTCGGCGGCGTTGATGAGCTTGACCCACTCGCCGGCGAACTGGGAGAGCACCCAGCGGTGCTCGAGGATCTCGTGGAACATCTGCGCCGGGGTCAGCTTGGCCGCCGCGCCGGGCGGGCGCATCGCGACGATGGGCTCGTAGATCTCGCGCAGCCAGCGGCTCGCGGCGACCTCGATCGGCAGGTCGCCGAGCTCGCGGGTGGCGCGGTAGGCGGAGATGTCGTTGAGGATCCGCCGTGCCTGAGCGTCCTGGACGTCCAGCCCGGTCAGCGTACGCAGCTCGCGGCGGTGGTGGCCGAGCTCGACCACCCGCGGGCGGAGGGCGACGGTGTCGCCGTCCTCGCTGGTGGTGATGTCGAGCTCCTCGACGTCGAAGCCGAGGTCGTGGAGGCGCTCGATGCGCTGCTCGATGTGCCACATCTCCTCGGCGGAGAAGACCTGCTCCTCGGTGAGCTCGCGCCACAGCGCGTCGTAGCGGCTCTGCAGCCGCTCGACGATCGCGTCGATCGGGAAGGCCTCCGGCAGGGACTCGCTCGCCTGCAGGTCGAGCAGCTCGCCGTAGATGTTCTGGTAGGCGACATCGAGGTCGTACTCCCGCAGCCGGTCGGAGAGCTCCGGCTTCAGCTCCCCGGTCTCGGCATCGACCAGGTAGGCGGCGAACCCGGCCGCGTCGCGCACGAACAGGACGTTCGACAAGGACACATCGCCCCAGTAGAAGCCGGCCAGGTGGAGGCGTACGAGCAGGACGACGAGCGCGTCGATCAGGCTCGGGAGCCGGTCGGCGGCCAGGCCCCGCTCGAAGAGTGCGCGGTAGGGGAGCGAGTAGGTGAGGTGCTCGGTCATCAGCGCGGCGCCGAGCTCGTTGCCGTCGCGGTCCGTGCGACCGGTGACGACGCTCTTGGCGACCACTGTCGGCAGGCCGAGGCGCTGCAGCTCGCGCAGCATGTTGTACTCGCGCCGGGCGATGTCGGCCTGGGTCTCCTTGACGGCGTAGATGTTGTTGCGCACCCGCACGATGCGTACGACATGGCGACTGAGCCCGCGGGTCAGTGGCACCACGACATCATCTGGCCACTCCTCCAGGGGGAAGGACCAGGGCAGGGTGTAGATCGCCGGATCGGGCCGGCTGGCGAGGATCCGCAGGGCCATACCGCCACGTTAGTGGGGGTGGGCACGGAGCATGGGAGAATATCCGCCGTGACTGTGGTGCCCAACGTTCTCGCCAACCGCTATGCCGCGGCCGACCTCGCCGGGATCTGGAGTCCCGAGCACAAGATCGTCCTGGAGCGTCAGCTCTGGATCGCGGTGCTCAAGGCTCAGAAGGATCTCGGCATCGACGTCCCCGACGGGGTCGTGGAGGCGTACGAGAAGGTGATCGAGGACGTCGACCTCGACTCGATCGCGGCCCGTGAGCGGGTGACCCGCCACGACGTGAAGGCGCGGATCGAGGAGTTCGCCGCGCTGGCCGGTCACGAGCACATCCACAAGGGCATGACCTCGCGGGACCTGACCGAGAACGTCGAGCAGCTCCAGGTGCTCTCGTCGCTGAAGGTGATCCGCGACCGTGCCGTCGCGACGCTGGCCCGCCTGGCGCGGCTCGCGGCCGAGCACGAGACGACCGTCATGGCCGGCCGTTCGCACAATGTCGCCGCCCAGGCGACAACGCTCGGCAAGCGGTTCGCGACCGTCGCCGACGAGATGCTGGTCGGGCTCCAGCGCGTCGAGGAGCTCATCGCCCGCTACCCGCTGCGCGGCATCAAGGGCCCGATGGGCACCGCGCAGGACATGCTCGACCTGCTCGATGGTGACGCCGGCAAGCTGGCCGCGCTCGAGGAGCGGGTCGCGGCCCACCTCGGGTTCGAGAACGTCTTCACCAGCGTCGGCCAGGTCTACCCGCGCTCACTCGACTTCGACGCCGTCTCCGCGCTGGTCCAGCTGGTCTCCGGCCCCTCCAACCTCTCGACCACGATCCGGCTGATGGCCGGCAACGAGCTGGTCACCGAGGGCTTCAAGGAGGGCCAGGTCGGCTCCTCGGCGATGCCGCACAAGATGAACTCGCGCTCCACCGAGCGGGTCAACGGCCTCTCGGTCGTGCTGCGCGGCTACCTCTCGATGATCTCCGAGCTCGCCGGCGACCAGTGGAACGAGGGGGACGTCTCCGACTCCGTCGTGCGCCGCGTCGCGCTCCCGGACGCGTTCTTCGCCGCCGACGGCCTCTTCCAGACCTTCCTGACCGTGCTCGACGAGTTCGGCGCCTTCCCGGCCGTGATCCAGCGCGAGCTCGACCGCTACCTGCCGTTCCTGGCGACCACCAAGGTGCTGATGGCCGCCGTCCGCAACGGAGTTGGCCGCGAGGAGGCCCACGAGGCGATCAAGGAGGCCGCCGTCGGCACCGCGCTGTCGATGCGCAAGGGGCAAGCCGAGAACGACGTCTTCGCCAAGCTCGGCGCCGACTCCCGTCTCGGTCTGACCGAGGACCAGATCCAGTCGCTGGTCGCCGAGCCGATCGAGTTCACCGGTGCCGCCGTAGCGCAGGTCCAGGAGGTCGTACGCCGCGTGGAGGCCGTCACCGCCCGCCACCCCGGGGCCGCCGCCTACGTGCCGGGAGAGATCCTCTGAGCCCGAACGCCGGGCCGGTCATCACCGTCGCGGCCGTCGTCTTCCGCGACGCTGACGGGCGGATGCTGACCGTCCGCAAGACCGGCACCGCGAAGTTCATGCTGCCCGGCGGAAAGCTGGAGCCGGGGGAGTCGGCCGCGGACGCGGCCGTCCGCGAGGTGGCGGAGGAGCTCGGCGTACGGCTTCGGGTCGAGGAACTCGTGCTGCTCGGTGAGTTCGAGGCCGACGCCGCCAACGAGCCGGGTCACCTGGTGCGCTCGACGGTCTTCACCTGGGCCGGCGAGGTCACCCCGGACGCGGCCGCCGAGATCGCGGAGCTGCGCTGGGCGAGCCTGGGTGAGATCACCGACGGCGCCGACTTCGCCCCACTGACCAGGGAGTACGTCGTCCCGGCTCTCGAGCCCGCCTGAACCCTCGCGGCCGGCCGCCGCGCGGTGGCAGACTGGCGGTATGTCCGGGTACTTCGCCGCAGACTCGATGGTCGTCCGTGCCATGCGTCAGCGGGTCGTCGGGCTGAGCTGGGGACAGCGGGCGCTGGTGATCGGCGGCCTGCACCCGCGGCTCTTCGTCGGCACGGCGCAGCACACGGTGCACCGCGCGACGCCCTACACGCGGCTCGCGCTGACCGCTCGACTGATGGAGACGGTCTTCCTCGGCACCAAGGAGGAGGCCGACCGGGCGCTCGCCTTCACCGCGAAGCGGCACGCGCCCGTCGAGGGGACGATGGAGGTCCCCGGCGGTCCCGCGCACCCCGAGGGCTCGCCCTACTCGGCCGCCGACCCTGGGCTGATGTGGTGGACGGCGGCGTTCGCGCTCGACTCGGTCGAGTTCATGTACGACGCCCTGGTCCGCCCCCTCCGCCCGGACGAGCGCGAGGAGCTCTTCGACGACTTCGTGACCTGGGCCGGTCTCTTCGGCATGCCGGCCTCGGCCGCGCCGGCGTCCTATCCCGACTTCCGGCGCCGCTTCGACGCCTGGCTCACTTCGGACGAGCCGTATCTCGTGGACGAGGCCCGTCTGGTCGGCCGCCACATCGCCGGCACCGCCGGCTACCACCTCCCCGGCGGGCCGCCGACCTCCGAGACGCTCCGGACCGTCGTCCAGGGCAGCCTCCCGGCGCTCGTCCGCGAGCACTACGGCATCCCGTGGTCGGCCGCCGCCGAGAGGAGATGGCGGGCCGTACGCACCGCCAGCCGTCTCGCCCACGGCCGTCTCTCGCTCCTCGGGCCCACGCCGCTGCTGCGCGGGCGGAGCGAGCACTTCTACAAGTTCGTCCAGCAGGGTGAGCAGTCGTTGGTGCGCCGAGGAGGCGTCAGCATCCCCGGCGTCTCGGACGTCTCCGACGTCTCCGACGTCACGCCGGCTTGACGTCCAGCACGACCTCGAACTCCAGCAGGTCGGCTCCGGTGGCGACCGGCTTGCGCGGCGCCTCACCTGGCGGAGTCGCGTGTGCGGCTCGGGCATCCCCGTCGCGCCAGGCCGCGAAGGACTCCTCGGAGTCCCAGTGGGTGACGACGAAGTAGCGGTCGTCGCCGGCAACCGGGCGCAGCAGCTGGAAGCCGAGGAACCCCGGCGACTTCTCGACCGCCCCTGCCCGCGCCGCGAACCGCTTCTCGAGCTCGGCGCCCGCCTCGGCCGGAACCTGGATTGCATTGATCTTCACCACAGACATGCAGCAAACCTATGCGAGGGCTGGGGAGGCGGCGTACGTGCCTGCGACGATGGACGGCATGTCCGAGCCGGTAACCGTGACCATCGCCCGTCGAGTCTCCGTGGAGCGCCGTGACGAGATGGTCGCCTGGATGCAGGCGGGGATTCGGCTGGCCAGCGAGTTCCCCGGCTTCCTCGGCGCGGGCTGGGTGCGGCCGTCACCGGACTCCGACCAGTGGCACCTGCTCTACCGCTTCGACTCCCACGAGACCCTGGGCAGCTGGGACAACAGCCGCCAGCGCGGCTGGTGGCTGGGCGCGGGTGAGCCGTTCGTGGAGGAGACCCGGATCGAGCGGCGTACCGGCATCGAGGGCTGGTTCGACCCGCCGAGCACGTACGACGTCGAGCAGGTCTCCGGGGTCGCGACGGCCCCGCCGCGGTGGAAGCAGACGATCACGATCTTCCTGATGTTCTACCCGGTCAGCCTGCTCGCCAACTGGCTGCTCGGGCCGGTCGTCGTGGACTGGGCGCTGCCGCTGAAGGTGCTGGGCGTGATGGTCGTGACGCTGCCGTTCATGACGTACTTCGGGCTGCCGTGGATCACCCGCAACATGGAGTGGTTCCTGCACGGCCGGCCGGCGCCCTGGCGCCGCAGCTAGGACTTCGAGGCGCCTTCCTCGGCGGAGAGCACGGCGTCCAGGAGCCCGGGGAACCGCGCGTCGAGATCCTCGCGACGCAGCGAGAGGCGCCGGGCGCGGCCGTTGGCCTCGTTGCGGACCACGCCCGCCGTGCGCAGCACCTTCATCAGGTGCGACTTCGTCGACTTCGGTACGTCCGGGTTGCTCAGGTGGCACTCGGCCATGTCGAGAGGCCCGTCGACCAGCTGACGGGCGATCGCGAGCCGCTCGGGGTCGCTGAGCGCGAAGAGCACGGTCGTCAGTGAGAGCTCTGACCGATCAGGATGCGGGAGGTCCGGGGAAGAACTCATGGTTCGATAATAGTTGCACAGTCAGCGGAAGGCACGTACTCTCCATAAAAGGTTCGAAATAATTCGAACGATGGATGGAGTGGTGATGTCGGTACAAACGGTGGGCGCGACGACGACGGACGCCGTCGCCGGGCGGCGACTCGGCGCGGGCGTGGCCCTGGTGGCGGTCGTGCTGATGATGGCCGGGGCCAGTGCGCCCTCGCCCTTCTATCCCGACCTCCAGGTGGGCCTCGGGCTCGAGCCCTGGGTGATGACGGCTGTCTTCGCCGTCTATGCCGTCGCGCTGCTCGCCACCCTGCTCGTCTTCGGCTCGGTCTCCGACCACGTCGGCCGGCGCCCGGTGGTGACCGTCGGGTTCCTCTTGCTGGCGGCCAGCTTCGCGCTCTTCCAGGGCGCCGACACCGCCGCCGTCCTCTTCGAGGCGCGGATCCTGCAGGGGATCGCGAGCGGCCTGCTGCTCTCGACCCTGTCGGCCGCCATCGCAGACTTCGAGCGGCCCTCGCGGCCGGGCTCCGGGGCGGTGGTCAACGCCATCGCTCCGATGGTCGGACTGGCGATCGGCGCCATCGTCGCCGGCGTGGTCCTGCAGGTGGCGGCGGACGCGCAGCTCATCGTCTTCGACGCCCTCGTCGTGCTCTCCCTCCTTCTCGCGGCCGGCGTGTGGCTGGTCCCCGAGACCGCGCCCCGTCACGAGGGTCTGCTCGCCTCGCTGCGTCCGCGGATCGCCGTGCCGCCGGCCATCCGGGGCCTGCTCGCCCGCAGCGCCCCGGCGATCTTCGCCGGTTGGGCGACCGGTGGGCTGTTCCTCTCCCTCGGCGCCGCGATCGTACGCACGGAGCTGGGCGCCACCAGCCACGTCATCCAGGGGCTGGCGATCGGTGCCCTCGCCGGATCCGGTGCGGTGGCGGCGTACGTCTTCCGCAACCGCTCGGCCCGCGCGACGACGCTCTACGGCACGGCCGCGCTGGCCAGTGGGACGGTGCTGAGCCTGCTCGCCCTCCCGACCGGCTCGTCGGCGGCGTACCTCGTCGCCGTGGTCGTCGCGGGCTCCGGCTTCGGGACCGCCTTCTTCGGCATCCTGCGCTCGATCATGCCGCTTCTCCCGGCCCACGAGCGGGCGGAGGTCTTCGCGGTGATCTTCATCGTGTCCTACCTGGCCTTCGGCATCCCGGCCGTCGTCGCTGGGCTGCTGACGCCGCAGATCGGGCTCACGACCACGACGTACGTCTACGGCGTCACCGTCGCGGTGCTCTCCGCCGGGGCCGGGTTGCTGCGCTGGCGCAGCGGCGACTGAACAGGCCCTGGTCAGGGGTGCGCGATCGCGCCGCCACCCTTCCTCTCCTGGTACGTCGCCGAGAGCTCGTCGTAGGTCCGGGTGATCCGGGCGAGCTGCTCGGGGTCGGCGAGCGGGGCCAGGCCGGTGCTCACGAAGTAGGCGTTGGCGCGGTTGTAGAGGTCGCGCCCCGGGGCGACCTCGTCGCGGTCGGGGTCCGGGACGGCGTAGACGCCCTTCAGGATCGCCAGGTCGTAAGGGATCGCGAAGGAGTCGGCCGAGTCCTGGTGGCTGAAGAGGTAGGCGAACTCGGGGAACCCTGACCAGGCGATCCCCGACAGGCACAGCGAGCACGGCTCGTGAGTCGCCAGCAGCAGGCAGTCGGCGGGCGCCGGCCGGTCCTCGGCCGGAAGTTCGAAGAAGCGCTTGATGGCATGGATCTCGCCGTGCCACAGCGGGTTCTCGGTCTCGTTGTTGGTCTCGGCAACCACCGTCGAGAGGTCCGCGCGGCGCACGATCGCGGCGCCGAAGATCTTGTTGCCCGCGGCCACACCGGCACGGGTCAGCGGGACGATCTCCTGCTCGATCACGTCCAGCAGACGGCGTACGTCTGCCTCGTCGGTCAGATCCATCAGACCAGCGCCTCGCCGCCGTGGGTGGCGAGCTTGCGGGCGACCTCGGCGAGGTCGGCGCGCCAGATCTCCTCGGGGCCGGGAGGGAGGATGTCGTCCCAGTCGGGCGAGAAGCTGCCGCGTACGGAGAGCAGGTCCTTCGGGCGGGCCAGGAACCACATGTGCAGGTGCTCGGCGCCGTCGCCGATCCGCATCGCGTGGCAGCGGGCGATGTTGGGCAGGCTCTCCACGATCCTGGCGAGCCGCACGGTGAGGATCCCGAACTCGGCCGCCTGGTGCTCGTCGAGATCCGGCAGGTCGTAGTGCTCGAGCGGCTCGAGGATCAGCACCAGCGGCAGCCCGGACTGCTCGAGGTGCTTCACCCGCCAGCTCTCGTCCTGCCAGATCACGTTGGGCCTGTCGGTGCTGCACAGGTTGCATTCCACGCCGCCCTCGCCGCTGCGGGGTTCCTCGGGGGCCGGGGGAGCGAGCGGCTTGGGGGCGATCTCGCCGTCGCGTACGACCCACGGGAAGACATCCCACTCGGTCACGCTCGGGGCGGGCAGGTCACCGCCGGCCTGGACGCGGGCATAGATCTGATCAGCTGTCTCGGCCATGGCTCGAAACCATGCCACAGCGGGCGGAGGTGTAACACGCTGTTCGTCGGACTACCCGGTCGTTCGCATAGGGCGAGTAGTCCTACGAACGACGTGTTACAGCCTGCGGCCGCCCATCTCTTAGGCTGATCCCGTGGCTGAACTCAACATCCCGCCGGCGCCGGCGATCCCGGGCGCGAAGCACCTCCACTCCGGCAAGGTGCGCGACCTCTACGAGCTGGAGGAAGGTCCGTACGCCGGCCAGCTCCTGATGGTCGCCAGCGACCGCATCTCGGCCTTCGACCATGTCTTCGACACGGTCATCCCGGACAAGGGCGAGATCCTCACCCGGTTGTCGCTGTGGTGGTTCGAGCAGTTCGAGGACCTGGTGCCGACCCATGTGCTCTCGACCGACGTCCCGGAGTCGGTGGCCGGTCGGGCGGTGGTCGCTCAGAAGCTCCACATGCTGCCCGTCGAGTGCGTCGCGCGCGGCTACCTGACCGGCTCGGGCCTGCGTGAGTACGACGCCACCGGCGAGGTCTGCGGCATCCGGCTCCCGGCCGGTCTGGTCGACGGCTCCCGGCTCACCCCGCCGATCTTCACCCCTGCCACGAAGGCGGAGCTCGGCGACCACGACGAGAACGTCACCTACGAGTACATCTCCAAGCTGATCGGCGAGGACGACGCCGCCGCGGTCCGCCGGCTCACCCTGGCGGTCTACCAGCGTGCCGACGAGATCGCCCGCGGCTGCGGCCTCATCCTGGCCGACACGAAGTTCGAGTTCGGCGTACGCCAGGACGACCTGGGCATCCGCACGATCGTGCTCGCCGACGAGGTGCTCACCCCGGACTCCTCCCGTTACTGGGACGCGAGCCAGTGGCACCCCGGCGCCGCGATCCCCAGCTTCGACAAGGACGTGATCCGGCGCTGGCTGCTCTCGCCCGAGTCCGGCTGGGACCGCGCCGCCGGTGGTCCGCCGCCGGAGCTGCCCGAGGAGATCGTCGCGCGCACGCGGGCGAAGTACGTCGAGGCGTACGAGAAGCTCACCGGCCACCGCTTCTGAAGAACAGCAGGCAAAGTTTCAGGGACACGTGTCGCAGTAAAAACCGAGACCGTGTTCCGCGAGAAGCTACGCGCGGGTAGGTTGTGACGGGTAACACGCACACCACTGGAGGCCATGTGTCCACGTACAACCTCGCTTCGCTGCTCGAAGACTCCGCGGCGAACTATCCCGAGCGCACAGCGATCGTGCTGGGAGACATCCGTCTGAACTACGCCCAGATCAACGGTGCCGCCAACCAGGTCGCGAACCTGCTGGCGAGCAAGGGCATCGGCGCGGGCGACCGGGTCGCCCTGATGAGCCCGAACCTGCCCTACTTCACGATGGTCTACTTCGGCATCCTCAAGGCCGGGGCCACCGTCGTGCCGCTCAACGTGCTGCTCAAGGGGCGCGAGGTGGCCTACCACCTCAAGGACTCCGACGCGAAGGCCCTCTTCGCCTTCGAGGGCACCCCGGAGCTCGCCATCGGCGCCGAGGCGCACGCCGGTGCGCAGGAGGCAGGGGTCGAGAACCTCTTCCTGATCACCGCCGACCCGACCGCCGCGTCGCCGATCGAGGGCGTGACCACGCTCGGCCAGGGCATCGGGACCCAGCCGCCGACCTTCGACACCGTGGCCACCGACGAGGACGACACCGCGGTCATCCTCTACACCTCCGGCACCACCGGGCAGCCCAAGGGCGCCGAGCTGCGTCACCGCAACATGCGCGACAACGCGCTGGCCGGCGCCGACCTCTTTGGCGCCTCGGCCGAGCGGCCCGACACCTACCTCGCGGTGCTGCCCCTCTTCCACGCCTTCGGCCAGACCGTGGTGCAGAACGGCGCGATCGCCTTCGGTGGCACCGTCGTGCTGCTGCCCCGCTTCGACGCCGCGGCCGCGCTGGCGACGATGCTCAAGGAGAGCGTCACGTTCTTCGCCGGCGTACCGACGATGTACTGGGGCCTGCTCGGTGCCCTCGCCGAGGACACCGACGTGGACACCCTCGCCAAGAACCTGCGCGTCGCCGCCGCCGGTGGCTCGGCCCTCCCGGTCGAGATCCACAAGGAGTTCGAGAAGCGCTTCGGCGTGACCATTCTCGAGGGCTACGGCCTCTCCGAGACCTCGCCGGTGGCGTCGTTCTCGCTCTACGGCCAGCCGGTGCGCCCGGGCTCGATCGGCGTCCCGATCCCCGGTGTCGAGATGCGCCTGATCGACCCGGCGTCGTGGGACGACATCGAGTGGACCCCCGACGCGATCGGTGAGATCGCGATCAAGGGCCACAGCATCTTCAAGGGCTACTACAACCGTCCCGAGGCCACCGCCGAGGTGCTCACCTCGGAGGGCTGGTTCCGGTCGGGCGACCTCGCCAAGCGTGACGAGGACGGCTGGTACTACATCGTCGACCGCGCCAAGGAGCTCATCATCCGCGGCGGCTTCAACGTCTACCCGCGCGAGATCGAAGAGGTCCTGCTGACCCACCCGGCCGTCTCGCTGGCCGCCGTGATCGGCGTCCCGCACGACTCCCACGGTGAGGAGATCAAGGCGGTCCTCGTGCTCAAGCCCGGCGCCTCCGCGACCTCCGAGGAGATCGTCGCCTGGAGCAAGGAGCAGATGGCGGCCTACAAGTACCCGCGCATCGTCGAGATCGTCGACGCCCTCCCCATGACCGCCACCGGCAAGATCCTCAAGCGCGAGCTCAAGTAGGACATTCCGTACGCCGGCAGCAGCCGTAGCTCGAAGATCGCAGTCACCCGGTGGCTGCGATCTTCGAGTTTACGAAGGTCCGATCTGGGGTAGAACGGTTTCGTGGAGCACTCGGGCGAAGCGAAGAAGCCGTTCGACCATCACGGCATGGTGCGACTGCGTGACGAGATCCAGGGCGGTGTCATCTCGCGGCGACAGTTGCGTGACCTGCATGCGCAGGATCACGACATCCGTCGCCTCGTACGAAACCGCGAGCTCACCGCGATCCACCCGGGGGTCTACGTCGGTCACACCGGCAATCCGACCTGGGGCCAGCGTGCGTGGGCTGCCGTGCTCGCCTGCTGGCCGGCAGCTCTCACGAGTCGCTCTGCGCTGCCGAAGCCGCCGGAGCGTTCGCCGATCGAGGTGATGGTTCCGATAGGCCGTACGGTGCGTGCGCCGAAAGGTGTGCTCGTGCGGCGCCGGGCTCGCTTCGACGGGTATGTCGACTGGGCTGCCTATCCGCCTCGGCAGCTGCTCGCGGAGGCGGCGATCGACGCGTCGGCTGGAGCTGGTGATGCCAGCGAGGCGTTCTCGCTGCTCGCCGACCTGGTCCAGACCAAGGTGGTGCGAGCGTCAGCACTGGTCGAGGCGCTGGGTCGCCGCCCGCGGATGCGCGACCGGCGCCTCCTCGGTGAGCTGCTCGACGACCTCATGGCCGGCGCCTGCTCCGTCCTCGAGCGCGAGTACCTCCGGCGCGTCGAGCGCGCCCACGGACTGCCCGCAGGAGAGCGCCAGGTCGCCGACTCGGTCGCGGGAGTCTCCGTCGAGCGCGACGTCACCTACGCGGCGTACGGCCTGGTCGTCGAGCTGGACGGCCGCGCCTTCCACGGCAGCGCTGCGACTCGGGACGCCGACCATGCTCGTGACCTGGATGCGGCGGCTGTGCGGGGCCTGCGGACCGTCCGGCTCACCTACGGCCAGGTGCTCGGGGGCCCGTGCCGAACGGCCACCCGCATCGGTGAGCTGCTTCGGCTCGGGGGTTGGGAAGGTGAGGTCTGCTCGTGCTCGGTGTGCGCTGATCCATAAGGTCGAAGATTGCAGTCACAGGGTGGCTGCAATCTTCGACCTTATGGATGGGCTAGGTGATCTGCTGGATGACCGAGAGGCCCCTTGCGGCGGCATACGCGTAGAACGCTCGGAGGCCAGCCAGATGGTCGAGCGTGTACTCGTGGCCGTCTTTCTCCCAGATGCCCACTGGATAGAGCTCGGCCGCATTCATAGCGGCGCCGTCGTAGCGAGACATCAGCTCGGCGTCGTCGAGTGCCGATAGGGCCGCATGCACCTTGGCGGTGCAGTCAGCGCAGAGATGACGTGGGCGGCCGTAGCCGTTGTCCTCACCGAACTCCTCTCCGCCGAAGATGGCGTCAGCAAGAGGCCGTTCGCCCTCCCCGACGCTGCCCGTCAGCAACCAGTGGATGCCGTGCCATGCCTTGTCCAGGTCGACAAGGCGTGGGTCGTTCTCTTCGGCGAGCTTCTCTTCGAGGTCCCATAGCACCGCTGGGTCGGTCTTGATGCCCTCAGCCGTGGCCTCGTCGACCGCCAAGGCGATCCAGATCATTCCCATGGCAGGAGCATGCGCCATCAACTCTGGGGGCGCACCAGTTTCTCGGCCGCGTCTGTGCGGAAGGCGAGCATCGGCCGGGAGGTGGCGCCGACAGCGGCCAGGGCGAGCAGGCAGGTGATGCCCCCGCTGACCAGGGCGAACGGACCCGAGGTCAGCTGGGCGACGGCGCCGCCGCGGAGGTTGCCGACCTCAGGACCGCCGGCGCCGACGATCATCTCGATCGCGGCGGTCCGGCCGCGCAGGTCGTCGGGCACGGCGAGCTGGATCAGCGTGCCGCGGGTGACCACGCTGACCGAGTCGGCGGCACCGGCGACGGCGAGCAGGGCGAGGCACAGCCACGGCGAGGTGACCAGCCCGACGGCGCCGAGGCTGGCGCCCCACACGGCGGCGGCGCCGATCGTGATCACGCCGGGCCGGCTGCGTCTGGTGAACGAACCGGAGAAGAGCGAGGCCGCCACGCCGCCGACGGCGATCGCGGTCAGGAACAGTCCGAGGGTGCGTGGGTCGCCGCCGAACCGGGTCTCGTTGACCAGCGGAAACAGGCTCACCGGCATGGCCAGGACGGTGGCCGCCAGGTCGACGAGGAGCACCCCGCGTACGACCGGCTGGGTGGCGGCGAAGCGCAGGCCTTCGAGGACTCCGCCGCCGCTCGTCCGGGTCGCGGGCGCGAGAGCCGGAAGGCCGACGACCCCGATGAATCCGGCGGCGAAGGAGGCTGCGTCGACGGCGTACGCGATCTCGAGACCGGCGTAGCCGATGATCAGCCCGCCCAGTGCGGGGCCGAGGAGCATCGAGCCCTGGAAACTCAGCCGGTTGAGGGCGAGCCCGGCGGCGACCTGGTCGGTGGTGAGGAGGCGCGGGATCACGCCCATGCCGGCAGGGGCGGCGACCGAGCGGGCGGCGGCCATGAGCGCGACCATCACGAGGACGAGTCCGAGCGAGGACGGCGAGGTGCCCAGCCAGAGGGCCTGCGCCATCAGCAGCAGCGCCAGCACGAGCTGGGTGATGTTGGTGACCAGCAGGATCGAGCGCCGGTCCGCGCGGTCCGCCACGGCGCCGCCCCAGAGCCCGATCGTGAGCATCGGGACGAGCTGCGCGAGCGCGACGCTGCCGGACCAGAACGGGCTGTGCGTCGCCTCCCAGACCTGGTACATCACCGCGACCACCGAGATCTGCCCACCGAGCCCCGACACCGCCCGCCCGATGAAGAACCGGCGGAAAGCGGGAGACGTACGCAGCGGGGTGATGTCGATCAGCAGATGGCGCACAAGGAGCGATCGTAAAGACCGGCTCGGGCAGGGTGCCAACGGTTTAGGTGAGCGGCGTATGGCCCACCTAGACTGCAGCCATGCCTCGCGTTGTCGTCGACGTCATGCCCAAGCCCGAGATTCTCGACCCGCAGGGGAAAGCCGTACTCGGCGCCCTGCCGCGGCTCGGGTTCACCGGGGTCACCGAGGTCCGTCAGGGCAAGCGGTTCGAGCTGGAGATCCCCGAGGTCACCGACGACGCGCTCGCCCAGATCGAGAAGCTGGCCGAGACCTTCCTGGCCAACACGGTGATCGAGAACTACGTCGTTCGGGTGGAAGAGCCAGCCCAGGAGACGGCCAAGTGAAGATCGGCGTCATCACCTTCCCGGGCACGCTCGACGACGTCGACGCGCAGCGCGCCGTCCGTGTCGGCGGCAACGAGGCCGTCGCGCTGTGGCACGGCGACCACGATCTGCAGGGCGTCGACGCGGTGATCCTGCCGGGCGGCTTCTCCTACGGCGACTACCTGCGCTGCGGTGCCATCTCCCGCTTCGCGCCGATCATGACCGAGGTCATCGAGGGCGCCCAGAAGGGACTGCCGGTGCTCGGCATCTGCAACGGCTTCCAGATGCTCGTCGAGTCCCACCTGCTTCCCGGCGGCCTGCTGCGCAACGACCACCTCAAGTTCATCTGCCGCGACCAGAAGCTGCGCATCGAGAACATCTCGACCGCCTGGACCTCCGCGTTCACCCAGAACCAGGAGATCGTGGTCCCGCTGAAGAACGGCGAGGGGCAGTACGTCGCCGACGCCGACACCATCAAGCGGCTCGAGGACGAGGGCCGCATCGTGGCGCGCTACCTCGACGTGAACCCCAACGGCTCGGTCAACGACATCGCCGGCATCACCAACGAGGCCGGCAACGTCGTCGGCCTGATGCCCCACCCCGAGCACGCCGTGGAGACGCTCACCGGCTCCGGCACGGACGGGCTCGGCTTCTTCACCTCGCTGGCCGAGAAGGCTTTCGCCTGACCTCTCTCAGCGCGCGTGGGCGAGGTCGTACCAGGTGGTGGCCGTCGCCATGCCGTTGGTCGTGCGCCCGAGCCGCCGCTGATAGGCGACCAGGCCGACGTGGGTGGTCCAGTCGAGCACCCCGGTGACCTTGACCCGCTCCTCGGTACGGGTGGTGGAGTTGAGGGCCCGCTGAAGGTCGCGGACCTGGTCCCCGGCGGAGCCGCGCTTCAGGATCGGGTGCCGGTTGGCGGCCCACAGGGTCTTCCAGGCGCCCCTGGTCCACAGGTCGCGTACCGCCAGCCCGTGCGTGCGCTGCCAGTCGTGGACCGCGGCCCGTAGCCCGGAGCCGTACGTCCCGCTCATCACGCCGTCGAAGGTGCCGCGGGTACTGAGCATGCACTTGAGTGCCTTCACGTACGCCGCCGGCGGTGTGTAGGTCGTGGTCGCCGGCTTGAGGTCGGGGTAGTAGTCGAAGTCGACGCGTACGCCACCGCACCGGACCACCGCCGGGGCGTAGGAGCCGCGGCCGACGTCGAGATAGTCGGAGTCGATGTTGATCGTGACGCCACCGTGGGTCTCGTCGTGGCCGCCGCGGTACTGCTTGACGCGGTCGTGGTCGCTCCATACCGAGTCCGGGATGTACGTCGTCGAGGTGTTCGCCTTGCCGTCCCAGTCCGCGATCCACAGGTCGGAGGGATAGGTGAACCCGCTCGGCTGGGCTCGCCAGACGTCGTAGATCGCCTTGATCCCCGATGCCGCGCTGGAGTACATCGCCGAGCGGTAGCCGAGCACCTTGATCCGATAGCTCCACGCGGAGATGAACCACATCGCCGACTCGCGGCAGACCCGGTTGGTGAGGTCGAAGGCCTCGAGGTCGTAGAACATGGTGCTGCCGGCGGAGATCCCGTAGCCCTTGGCGGCGGTGACCGCCGTGTTGGCCTCGTTGATCGCCTGGCGCCTCGCCGCCGCATAGCCGTCGGCCGGGTCGGGGTTGATCCGCGTGTCGTCGCCATAGCGCGGGTAGCGCGGGTTGCACGACGCCTGCGGGCCGAGCGTGATCGGCAGCAGCCGCCAGCCACGCGCCTGCTGGTTGCGCACCCAGGTGGCCGAGAGGTGCGTCTGGATGCGGCAGGCACGTGACCTGCCGGAGATGTAGATGCCCACGCCGGTGAAGTTCGAGGCCTTCCACCATTGGTCCATCGCGGTCTGTGACGGTGCCTGGCACTGGTCGAAGCCGAAGCCGGTGAAGTTGCCCGGAGTGACCGGGTTTGCAGCCGTCGCGGGGCGGGCCGAAGCCAGCCCCGCGACGACCAGGATGCTTGCGATCACGCCGGCGCCGAGTGCGCGCCGGGTGCGCCTGAAACTGATACCCCCCATGGTTCAGTGGAGCACCGGGCATCCCCTTGCGCCATAGCCCAGGTGACTCATCCCGAGGGGCCTCTGTACGCGTTGATTCAGTCGATCTCGACCGCTGCCCGTCCGGGGGTGAACGACCGCGTTCCGGAGGGTCGGCGGAGCACCACGGTGAGCGAGGCGATGACGCCGAGCGCGCCCAGTGCGGCCGCGGCGTAGAAGGCCTCGCGCATCCCCGGGACGACCTCGCCCGGGGTGCCGTTGGCGACGTAGACCGAGGCGATCACGGCCAGTCCGATCGAGCCGCCGAGCTGCTGCATGGTCTGCACCAGACCCGAGGCCGAGCCGGCGTGGGCGGCGTCGACACCCTCCAGGCCGAGGGCCGTGGTGGAGGTGAAGACGAGCGAGGCGAAGGCGCCGTTGAGGAGGAACGGGGCCAGGACGGCGCCGGCGTACGTGCTGGTCTCCGTGAGCGTGCTCAGCCACAGGAACGACACCGTGAGGCCGGTGGCGCCCAGGACCAGCACCCGCGACATCCCGATCCGGGCCGCGATCCGAGGCGCCACCCGCGACATCGCGAAAATCATCAGGGTGAGCGGCAGGAACGCCAGCCCGGAAGCGAGCGGCCCCATGCCCAGGACACCCTGCAGGTAGATCACGGTCAGGTAGAAGGTCGCGAACTGAGCCCCGACCAGCCCGACCGCGGCGATGAAAGCGGCGACGCGGCGGTGGCTGTTGAAGAGGTGGAGCTGCAGCAGCGGGTGGGCCACCCGGCGCTCGGCGAGCACGAGGGCGACCAGCAGGAGCAGGCCGACCGCGATCCCACCGATGGTGCGCGCGGACGTCCAGCCGTGCTCCGGTGCGCCGATCAGCGACCAGACGATCGCGGCCGCACCACCGGTGGCGGTCACGGCGCCGACGATGTCGAAGCGTCCCGGCCGCGGCGCGGTCTCGGCGACGAGGCGGCCGACGAGGGCGAGCACGACGAGCCCGATCGGTACGTTGATGAACAGCGTCCAGCGCCACGACGCGATGTCGGTCAGGATGCCGCCGAGGATCAGACCGATCGAGGCACCGCTGGAGGAGACGGCGGAGAAGAGCGCGATCGCCCGGGCACGGCCGGCCTCGTCCTTCGCCGACGTGGTCAGCAGGGCGAGCACCTGAGGCGCGGCGATCGCGGCACCGAAGCCCTGCAGGGCGCGGGCGATGACGAGCAGGTCGTCGGTCGGCGCGAACCCGCCGGCCAGGGAGAAGAGGGTGAAGACGGAGAGGCCGGCGACGAACATGCGCCGCCTGCCGAACACGTCGCCGAGGCGGCCGCCGAGCAGCAGCAGGCCGCCGAAGGCGAGGGTGTAGCCGTTGAGCACCCAGGTGAGTGCTGCCGGGGTGAACTCGAGGTCGTCGGCGATCCGGGGGAGCGCGACGTTCACGACTGCCGCGTCGAGCACGATCATCAGCTGGGCGACCAGGACCAGGGCGATCCCGGCGCCGGCGGCGGCCTTGGTGGCCGCGGGTGGCTTGGGTGGTGCCACGGTGGATGTCATTCGAGAGCTCCTGTTGGAGACGGAAGAGGAGTACAGTGAAGCGGAGGAAGCCTCCGCTTGATGAAGACACTACCGGAGGGTGTCTCCGGTTAGCAATGCATTTAGCTGCCGCGGCGGGGGCTGCTGTTAACCTGAGGCGCCCGCAGCGAGGCGGGAGCCACTGAGGAGGTCCGGATGAGAGCCGACGCGCAGCGCAACCGCGAGCGGCTGATCGAGGTCGCCCATGCGGTGTTCAAGGAGCGCGGTCTCGACGCACCTCTGGACGAGGTGGCTCGACGTGCGGGCGTCGGTCCCGGCACCCTCTACCGCCACTTCCCGACCCGCGAGGCGCTCCACGAGGCGATCATGGCCACCTGGATCGAGGAGGTCGCCGCCCACGTCGAGAAGGCGATGGCGACAGAGGGCGGGTGCCGGGAGAAGCTGCTCGCCTGGTTCGAGGAGTACGTCTCGCTGCTGACCCGCCACCAGGGCGCCGCCGCCAAGATCACCGCCTCCCTGGGCTGCCAGGACTCCCCGCTGCGCACCAAGTGCCAGACCTACGCCGACGCCAACGAGAGCGTCCTGACGGAGATGGCCGAGCACGGCGTGCTCCGCGAGGGTGTCGACAACCTCGACGTGTGCCGCCTCCTCGGCGGCGTCGCGACCATGGCCGACCACTCCTCGCTCGAGGCCAAGGACGTACGTCCCATGCTCGACGTCATCGCGAACGGCGTCCTCAAGAACTGACCCCGGCTGGGGCACACTGGGCGTATGTCCTTCACCTCGCCGGTCAGCGGCCCGCAGAGCCCGCTGAAGCTGGAGTTTCCCCAGTCGCTCGCGACCTATGACGACTACGCCGCCGCGCAGAAGACGGTCGACTTCCTCTCCGACAAGGAGTTCCCGGTCGAGAACTGCATGATCGTCGGCACCGAGCTGAAGCAGATCGAGCGGATCACCGGCCGCCTCACCTGGAGCAAGGTCGCTCTCGCCGGCGTGCTCTCCGGCGCCTGGCTCGGTGTCTTCGTCGGCCTGATCATGTCGCTCTTCGGCAACGAGAACTTCCTCTTCATCCTGCTGTCGACAGTGCTCCTCGGCGTCGTCTTCGGCCTCATCTGGTCGCTGATCGGCTACGCCGCCACCCGCGGCACCCGCGACTTCTCGAGCGTCAAGGTCATCGTGCCGACCAAGTACGAGGTCCTGGTCGAGCACAAGGTCGCCGGCCGCGCCCGCGAGCTCCTCGCCGACCTACCGGGTGCCCTCCCCAACCCCTTCTCCTGACGGTCCGCCACTCACCGGCGTCTCGGATGGTGAGATAGGCGCGGCGTTCGCGTGTAGCCACGCGTCTTCCGGGGAAGAACTCCGTTGGAGAGGGAGGCCCCGATGTCATCTCAGATCAACGTACGTCCTGACGAGCTCGTCAAGCTCGCCGACCGCTGCATCGACTGGGCGATGGACCTGACCGGCGCGACCACGGACAACGCCGGCGCACTCGTGGTCGCCTCACGCGATGCCGGCAACACCCAGGGCGGCTACGACACCACGGCTGCCCACGGGCCGCTGGTCGAGGCCGCGTCCAGTGCGCTCGAGTCGTTCGCGGCCGTCTTCGAGGCGGACGCCGACGCCCTCATGCTGTGTGCGTTCGACATCTCCGCGACCGACGAGGAGATCGCCCGGGCCGCACAGTCCAGCAACTCGCTGGAGCCGGGTCCGACGCCGCGGCCCCCGGAGCCGACTCCGGGACCGCCGCCGCCCTCGCCCACTCCGAGCCCGTCTCCGGGCCCGTCCCCGACCCCGCGCTGAGAGGCACCGAGATGTCCGAAGGCACCTGGAAGCTGTGGGACGACGCGTCGTCGATCGACGACGCGTCGCGTGGCTGGACGTCGATCGCCAAGGCGCTCGACAGCGTCACCGAGTCGTTCATCAGCGGCTCCAAGGACGTGGTCGCCGACTGGGAGGGCCAGACGGCCGAGTCCTACGAAGGGCATCGCAAGACGCTTCTGACCGACCTCGACAAGGCGCGTGACCTCGCCGACAAGGCAGCCTCGGCTACGGCCCGGATCGCCGGCACCGTACGCATCGCCCAGGGCCACCTCGACCAGTCCTGGGCGACGGTGGCGCACATCCCGCACCAGGGCAGCCCCTCGGGCGACATCCGGTTCCAGCCCGAGACCCCCGAGGACAGCAAGCTGGTCACCGACGCCATCGCGCGTGCCTCCGAGATCAGGACCGGACTCGACCGCGACCTCAACGCCGACCGACAGGTGCTGGTCGACACCACCGCCGCCTGGCAGGACCTGTCGACGAGCATGGCGGCGATCGCCGAGGCCGGACAGGACCCGTTCCACCTCCCCGCCGACGTGGACTCGGTCGGCATGATCAACGTCGACGGCAAGACCTACATCAACACCGGCAGCGGCGACGACGTGGTCACGGTCGGGATCAACCCGTTGACCGGAAGGCAGGTCGTCACCGTCAACGGTCAGATGTACGACGTACCTCCCGGCAACGAGATCGTCATCCGCGCCGGCGAGGGCAACGACGAGATCAACGTACCGCAGGGCACCAACGTCAACCTCTCGCTGCTCGGTGGCAGAGGCGACGACCGGCTCAACGGCGGCAGCGGGAGCGACCGCATCCTCGGTGGCCAGGACCGCGACCACATCTTCGCCGGCGACGGCGACGACCGGGTCTCGGGCGGCACCGACCGCGACTACATCGACGCCCAGGGTGGCAACGACCTCGCCACCGGAGCGGGCGGCGACGACACCGTCTACGGCATGGCCGGAAACGACCGGATCAGCGGTGGTCGCGGCCAGGACTACCTCGAAGGCGCCGATGGCGACGACCTGCTCGTCGGCGGCGACGGCAACGACATCGCCTCCGGCGGTGATGACAACGACCGGATCCATGGCGGCGCCGGCGCCGACGTGACTTACGCCGGCCGGGGGACCGACACCACCTACGGTGGCTCGGGTGACGACAAGGCCCACAGCGAGTCCGGCGACACCGACGAGGACGTCGAGCAGCACGTGACGGTCCAGATCACCGAGGTCCCGGAGTGGATCAAGATCGAGGGTTCGCCGGAGTTCGTCGCCCGGACCCGCGCCGACCTCGAGATGCTGGCCGCGTCGCCGACGGGCCAGCAGATGCTCGCCGCGTTGGACCGGAGACACGACGACTCGGGTGTATTCGGGATCGGGCAGGAGAACCTGACCATCCGCGAGTACGTCGGTGACACCCCGAACAGCTCGGCGTCCAACGGGCCGATGGGCGGCAACGAGATCGAGTACATGCCGGACATCGACACGATGAACACCGGCAACCGTGCTCCTCAGACGCCCGTCGACGGCCCGCCGGTTGCGGTGCTCTACCACGAGATGGCGCACGTCTACGACTACATGCACGACACGCTCGAGCCCGGCGAGTATCACGGTGACGACCCCGAGAACCAGGGGACGAACAACCGTGAGCGCGAGGCTGCCGGTCTTCCCGTCGATCACGACAACGACCCCAGCACCCCGGAGCAGATCGACCCGGACCATCCGTACGTCTACACCGAGAACGGGCTCCGCGACGAGATGGGAGCTCCGCACCGTGACCACTACTAGGTTGATGCTCCTGGCATCGCTGCTGACGGCGGGAGGTCTGGTGATGAGCGGCTGCGCGAAGGTCCCGGAGGGGGAGCGCGAGATCGAAGGGGTCCGGTTCGATTCCGAGATCACCCAGGCGGGCGGAGCGCTCGAGGTCAGCTATCGGGTGATCAACGACGCGGACACCGACGTCTACGTGGTCGACTCGGTGCCGACGTACGCCAACGGGGCGCTGCAGCCCGCGTCGGCGGACACCGTCTACGTCCTGGGCAGCGGCGGGAGCCGGGCCGAGGTCAGCAAGCGGGTCTTCGCGCTGCCGGAGGACAAGTCGTTCGCGCAGATGCCGGCGGTCGGTTGGGTCAAGCTGGCGGCGGGCGAGGAAATGAGTCGGGACGTACGCGTGCCGTTGCCGCTCGAGGAATACCGACCGTTCGACGACGACTCCGTCCCGGAGCTTCCGGACCCGGTCGAGGAGGTCATCTTCTGCGTCGGTGTCCTCGACCTCCGCGACCTCTACCCCAAGGGCGTCCCGGCAGAGGTGACCGGTCTCGCCCACTCCGACTCGGCCGCGGAGTCGCAGCAGATCCTCTGCTCAGAGCCCATGGAGTTGCGAAGCTGAGCGTGGTTCATGGGCCACGCTCAGCTTCACGACCTCGATCAGCGGCCGTGGGCCAGGTCGTACCAGGTGACCTCGGTGGCCATGCCGTTCGCGGTGCGGCCGAGGCGCTTCTGGTAGGCGACGAGGGCGACATGGGTGTTCCAGTCCATGACGCCGGTGATCTTCGGGCGCTCCGGCGCGGAGGTGGCGCTGAGGGCGCGCTGGAGGTCGCGGACGCTCTCGCCTGCGGAGCCACGCTTCAGGAGTGGGCGGCTGTTGGCCGCCCACAGCGTCTTCCAGGCACCCTGGGTCCAGGTCTTGCGCACCGTCAGGCCGTGCGAGCGCTGCCAGGCGTTGACCGAGCTCACCAACCCCCGGTCGTACGTCCCGTCGATGGGGCCGCCGAAGTTCCCGCGCTCGCGGAGCATGCACTCGAGCGCCTTGGTGTAGATCGGCGAGGGGGTGTAGGAGCTGGTGCGCGGCTTGAGGGCGGGATAGCTGGTGAAGCTGACCGGCACGCCGCCGCAATGCGTCACCGGCCGCGCGTAGGAGCCCCGGCCGAGGTCGACGAAGTTGGAGTCGATCTCGATGGTGGTGCCGCCGTGGGTCTCCTTGTGCGGGCCGCGGTACTGCTTGACGCGGCGGTGCGGGTTCCATGGCTTGTCCGGGATGTAGCGGGTCGAGGTGCCGGCGCGGCCGTCCCAGTCGGCGATCCACAGGTCAGCGGGGTAGACGAACCCGCGCGGCTGGGCGTGCCAGACGGCGTACATCGCCTTGATCCCGGACGACGCGCTCGAGTACAGCGCCGGGCGGTAGCCCAGCTTCTTGATCCGGTAGCTCCAGGCCGAGACGAACCACATCGCCGACTCACGACAGCGCTTGTTGCCGATGTCGAAACCCTCGAGGTCGTAGAACATCGTGCTTCCGGCGGCGATGCCGTAGCGCTTGGCTGCCTCCACGGTCGCGCCGGCCTGGGCGACGCCCTGGCGCTTTGCCGTGGCGTACTGGTCGGTCGAGCGGGCGCTGATCCGCGGGTCGTCGCGGTAGCGCGGGAAGTGCGGGTTGCACGAGGCCTGCGGGCCGAGCGTGATCGGCAGCAGCCGCCAGCCACGGGCCTGCTGGGTGCGCACCCACGTCGCGCTCAGGTTGGTCTGCGTGCGGCAGCCGCGCGAGTTGCCGGCGATGTAGATGCCGACCGCGCCGAAGTTGGAGTGCTTCCACCAGCGGTCCATCGCCGCCTGTGACGGCGCCTGGCACTGGTCGAAGCCATAGCCGGTGAAGTTGCCCGGAGTGACCGGGTTCGCGGCCGCCGCGGGGCTGGGTGTTGCCAGCCCCGCGACGCCGACGACGCCCGAGATCAAGCCCGCGCCGAGTGCCCGTCTGACGTACTTGAGCCTGGTGAAGTCCCCCATATTTCGTCACGGTAGTCACAACCGTCACTCAGTTACCAGTGGACTCGCCCAGCCGCGGGTCAGGAGTACGCGAGCAGGGTCTTGTCGATCTTCTCCCAGGCCGCACGGAGCTCCGCCAGGTCCTCGGGCCGCTTCCGGGCCAGGTCGGCCTGCTCGCGTACGTCCTCGCTCAGGTCGTAGAGGTGGTCGGTGCCATCGAGCTGCAGGTACTTCAACGAGCCGCGGCGCAGCGCCCGCTGTCCGCGCATGCGCCAGAACAGGTCCTGGGTCTCGCGCGGCCGGCCGCCGAAGAGGAGCGGAACCAGGCTGGTGCCGTCCAGCGGATAGTCCGCCGACGGCGTCGCGCCGGCGAGCTCCAGGAAGGTCGCGGTCCAGTCGGTCGTGACCGCGGGCTCGTCGCTGACCTGGCGGCCGGGCAGGGTGCCGGGCCAGCTCAGGATGGTGGGCACCCGGATGCCGCCCTCGTTGAGGCCCGACTTCGCTCCGGTGAACGGCCACACGTTGGAGAACCGCTCGCCGCCGTTGTCGCTGGCGAAGAAGACGACGGTGTCGCGGAGCTGGCCGGTGCGCTCGAGTGCCTTGATGACCTGGCCGATCGACTGGTCGAGATCCTCGACCATGGTCTTGTACGTCGCCAGCGAGCCGCCGTCGTTGTGGAAGAGCACGCCCTTCTCGCCGCTCTCGATGCGGGCGGTCAGCTCATCGCTCACCGCCTTGTCCTCGGGGCCCTCCCAGGGCCAGTGCGGGGTGGTGAAGTTGAGGTTCAGGAGCCACGGGGCATCGTGGTCGCGCTCGATGAAGCTGACGGCCTTCTCGGTGACGATCTCGGTGTAGTAGCGAAGGTCCTCGACCTCCACCTCGTCCTCGTAGAGGTCGTACGCCCCGTTGTGGCTGAACTTCGAGAAGTAGTCGATCCCGCCGGAGAAGTTGCCGAAGAACTCGTCCCAGCCGACCCGGGTCGGGCTGTACCAGGGCAGGAAGCCGCAGTGCCACTTGCCGAAGAGGGCCGTCGCGTAGCCCTGCTCCTTGAGCAGCGAGGCCAGTGTCGGGTGGTCGACCGGGATCCCGTGCAGCTCGTTGGGAGACGAGATCGGCTCCGGCAGTCCGCCCGCGAGGCGACCGGGGTAGCGCCCGGTGTAGAGGCCGAAGCGGGTCGGAGAGCAGACCGAGGAGGCGGAGTACGCATCGGTGAACCGCACGCCCGAGGCCGCGAGCCGGTCCAGGTTGGGCGTCTCGATGTCGGGGGAGCCGTAGGCGGACAGATCGGCCCAGCCGAGGTCGTCGCCCAGGATGACCAGGAGGTTGGGCTTGCGCTTGGGCCGGTTGACCTTGCGGGCCTTGAACGGCACCTCGGTGGCTGCGTTGGCGGGGCTGGCGAGGCCGGTGGCGGCGACCGCGCCGGCCCCGCTGGCGAGGAGGCTGCGTCGGCTGAACGTGCTGGGGGAGGACACCGAATGCCCTTTCTTTAGTGAATAACTACGAATAGAAGACTAGGCGCTGGTCCAGCCCGCGGGCAGAGGTCTCGGTCGGCGGGCGCGACGGGACGTTGGTCCCGGTATATATGGGCCCTAACCAAACCCGCCTGGCGGCGTTACCTTGGTAAAGGAATGGTTTCGCCGAGGGGGTGGGGGCCTGTGCAGAAGCGACGCGATCGGGTGACGCCGGTCCTCTTCGCGATCACGGTCATGCTCGCCCTGACGGTCGCCGGGATCATCCACGTCGCACACGGCGGCGAGGTGACCGGGCCGTTCGCGGTCGCCGACCAGGTCAGCTCGACCACCAAGCAGACCAACACGCCCTACGTCTGCTGGGACGGCAACGGCTCCGGCTCCCTGACCCGGTGCCCGGACCCGCGCGGCGCGGACGGCATGAGATGGGTCTTCCCCGGCTACGAGGACGCCGCCCGGAGCGCTGAGTGCGCCCCCGGCGAGACCGGCCCGCGCGACCTCTTCGTGGAGTGCTCGATGTCCTGGCGCGGCAGCCACGTCCACCTCCACTACGCCTACTGGAGCGAGTGGCACACCGGCCAGAGGAAGTACGCCGCCATCGGCTCGACCCCGAGGATCGAGCAGCGTCTCGACGGCGCGATGTCACTCTCCTGGCGCCCGCGCCGGTTGCCCACCCCGCACGGCGAGGCCTCGTGGGTCACCGCCGAGATGGTGGAGGGTCACGGCTGGAGCGTCGCCGCCTACGCCGGGGACGGTGAGGTCGCCCGGCAGGCACTCGAAGAGTTCGGTGAGATCCGCGACCTGCGGGAGTGGCGCGGGCTGCCCCGCTGACGACTAAGGGGATTGGGCACTTCTGACGTAGATTTCTGCCCGTGACCGAGACTTCGTCCGCTGCCGTTGCGTCCGATCTTCCGCTCCTGGACACCGTGCACCACGCTGCCGGTGACCCCGACCGCGAGCAGCCCTGGGCCGAGCTCGGCCTGAAGGAGGACGAGTACGCCGAGATCAAGCGCATCCTCGGCCGCCGGCCGACCGGCGCGGAGCTCGCGATGTACTCGGTGATGTGGTCGGAGCACTGCTCCTACAAGTCCTCCAAGGTGCACCTGAAGCAGTTCGGCGAGATCCCGCAGGAGACCCCGGCCGGCAAGATGCTCGCCGGCATCGGTGAGAACGCGGGCGTGCTCGACGTCGGGCAGGGCTACGCGGTCACCTTCAAGGTCGAGTCGCACAACCACCCCTCCTACGTCGAGCCCCACCAGGGCGCCGCGACCGGCGTCGGCGGCATCGTCCGCGACATCCTCGCGATGGGCGCGCGGCCGGTCGCCGTCATGGACCCGCTCCGCTTCGGCCCGCTGTCCGAGAAGGACACCCACCGGGTGCTGCCCGGGATCGTGTCCGGCATCGGTCACTACGGCAACTGCCTGGGCCTGCCCAACATCGGTGGTGAGGCCGTCTTCGACGCCTCCTACCTCGGCAACCCGCTGGTCAACGCGCTCTGCGTCGGCGTACTGCGCCACGAGGACCTCCACCTCGCCAAGGCGTCCGGCGCCGGCAACCTGGTGATCATGTACGGCGCGCGCACCGGTGGCGACGGCATCGGCGGCGCCTCCATCCTCGCGAGCGTCGAGTTCGACGAGGACGGTCCGGCCAAGCGCCCGAGCGTCCAGGTCGGCGACCCGTTCATGGAGAAGCTGCTGATCGAGTGCACCCTCGAGCTCTTCGCCGCCGGCATCGTCCGCGGCATCCAGGACTTCGGCGCGGCCGGCATCTCGTGTGCCACCTCCGAGCTCGCCGCTGCCGGTGACGGCGGCATGCACGTGCACCTCGAGCGGGTGCCGCTGCGCGACTCGACGCTCGCTCCGGAGGAGATCCTGATGAGCGAGTCCCAGGAGCGGATGATGGCCGTCATCGCGCCCGAGGACGAGGCGACCTTCATGGACATCTGCGCCAAGTGGGACGTCGAGGCGGCCGCGATCGGCACCGTGACCGGCGAGGGCCGGCTGCGCGTCGACTGGCACGGCGAGACCATCGTCGACGTCGACCCGACCACCGTGGCCCACGACGGCCCGGTCTACGAGCGCCCCTACGCCCGCCCGTCGTGGCAGGACGCGCTGCAGGCCGACGTGGCCGAGAAGCTCCCGCGCGCGGCCTCGGCCGACGAGCTCCGCTCGACCGTGCTCCAGCTGGTCGCCTCGGAGAACCTGTGCGACAAGTCCTGGATCACCGAGCAGTACGACCGCTACGTCCGCGGCAACACCGTGCTCTCCCAGCCCGCCGACGGCGGCATGATCCGCGTCGACGAGTCGACCAACCTCGGTGTCGCGCTCGCCACCGACGCCAACGGTCGCTTCGCCAAGCTGGACCCGTACGCCGGTGCCCAGCTCGCGCTGTCCGAGTCCTACCGCAACGTGGCCTCCGTCGGCGCCAAGCCGCTGGCCATCTCCGACTGCCTCAACTTCGGCTCCCCGGAGGACCCGGACGTGATGTGGCAGTTCGCCGAGGCCACCCGTGGTCTGAAGGACGCCTGCCTCGAGCTCGGCATCCCGGTCACCGGCGGCAACGTCTCCCTCTACAACCAGACCGGCGAGACCGCCATCCACCCCACGCCGGTGGTCGCGACGCTCGGTGTGATCGAGGACGTCACCACGCGTACGCCTTCGGACTTCCAGGCTGCCGACGAGGTCGTCGTCCTGCTCGGTGAGACCCACGAGGAGCTCTCCGGCTCGGAGTGGGCCCACGTGGTCCACGGCCACCTCGGCGGGCTGCCGCCCAAGGTGAACCTGGCGGCCGAGAAGGCGCTGGCCGAGCTGCTGCTGGAGGCGCGTTTCGTCACCTCCGCCCACGACCTCTCCGACGGCGGCCTGATGCAGGCGCTGGCCGAGCCGGCGATGTCGTCGGGGATCGGCGTCTCGGTGACGCTCGCCGGCGACCCGTTCGTCGCGCTCTTCTCGGAGTCGGTCGCCCGCGCGATCGTCACCGTGAAGTCCGCCGACGTCGAGCGGCTCACCTCGCTGGCCGAGCGCCACGGGGTCGCGGCCACGCAGCTCGGTGTGACGGGTGGTGCTGCGTACTCGATCTCCTACGACGGTGGCAGCGTCGAGATCCCGCTCGAGGAGCTCACCGGCGTCTGGCGCGCGACCCTGCGGGACGCGCTGGCCTGACGCTCGGTGCGCCGGCGAGGCCCACATCGAGCGCCACCTCGGGCGCAGCACTCCCAAGTAAAGGTCGATACCCTGGCGGGGATGTTCCCCCACCTGCATCGCCCCGTGTCCTATGTCCTCGCCCTTTTGTTGGCGGTTGCCGCGCTGCTCGTCAGCGCTGGTCCGGCCTCCGCGGGGGAGGGCGGAACGATCAAGCGGATGGCGAACTCCGCTCGTGCCGACGCGGGCCTGGACGCGCTGACGCGCGACTCCGCCCTCGACGGCCTGGCGCGGAAGTGGGCCTACAAGATCGCCGCCGACGGGCAGCTCTCGCACAACCCGGACCTCGCCGAGCAGGTGCCGGAGGGATGGCAGGGGGTCGGGGAGAACGTCGCCATGGGCTACCCGACCGGCGCGGAGATGCACCGGGGCTGGATGAACTCCGACGGGCACCGGGCCAACATCCTGGGCGACTACACCCACATCGGGATCGCCTTCGTGGATGTCGACGGCACCACCTGGGGCGTCCAGGTATTCGCGAAGTACCCGCCGGGCACGCGGCCGACCGAGAAGCCGAAGGCCACCGCCGAGCCTGCGCCGACCGCGCCGGCCTCGACCAAGGCCGCGACTCCTCGTCAGGCCCCGAAGCCCAAGAAGTCGGCGACGGCGTCGCCGGCACCGTCGCGTACGCCTTCTGCTTCCGCATCGCCGTCGACGTCGCCCTCGGCGTCACCGTCCGAGTCGGAGTCTTCGTCCGCCGCGCCCATGGGCGACTCGGAGACGGCGGGCCCGGTGACGTTCACCGACGCCTCGGGCGGTCCGGCTCCTGCCTCGAGCGGGCTGTTCGGGATCGGCTTCGTCGAGATCGCCGTCGGCCTGCTCGCGCTGTCGGGTCTGGGGCTCCTCATCGCCCTGCTCCTGGCCCGGCACCGGCGCCGCGAACCGCCTCGGCGCGACCTGCAGGGCCCGCGGCACGTCCGGCCCGTCGGTCCGTACCCCGGCGGCGGGCCGGTCTATCGGGGCCAGGTCCATCCCGCCGCACCCGGCCCCGGTCACCCCAACCCTGGTCCTCCCAACATGGGCCGCCCCGGCCCGGGCCGTCCCAACCCGTACCCCGGCGACCGCCGCCCCTGGTAGGACCTAGTCGGCAACCGCCGCGGCGACCGGCCGCGGGGTGTCGGTGGAGATGCGCCCGGCCGACGGCGTACGCCGGAAGACGAGGAACGCGACCACGGCCGAGATCGCCATCATCGTGACCGGCAGCCAGAACGCGACCTGCAGGGCCTCAGCGGCCAGCGGCGCGACGGCCACCCGCTCGGCGGGCGAGAGGGCGCTGAGCGCTCCGATGCCGTCGCTGCCCAGTCCGGGTAGGCGGGCGGAGAGTGCGGCGGCCAGGAGCACCGAGACGCCGGCCGTGCACAGGGCGGTGGCAACCTGGTTCAGCACGTTGATCATCGTCGAGCCGGCCGGGATGGCGCTGTCCTCGAGGAAGCGGGTGGCGATGGTCATCGTCGGCAGCATCACGAACCCGGCCCCCGCGGTCGCGATGGCGTGGGTGGTGGCCAGGGCCAGCATCGGCGCGTCCGCGCTCAGCTGGAGTGCCAGGGCGCCGAAGCCCAGTGTGGAGATCACGATGCCGGAGCCGATCACCGGCAGCGGCGGGAAGCGGTCGATGAGGCGGCCGGAGACCTGGATCATGATCCCGGCCGCGATGCCGGCGGGAGCCATCAGCAGTCCTGCGGTGGTCGCGGACTCGCCGCGTACGACCTGCCAGTAGAGCGGCACCAGGATCATCGAGCCGAAGTAGCCGCCGGCGAAGCAGACCAGGAGCGCGGCACTGCCGCCGGTCAGGGGCCGGGCGAGGAGCCGGATGTCCAGCAGGGGAGCGGCGGCGCGGAGCGCGTGCCGGACGAAGAGCGCCACCAGGACGATCCCGGCCCCGATCGGAACCAGCACCTGGGCGGCGAGCAGCGTGCCCTCGGCGAACGAGGTGCCCAGCACGAGAAGCGCCATCGCGGGCGGAAGCAGGAGCAGGCCGCGTACGTCCAGACGGGCGCTCGGCCCGCGCTCCAGGCGTGGAAGGTTCCGCATCCCGAGGAAGAGGCCGAGCAGGCCTAGCGGCAGGTTGATCAGGAACATCCACCGCCACGACATCGTGTCGAGCAGCCAGCCGCCGAGCACTGGTCCGAAGACGGGGCCGACCAGCACCGGCAGGCCCATCAGGGCCATCAGGCGGCCGCGCTGCTCGGGCGGTGCCGAGCGCAGCGTCAGGGTCATTGCGGCCGGCATCACGAAGCCGCCGCCGAGCCCCTGCAGCACCCGGAACGCGATCAGCGACTCGACGTTCCACGAGGCCGCGACCAGGCCGGACCCGATGGTGAAGACGCCGATCGCGGTCAGGAAGACCTGGCGGGCGCCGAACCGGCTGATCGCCCAGGCCGCGGCCGGGATGACCGTTGCCAGGGCGAGCGTGTAGCCGGTGGCGACCCACTGGATCACCGGCAGCGAAGCGCCCGTCTCCTGGGAGAGACGGGCGATCGCTACCGCGACGATCGTGATGTCGATCGGGATCATCACCGTGCCGGCGATGACGGTGAGCACGATCGTTGTCGGGCTCGGGGCCGTGCGGAGTCGGGGTGTCATGCGTCCAGTGTGGAAGTTGAAGTGAACTTGAGGTCAAGCGGGTTCTGGCCCGACTTCAGCTCGACCTCTCCATGGTCCGTACGCCGACGAGCACCCCGCCCACCGCGACGACAGCTGCCGCGACGAAGCCCCCGATGACGACATCGGCCGGGAACTGACCGGCGAAGAGCGCCCGCTCCGCCTCCACGACGTACGTCATCGGGTTGATGTCGCTGAGGAACCGCAGCCAGCCGGGAGCGCCGTCGAGGGGGAGGAGGACGCCGGAGAGGAGCAGCAGCGGGAATATCAGCATCTGCTGGACCGTCCAGAAGACCCAGTCCTGCTCCTTCGCGGCGGTGGCCAGGGCGAAGCTGAGCGCACCCAGGCCGATCGCGAAGAGCGAGACGATGACGGCCCCGACCAGGACCCCGCCGAGGTGGAGGTCGAAGCTGAACGGGGTCACCACGGCGAGGATGACGGCCGTCTGGAACAGCACCGGCACGACCTCCTTCAGGGCCCGTCCGACCAGGAGGGACGGCCGCGACAGGGGTGAGACCAGCAGCCGTTCGTGGGAGCCGGAGCGGATCTCGGCGGTCAGGTCCGCGCCGGTCATCGAGGCGCCCATCAGTGCGGTCATGACGACGATGCCCGGCACGAACCACTGCAGTGCGCTGCCGCTCTCGACTGCCGGCAGGAGCGGCGCGAAGAGGCCCAGGAAGACCAGCGGCTGCATCATCGCGAAGAGCATCGAGGCGGGCTGGCGCAGCTTGGGCGTGAGCTCGCGGAGCAGCACGGTCCAGGTGTCGGTGAGGAAGCCGGTCGGGCGGCTCGGCACCGGGGTGGTGCGCCGGACCTGTGCGGTCGGGACGGTGAGGGTGGTCATGCTGCTGCTCCTTCGGTCTGGGTGGCGGACTGGGCCGACTCGCGCAGGCTGCGGCCGGTCAGGTCGAGGAAGACGTCGTCGAGGGTGGGGGTGCGGACCTCCATGCGGATCGCGGGAGTGCCGTGGGCGACCAGGTCGATGGCCATCGCCGGCGCGCTGTCGGCGCCGCGCGGAGTGCGGATCGAGACCTGTGTCCCGGTGCGCTCGATGACGGTCGGACCGGACAGCGCCGACTCGGCGCGAGCCGCGGCGGCCGTGGCATCCGCCTCGCTGCCGAAGCCGAGGAGCACCAGGTCGCCGAGCCTCTCCTTGAGCCGGGTGGCGGTGTCGTCGGCGATCACCACGCCGTGGTCGATGACGATGACCCGTCCGGCGAGTGCGTCCGCCTCCTCGAGGTAGTGGGTGGTGAGCACGATCGTGGTGCCGTCCTCGTGGAGCCGGCGGATCTGCTCCTGCAGGTTGGCGCGGTTCTGCGGATCGAGGCCGGTCGACGGCTCGTCGAGGAACAGCACCTCGGGGTGGTTGAGCAGCCCGATCGCGATGTCGAGCCGGCGCCGCTGGCCCCCGCTGAGCGTCTGGACCGGGCGGTCGGCGTACTCCTGGAGGTCGAAGGCCACGAGCAGCTCCTCGATGCGCGCCTTCGCGGCGGCTCGCGGGATGCCGTGGGCGCGGGCCTGGGACATCAGCTCGTCACGGCCACGCTGGATGAACGCGGCGGCGTTGCCCTGACCGACGTAGCCGATCGAGCGCCGCACGGCGCCGCGTGAGCGGACGACGTCATGGCCGGCGACCTCGGCGGTGCCGGAGGTGGGCGGGATGAGGGTGGTCAGCATCCGCAAGGTGGTCGACTTGCCGGCTCCGTTCGGGCCGAGGAAGGCGACGAGCTCACCTTGGTGGATCTCGAGATCGAGCCCGCGTACGGCCTCGACGGTCTTCTTGCTTCGGGTGAAGTGCCTGGTCAGCGCCTGAGTGCGGATCACCGGCCGCTGGTTGCTGTGGTTCGTCATGTCTCCAGCCTCTGACCTCTTCCGGTCAGCTTCTGTCCGCTTTTGAAAGTTTCTTCCGAGATGCGGTTTAGAAGTCTGGCGAATGGGTAAGAGAGAGGTAGCGCGGCGACGGTCGGCTCGAGGAGGGGGCGAGCCGACCGTCGCGCGGGCTCGATCCAGGTTCACCGGAATCAGGCCACGAACTGACCGCAATGGCGCCTAGGGTCAGTGTCATGAGCACGAGCGCCCGGATGCTGCAGCTTCTCTCCCTGCTGCAGACCCATCGTTTCTGGCCAGGCACGGAGCTGTCCGTACGCCTCGAGGTCAGCGACCGTACGCTGCGGCGCGACATCGAGCGGCTGCGCGATCTCGGCTATGACGTGGACGCCACCCGAGGGGTGGCCGGCGGCTACCAGCTCCGGGCCGGCAACGCGCTGCCGCCGTTGCTGCTCGACGACGAGGAGGCGGTCGCGATCGCCGTCGGGCTGCGCACCGCGGCTGCCGGCATGGTCGCGGGGATGGGGGACATCTCCGCCCAGGCGCTGGGGAAGGTCGTCGCGCTGATGCCGCCGCGACTGCGACGGCGGATGGACGCGGTGACCTCGCAGACCGACTCCATCCCCTGGGGCGGCCGGGTGCCGCTGGACGCCGGCGTGCTCGGGATCTTGGCGCAGGCCTGCCGCGACGACGAGGCGCTGACGTTCACCTATCAGGCGCCCGAGGCCGAGCCGACCCGGCGCCGCGTCGAGCCCCACCGGCTGGTGACGCTCGGCAACCGCTGGTACCTCCTCGCCTACGACCGGGTCCGCCAGGACTGGCGCTCCTTCCGCGTCGACCGGGTCAGCGACCCGGCGACCACCGGACAGATGTTCCGCCCGCGGGAGATCCCGGGCGGGGATGCGGCGACGTACGTGCAGGCGGGGATCCGCGCCCGCCCGGCGGCCCACGACGTCTGCGTGCTCTTCGGCGTCGAGCCCGACGTGGTCGCGCAGCGGGTGGGGCGCTGGGGCGAGGTCGAGCCCGCCGAGGGTGGCTGCCGACTGCGGATGCAGGTCGACGATCTGGGCTGGCCGATGATGATCCTGGCCGGTGTGGAGGCGGACTTCACCGTCGAGCAGCCCGCCGAGCTGGCCGAGCTGGTCAAGCAGGCGGGGGAGCGGTTCGTCCGCTCAGGCGCGGTCGCGCCCTAGCCACTCCTCGCGCAGGAGCCCGTAGACCACCAGGTCCCGGCGCTCGCCGGGGTAGGCCTGCGCGCCGCGCATGGTGCCCTCGTGGGTGAAGCCGAGACGCTCGGCGACCGCACGGCTGCGCTTGTTCATGACCGAGGTGTCGATGATCGCCCGGGCGATGTCGTACTCGTTGAAGAGCGTGTCCAGCATCGCCGAGACGGCCCGGGTGATGAGGCCCCGGCCCTCGTACGCCTCGCCCAGCCAGTAGCCGATCGTGGCCGACTTCTCGTAGAGGTTGATCCGCGCGGTCGTGGCGCCGGCGACCTGGCCGTCCTGGCGGATGACGCAGGGGACCGCCTCGCCCTTGACCCACTGGCCCAGCAGGTAGGTGCCGAACCCGGCGACGCTGAGCATGGTCTGCTGCCCGTGAGCCCACGGCTCCCACTCGCGGAGGTGGTCGAGGTTGGCGTTGATGAGCTTGTGGACGGCGAAGTCGGTCGATCGGTCACGCAGGACCATCTCCGCGCCGTACCCGAGGTCGATGCTGAACAACTGATCTCCTACCGTGCCGGACCGGGGCCTGAAGCGTCGCCGTCCTGCAACGCATCCAGGATCAGGGTGCCGTACGCCCTCATCTGAGCCAGCACCGGGATGACCTCACCCTGGAAACGGCAGATGACCGCGTACGCAGCCTGCCGGCCACCGACGTCGAGCAGCCCGACCTCGGCGCGGACCCCGTCGTCGGTGCCGGTCTTGCTCCAGACCCGCAGGTCCGTGTCCTGTTCGATGTGGGCCAGCGGGTCTAGGCCGAAGGCGGCGGAGACCATCGACAGGTCGGTGGACGGGGCCAGCCAGGACAGGACGGTGGGGTGCGGCGTACGGAAGTAGGCGACCCAGTCGGCCGCACAGCCGATGGAGAGCATCGGCGGGTCCTCGGGCCTGCGTACGTCCCGGACCGAGTCGTTCAGCATCGACCCGCCCGCGGCCAGCCGCCGCGCGACGGCCTGGACCGGAGCGAGCCCGACATGGTCGAGGAGCACGTTGGTGGCCAGGTTGTCCGAGACCGCGCCGACCAGCCGGGCACAGTCGTTCATGGTCAGCGCGGGGACGT
The DNA here is from genome assembly GCF_040302165.1 of Nocardioides sp. NPDC127503. Lineage (NCBI taxonomy): Bacteria > Bacillati > Actinomycetota > Actinomycetes > Propionibacteriales > Nocardioidaceae > Nocardioides > Nocardioides sp. NPDC127503. Next base: position 378,937 of record NZ_JBEORH010000005.1, on the reverse strand, counting down.
CGAGGTATTGCCACAGGCCGCTGTCGGCGACCGGTGCGACGCTGTCCTTGCGCAGCATCAGCTCTCCCAGCGATGGGTCCTCGTCGAGCAGCTCGGCGAGGTGGTGCAGCAGGAAGATCTTGGCGACGCTGGCCGTCGGCAGCAGCAGGTCCGGGGCGGACTCGACGAGGGTCTCACCGGAGCCGGTGTCGACCGCGAGGATCGACCATTCCGTCCGTGAACTCATACAACGGACCTAAACAGATGAGGAGGACTGGTCCTCACGCAGCTCGCCGACGACCTGGATCTTCTGCCAGATCTTGCGGGAGAGGTCGACGGTGAGGCCCTCGACGGTGCTGACCGTGTCCAGGACGACGTTGTCCTGGGAGTCCTCGGCACACAGCGCGGCCGTCTTGCCGACGAGGCTGAGCAGCTCGGAGCAGTACTCCAGGTAGTGGATCAGCTGGTCGGCATCGAGGGTGAACTTCACGCTGGCCGAGGTCTCCTTGAACCCCGTACGCAGCCGCTCGGGGTCCTTGGTGAGCTGGTGCATGTCGATGATGTGGGCCAGCGAGCGCAGCCGGTGCAGCAGCTTCAGCGCCCGCGACCGCAGCAGCCGCTCCGGGATCGTGTAGAGGAAGAAGACCGCGACCGCGGCGAAGATGAGGTCGTTGACGGTGCTCTCCATCAGCGGCAGCCACTGGACGCCGGTGAGCGTCTCGTCGCCGAACGCCGTCGCGAGGCCCCAGATGATGGCGACCAGCGTCAGCGCGAGGACGGCCAGGATCAGCACGCGGGAGACCGCGCGCGTCCACACCAACCGTTGCCGGAGCCGGTCCCCGGCACCCGAGGACTCCCGGATCAGGCCGGCCAGCTCCTCGGCGACCTTCACCAGGCCCCGGTCGGGGAAGCGTGCCGCGATCCGTCCGTGCAGCGTCTCGACAGTCTTCAGCACCATCTCCGACTCGAGTCTCTCCAGTCCCACGTCAACGGAGCGTAGTGGTCGCGCGCCGCCGAGGTGGGCAACTGCCGAAGATGGTGGGCAACTGCCGAAGATAGGGTGAGGACGTGCCAGCTCGACTCAAGCCCGCGGCCGCCGCCGACGTGGCCGAAGCTCTTGGTCGCGTACGCGCCGAGGAGCCCGCCAAGGCCGACCTGCGGCTGCTGACCAAGCACTTCCTCGCCGTGCTCGAGGAGCGCGCGCCGGGCAGGAGCGTGGAGGTCCGCGTCCCGCCGTACGCCGCGGTGCAGTGCGTCGAAGGTGTCAGGCACACCCGCGGCACTCCGCCGGCGGTGATCGAGACCGACGCGGTCACCTGGATCGCCCTCGCCACCGGGGCGATGACCTGGTCAGATGCCGTCGATCAGGCCCGGGTCAGGGCCTCGGGGGAACGCACCGACCTGTCGGCTTATCTACCCTTGTAATCTCACCCTATGAGCCACTCCACCGAAGACATCAAGGCCCGTGTAGACGACCTCTTCCCTGCGATCCGCAAGGACCTCGAGGACCTGGTGCGGATCGAGTCCGTGAGTGCGGACCCGGAGCGCCTGAGCGAGGTCGAGAAGAGCGCGGAGATGACCCGCGACCTCTTCGCGGCCGAGGGCTTCGACGTGGAGATCGTGCGCGCCTTCGACGGCGCCCCGCCGGCCATCGTCGGTGAGAAGAAGGGCCCCGAAGGTGCCCCGACGGTGCTGCTCTACGCCCACCACGACGTCCAGCCGGAGAACGACCACGCCGACTGGAACACCCCGCCGTTCGAGCCCACCGAGGTCGGCGACCGGCTCTACGGGCGCGGTGCGGCCGACGACAAGGCCGGCATCGCGGCCCACATCGGTGCGGTCCGGGCTCTTGCCAGCCTCGACGAGAACGGTGAACTCCCCGTCACCGTCCGCCTCTTCATCGAGGGCGAGGAGGAGGTCGCCTCCGCGACGCTCCCCGAGCTGCTCGGGAAGTACCAGGACAAGCTGCGCGCCGACGTCATCGTCATCGCCGACTCCGGCAACTGGGACATCGGCGTCCCCGCGCTGACGACGTCGCTGCGTGGTCTGATCCGCGTCGACGTCGAGCTCCGCACCCTGGGTCACGCGGTCCACTCCGGCATGTGGGGCGGTCTCGCTCCCGACGCGATCATGGCTCTCGTACGCCTCCTCAACTCCCTCTGGGACGAGGACGGCGCTCCTGCGGTGGACGGGCTCGTCTCCGGCCCGGCGGCCGACGTCGACTACCCCGAGGAGCGGCTCCGTGCCGAGTCCGGCGCTCTCGCCGGCCTGCAGTGGGTCGGCAAGGGCAGCGCCGTCGAGCGGATGTGGACGCAGCCGGCGATCACGATCACCGGTCTGGACGCACCCAAGGTCGACGGCGCCTCCAACACGCTGTCCCCGACCGCACGCGCCAAGGTCACCATCCGGATCGCCCCCGGCGACACCGGCGAGAACGCCGTCGCCGCCCTGACCCAGCACCTGGAGAAGCACGTCCCGTGGGGCGCCGAGCTGACCACCAAGGTCGTCGACACCGGTGAGCCGATCGCCCTGGACGCGACCGGCCCGGCTTACGACGCCGCCCGTGCCGCCTTCACCGAGGCCTGGGACGGCACCGCCCCGATCGACATGGGCGTAGGCGGCTCGATCCCGTTCATCGCGGAGTTCCTCGAGGCGTTCCCGCAGGCCAGCGTGCTGGTCACGGGCGTCGAGGACCCCGACACCCGCGCCCACGGCGCCAACGAGGGCCTCCACCTGGCCGAGTTCCGGAGGGTCGTCGTCGCCGAGGCGTTGCTGCTCCAGAAGCTGGGAAGCTAGACACCGAAGAGCGTCACTGCCACCTGGGTGCCTCCACCCGGGGGTGAGCCGATCTCGAGAGCTCCATGGTGGCGCTTGATGATCTGGTCGACCAGCGTCAGCCCGAGCCCAGCTCCGCGCGAACCACCCAGCGCGGAGTTGGTGCCTCGGAAGAATGGCTGGCAGACCTCAGACAGCTCCTCCTCGGCGATGCCGACACCGGCGTCGGCGACGACGATCGTGACCTCGCTGCCGGCGCTGTAGAGCATCACCTGCACCCGCGAGCCGCGGTAGCTGTAGGTCAGTGCGTTCTTCACCAGATGCAGGAAGGCCGCGCGCAGCTCGCGCGGGTCACCGACGACGTACGCAGGCCCGGTCGGGGTCGTCAGGACGCACTCGATGTCCTTCTGAGCTGCGTCGGGATCGAGCTCGTCGAGCACGTCGTCGAGCATCTCGGAGACCTCGATCGTGGTCTCGCCGGGAGCGTTGGCTGGGTCGCGGATCCGGGAGAGGAGCAGCAGGTCGCTGACGATGCCCTCGATCTGGGCGCTGCGTACGGTCAGCGTCTCCACCTGGACGATCCACGGCAGGGTGTTCACGTGCTCGCTGGCCAGCGCGTTCAGCGAGGTGCCGAGCGCGTTCACCGGGATCCGGAGCTCGCGGGCGACGGCCTCGATCAGCCGGTTGCGCTCGCGGTCGGCGTAGGCGAGCTGCTGGGCGAGGTCGCGCTCCTGCGTGTAGGCGTTGGCGGTGAGCACGATGCGTCCGAAGTCGCGGCCCAGCTCCATCGCGAGCCGGCCCTCGGCGTCGGTCCAGGTGGGCCGTCCGGGTGAGCGGAGCAGGACGATGTGGCCGAGCCACTCGTGGTCGGCGCCGACCGGTACGACCAGAGCGCTCTCGGCTCCCAGGGTCTCGAAGAACTTGTTGGCGATGTCGGCCTGCTCGCTCCACTCCGAGGAGCTGGGGATCCGCTCGCGGCACAGGATCGAGTAGGTGCCCTCCGCCCAGTAGCGGGAGGTGTTCCTCGAGGTGAGCGCGGCCAGGCCCGGGTCGGGGTCCCAGTTGAGGCCCGGGGTCGCGTGCACGACCATCTCGTTGTGGGGGCCCTTGGTCGCCATCCAGATCCCGTCGGCGCCCAGGCCGCGGATCAGCGCGTCGTGGCTGGCGTCGAGCACGTCGGCGAGGCTGAGCTTGGAGCTGGCGTCGCGCAGGAACTCCTTGGCGGTCTCGAGGTTCGCGGCGCGCTCGTAGAGCCGCTCGCGCTCGAGGTAGCCGCGTACGACTCGCTGGGCACGTTTCGCGAACCGGTTGAGCACTCGACGCTGGGTGAAGTCGGGCCGGCGGCCGCTGACCGGCATGTCGACCGAGAGGCAGCCCTGGATGGAGCCGTCGTCGCCGAGGATCGGCGCGATCAGCATGTCGTGGGGGTGCCAGGCGTCGTCGGCGTCGATCATGTTGGTGGTGGAGACCCAGCTGCCCTCGTGAAGGTTCACCCGCTCCTGGGGGATGAATCGCCAGGCGCCCCAGTTCTCGCCGCGGGAGAGGTTGTCACGCAGGTCGGAGAGGGCCCACCGGGTGCCGAGGATCTCCTCGGCCGTCTGCCGTCGCCCGTGCGCGTTCAGGCCGCTGGTGAAGCCGTGGACCGCGACCACCTCGAGCTCGTCGCCACGGACCACGTTGATCGCGGAGATCCCGAAGCCGAGCAGCTCGCAGATGCCCTCGGAGATCATCTGGAGAGCGGGATCTGCCACCGGCAGCGACGTCCTGCTCGGCGTGCTCGTAGGCACGTCGAGGGCATCGACTGACTGTGGTGGGGGCATCCTTGCTCTCGGGTAGGTCGGTCAGGGAGGGTGTTGCAACTGCGTGGCAGTCCTGAGGACCTGGGCACCACGGAGTGTTGCACGAAACGCGCGCGCTGTGCAGCCGTAGGCGTCCGTCTCGACCAGATTGTGACCGTTGGTTAACCAAGCGAGGTGGCGTCGTTGGCCAGCGGAAGGACGAGGGAGACGCGGGTGCCGGTGCCGGGCTCCGAGCGCAGCGTGACGCGGCCGTCGTGGCGGCGCGCGACCCGGTCGACGATGCTGAGACCGAGGCCGACGCCCTTCCGGCCGCCGATCGCCTGGCTGGACCCGCGGTAGAACTCGGTGAAGACCTGGATCTGCTCGGCCGCGGGGATGCCGACGCCGTTGTCGGTCACCGAGATGGCCGCCTCGCTCGCGCTCTCCACGATGTAGAGCCGCACGTGGCCGCCGCGGTGGGTGTAGACCAGCGCGTTGTCGACCAAGCGGAGGATCGCCGCCTTGATCTCGCTGCGGTCGCCCAGCACATAGACGCTGCGCGGGGGCACGTCGATGCTGACCTCGATGCCACGCTTCTCGGACTCGTACGTCCTCTGCTCGAAGATCTCCTGCAGGAGAGAGGTCAGGTCGACGTGGGTCAGGGACGGCCGCGACGACGGGTCGGAGAAGCGGGAGAACAGCAGCAGGTCGTCGACCATCGAGACCAGCTGGTCGGACCGGCTGATCAGGTTGCCGACCTGCTGGAACCAGGTCGGCGATCCGCGGTCCTCGTGACGCATCGCGTCGATGCCGGTGGTCAGGGCGGTGAGCGGGTTGTGCAGCTCCTGCGCGACGGCCTCGATGAGCCGGCTGTGCACCTTGTCGGCGGTGGCGAGCCGCTGGGCGAGGTCACGCTCCTGGGTGTAGGCGTTGGAGGTGAGCACGATGCGCCCGAAGTCGCGGCCGAACTCCATCGCGAGGCGCCCCTCGGCGTCGGTCCAGCGCGGCCGTCCCGAACCTCGCAGTAGCACCAGGTGGCCGAGCGCGGTGGTCTCGACGCCGATCGGCACGACCAGGAGCGAGTCGGCGTCGACCGCGTCCAGGAACTCGAGGCCGATCTTGGCGAACTTCTTCTGCTCCGCATCGCCGTGGTGCAGCGTATGCCGGAGCAGCTCGCGGTTGACGATCGCGTGCTGGGCCTCGTTCCACAGCCGGGTGGCCTGGTAGGCCTGTCCTGCCGCGATGTTGCCGGTCTCGGTGGCGTTCCAGCTGAGGCCGGGGGAGGCATAGACCACGGACCCGCCCTCGCCGTCCTGGGCCTGCACGTAGAGACCGTCGGCGTCGAGACCGCGGCTCATCGCCTCCTGGGTGGCCTCGAGCACCCCGGTCAGACCGAGCTGGGAGTTGGCCTCGCGCAGGAAGCTCTGGGCCTCGAGCAGGTTGTTGGCCCGCTCCTCGAGGTATTCGCGCTGCAGGCTCAGCAGCACCGCGCGCCGCGCCTGGCGGGCGAACCGGTTGAGGATCCGCTGCTGCCGCCGACCGGGCCTGCGGCCGTTGGTCGGGCGGTCGATCGACAGTACGCCGACGAGCTCGCCGTTCTCGTCGTAGAACGGCGCCAGCAGCTCGTCGAGCCGGTGCCAGTCCTGCGGGTCCTTCAGGATGTCCTCGTCGGTGTCGGGGACCCAGTAGCCCTCCGCCTCACCGATGGTGTTCTTCTCGTGGGGGACGAACTTGATGTCGCCCCAGTCCACGGACATGTCCAGCAGGTCGGTGACCACCGAGACCGGGAACCGGGTGCCGAGCATCTCGGCGACGGTCATCTCGCCCTCGACGGTGTGGCCCGTCTCGTCGCCGTAGGCGGCGACGATCTCGAACTCGTCCCCGCGGCGGATGTTGATGACGGCGGCGCCGAAGCCGACGAGCTCGGTGACCCCCTCGGCGATCAGCTGCAGACCGGGATCAGGGCTCGGGTACGCCTCGGAGGCGCCGCTTGGCGCGTCCGGACCCTCTGAGGGCGTACTGGTCATGAGTTCTCCGCCGAGATGGAAATGCAACCCGTTACCGGTGCGTAAGGTTAAACAATGGGAAGCGTCACACGGAATGTGCTTCCCACACCAGGGGTCGAGTCGACGGATATCAGTCCGCCGCGGCGACTGACGATTCGGGACACGATCGTCAGGCCGAGGCCTGTGCCCGGCTGCTTGAGGGCTGTGGGGTTGGTCGAACGGAAGAACTCGGTGAAGAGCCGGTCCTGGTCCTCCGGGGAGATCCCGAGGCCGTGGTCGGTCACCCGGAGCTCGAACCAGCCGGGGCTGGTGCGCGTGCTCACGATGACCTGACCACCCTCGGGGCTGTATTTGATCGCGTTGGTGACCAGGTTGATCACCACCCGGTCCAGATCGCCCGGAGCCAGAGTCACGTAGACGTCGTTGGAGGGCATCTCGAAGACGAGCTCGTGGGCGTCGCTGGTGGGCATCTCGGCGTTGAGCTGGCTGTGGATCTCCTCGAGCACGGGCGCGACCTGGATCGGCACGGTGGTCGGCAGGTGGTCGGGGTCGGAGACCTTCGACAGCATCGCCAGGTCGGCCACGATCTTCTCGGTGCGGTCGCGGTTGCGCGTCAGTGCGGTCAGCACCTCGGCGTACTCCTCCTCGGACTCCGCGTAGGGCAGCGACTCGATGTTCCACCGGAACGCGGAGAGGGGGTTCTTCAGCTCGTGGGCGACCGTCGCGATCAGCCGGCTCTTGTGGGCCTCGAGCTCACGCAGGGAGTCGACCGCCGCCTTCTGGCGCAGGTAGGCCCTGGAGTTGTGGACCACACGGCCGAAGTCGCGGCCGAGGTCGGCGGCGGTGATCAGCTCGAGCTCGCTCCAGTGGGGCTTTTCGGGACCGCGGCCGAGGAGCATCGCGCCGTACCACGTCTGGCCGGAGCCGATCGGGACCCCGACGATCGAGCCGACCTTGTAGTGGCGGATCCACTCGGTGATCAGCCGCTGCGCCTCCGCGTCGGGGTGGGGGAGCCGCTCGGCGCCGTCGGGGGTCTGCACGGTGATGCTGCGCTGGTCCCAGAGGTATTGCCCGTAGTCGACCATGAACGGGCTGGTCAGGTCATCGATCGGGAGCTTGAAGTCCTCCCGGTAGACCTTGGTGCGGATGCCGCGGCCGCCCGGCTTGGACATGTGCAGCCAGAAGTCGGTCAGGTCGAGCACGTCGACCAGCCCGGTGCTCAGCGAGTTGAGGATCTCGTCGGGATCCAGCTCGCGCCCGGCGCGGCGGATCACGTCGCGAGCGGCCTCGGCGAGGCGTACCTGCTCGGAGAGCTCCTCACGCTCCAGGGCGAGCAGGATGGCGCGCTGCGCCTGCACCGCGTGGCGGCCGAGCACGGCGCGCTTCTCCGGGTTGGGGCGGAGGCCGTCGGTCGGTACGTCGACGATCAGGGTCCCGCGGAGCTTGCCGTCGTCGTCGCGCAGCGGTGCGACCAGCAGGTCGAGCGGGTTCCAGGCGCCGGCGGCGTCGACCGTCGTCATCGTCGGGATCCAGCCGTACACATCCGCGGTCGGGTCCAGCCGCTCCGCCGGCACGAACTTGAAGATGCCCCAGTCGTCGGCCCGGGCGAGCTCAGCCTCGAGCCGCTCGATCGGGGTCACGGTGCCGAGCAGGTCAGCGCGGGCGGAGTCCTGGCCCGAGACGACCACCATGTGGAGGTGGCCATCGGCCCGCGCAACGCTGATCGTGGCCATCTCGAAGCCCGCCAGCGCGGTCAGGCTGTCGGCGATCAGCTGGAGGTCGGAGAGATCCTCACCGGGGGTGAGCAGACCACCGATCTCGGCCAGATCGGTCGTGATCGTGGTCATCGTCGTGGTGAGGTCGCTTCTGGCGCGTTTCCCGCCCAACGGTGGTGGGGCGAATCCCGGTGGCACCGTCAGTCGGTGACCGCCGGCGGGCTTGGGCGCTGGAGAAGTCATCGGATCGATTATCCGGGATGTCGGTCCCGGGCGGTAGGGCAGACGTGGATCGTTCTTTACATTCATGATTCCGAGACGTTCATGTGACCACCCTTACAGGACTGTCAAGGGTTCGGTGATCGCCTGCGTACGCCCTTACACTCGATGCCGTGGTCAACCTCACCAGCTCAGGTAGGCACGTGTCCCGACGCAAGGGTGGCGACGGCCGGCTCACCGCCGCCCTCGACCCCCACGACCAGGGTCCCCAGGACCACTGCGGTGTCTTCGGTGTGTGGGCGCCGGGCGAGGACGTCGCGAAGCTGACGTACTTCGGCCTGTACGCGCTGCAGCACCGCGGCCAGGAGTCGGCGGGTATCGCGGTCAGCAACGGACGCCAGATCCTCGTCTACAAGGACATGGGCCTGGTCAGCCAGGTCTTCGACGAGCCGACCCTCGAGTCGCTCAAGGGCCACGTCGCCATCGGCCACGCCCGCTACTCCACCACCGGTGCCTCGGTGTGGGAGAACGCGCAGCCGATCTTCAAGCCGACGCCGGACGGCTCCGTCGCCCTCGGCCACAACGGCAACCTGATCAACGTCGCCGAGATGCGCTCCGCCGTCGAGGCGCTGCCCGAGCACTCCGAAGGCCGCCACGCCCCGGTCTCGACCAACGACACCTCGCTGCTCACCGAGCTGCTCGCCTTCCACCCCGACTCCTCGCTGGAGGCGCGCGCGCTGGAGGTGCTGCCGACGATCAACGGCGCCTTCTCGCTGGTGTGGATGAACGAGGACACCCTGTTCGCCGCGCGTGACCCGCAGGGCATCCGCCCGCTCGTGCTCGGCCGCCTCGACCGCGGCTGGGTGATCGCGTCCGAGGACGCCGCGCTGGCCACCGTCGGCGCGAGCGTGGTCCGCGAGGTCGAGCCCGGCGAGATGATCATCATCGACGAGTCCGGCCTGCGCTCGGTGCGGTTCGCCGAGGCCGACCGCAAGGGCTGCGTCTTCGAGTACGTCTACCTGGCCCGCCCCGACGCCAACATCGCCGGCCGCAACGTCCACGAGTCCCGCGTCGAGATGGGCCGCGAGCTGGCTCGCGAGTTCCCGGTCGACGCCGACCTGGTCATCCCGGTGCCCGAGTCCGGCATCCCCGCCGCGACCGGCTACGCGCTGGAGAGCGGCCTGCCCTTCGGCCAGGCGTTCGTGAAGAATGGCTACGTGGGGCGGACCTTCATCCAGCCTTCCCAGACCCTGCGCCAGCTCGGCATCCGGCTCAAGCTGAACGTGCTCGAGCACATGGTGCGCGGCAAGAAGGTCGTCGTGGTCGACGACTCGATCGTGCGCGGCAACACCCAGCGCGCCCAGGTGCGGATGCTGCGTGAGGCCGGCGCCCTGGAGGTCCACGTGCGGATCTCGTCGCCGCCCGTCAAGTGGCCGTGCTTCTACGGCATCGACTTCGCCACCCGCGCCGAGCTGATCGCCAACGGTCTCTCCGTCGACGAGATCGCCGCCTCGGTCGGTGCGGACTCGCTCGGATACATCTCCCTCGACGGGATGATCTCCGCGACCCGCCAGGAGCGCACCTCGCTCTGCACGGCCTGCTTCACCGGCGAATACCCCGTAGAGCTGCCCGACGAGAGCATGCTCGGCAAGCACCTCCTCGAGGTCTCGCTGCAGTCCCCGACCGAGGGCAAGGCCCTTCCGGTCCTGAACAACCCGTGATCGGAGATCTTGACGTGACCCAGAGCCATAACGCGTACGCCGCAGCAGGTGTCGACATCCACGCCGGCGACCGCGCCGTGGATCTGATGAAGGTCTGGATCGAGAAGTCCCGGCGCCCCGAGGTGCTCGGCGGGGTCGGTGGGTTCGCCGGTCTCTTCGACGCGAGTGCCCTGAAGGCGTACGAGCGCCCGCTGCTGGCCACCTCCACCGACGGTGTCGGCACCAAGGTCGCGATCGCGCAGGCGCTGGACAAGCACGACACGATCGGGTTCGACCTGGTCGGCATGGTCGTCGACGACCTGGTCGTCTGCGGCGCCGAGCCGCTGTTCATGACCGACTACATCGCCACCGGCAAGGTCGTCCCGGAGCGGGTCGCGGCGATCGTCAAGGGCATCGCGGAGGCCTGTGTCGAGGCCGGCTGCGCGCTGGTCGGCGGCGAGACCGCCGAGCACCCGGGGCTGCTCGGGGCTGACGAGTACGACGTGGCCGGCGCGGCCACGGGCGTCGTCGAGGCCGACAACCTGCTCGGCGCGAACCTGGTCAAGGAGGGCGACGTCGTCCTCGCCATGGAGGCCTCCGGCCTGCACTCCAACGGCTTCTCCCTGGTCCGCCACGTGCTGCTCAACTCCGGCGCCTACACGCTCGATGCGGAGGTCGCCGAGTTCGGCCGTACGCTCGGCGAGGAGCTCCTCACCCCGACCCGCGTCTACGCCAAGGCCTGCCTGGATCTCGCTCGTGGGACCAAGACCCACGCCATGTCCCACGTCACCGGGGGCGGGCTCGCCGCCAACCTGGAGCGGGTCATGCCGCCGGAGCTCTCCGCGCGCATCGACCGCACCACCTGGACCCCGGCCCCCGTCTTCGACCTCGTCCGCCGCACCGGCTCCGTGGCCCTGCAGGACCTGGAGATGACCCTCAACTGCGGCGTCGGCATGGTCGCGCTGATCGACCCCGAGGACGTCGACGAAGCCGTACGCATCCTCGCCGGCTACGACATCCGCGCCTGGGCCGCCGGTGAGGTCACCGCCACGCCTGGCGGCAAGGTCGAGCTCACCGGGTCGTACGCGGGCTGGTGAGCTCGTAGGGATACCCGGTTAACCGGGTATTCCTGCACTTCTCTGGCATTGCATCACCTGAGAAGTGCAGGTTTCACCGGTTAACCGGGTATCCCGTCCCGAGGACGATCAGGCCTTGAGCACCTGCACGACAGACGGCCGCGGGCCGGCGAACTCGCCCTCGCCGGCGGTGCCCTCGACGTAGTCGGGGAAGAGGGAGTTCGGCGCGTCCCAGGTCCCCTCCTCGCCCGGGTGCTGGACGGCGACGAAGACCGAACCGTCGCGGTCATGGATGACCGGGCCGCAGGTCTCGGCGTCGCGAGGCACCGCGAGGAACTGCTGTACGTGGCCGCGCTCGCGACCCTCCAGCGGAACCTTGAACAGCCCGTCGAGCTTCTGGATCGAGCTCGGCTGGCCGTCGGTGGAGATCCACAGGTTGCCCTCGGAGTCGAAGGCCAGGTTGTCCGGGCAGGAGATCGGCGAGACCTTGTCCTTCGGGTAGCCCGCGAAGTAGGTGGACGCGTTGGTGGCCGGGTCGCCGGCGACGATCATGAGGTTCCACCGGAAGACGCGCGAGGTGTGGTCGCCGTCGTCCTCGGTGATCTCGATGACGTGGCCGTCGCGGTTGGTGTTGCGCGGGTTGGCCTCGTCCACGCCGGCCTTGCCGGTGGTGCCTCGCTGCGAGTTGTTGGTGCAGGCGACGTACACCTTGCCGGTCTTCGGCGAGGGCTCGACGTCCTCGCAGCGGTCCATCTTGGTGGCGCCGGCCTTGTCGGCGGCCAGGCGCGTGTGGACGAGGACCTCCTCGACGCTCATCCCGGAGACCTTGCTGCGGCCGTTGACCACGAGCGGGATCCACTGGCCGTAGCCGTCGAACTTGCCGTCGCTGGGCAGCTTGCCGGTGCCGTCGATCTCGGTGGCCGGGGAGTCGCCGTGGAAGCGGGCGACGTAGAGGCTGCCCTCGGTGAGGAGCTCGAGGTTCTTACGACGGTTGTTCTTGTCGTAGCGGCCCTTGGAGACGAACTTGTAGAGGTAGTCGAACCGCTCGTCGTCGCCGGTGTAGGCCACCACGTGACCGTTGTCGGCGATGACGATGTTCGCGCCCTCGTGCTTGAGGCGGCCGAGCATGGTGTGCTTGCGCGGGGTCGAGGTCGGGTCGGTCGGGTCGATCTCGACGATGTAGCCGAACCGGTTCGGCTCGTTGGCGTAGTCGGCCGAGCGCGCGTCGAAGCGCGGCTCGATGGCCTCCCAGCCGTACGTCGAGGCAGCATCGGTCAGGCCGTAGCGCTTCTCCGCCGCCGAGGTGCCGGTGGCCCGGAAGTAGCCGTTGAAGTTCTCCTCGCCCGACAGGATCGTGCCCCAGGGCGTGGTGCCGCCGGCGCAGTTGCCGATCGTGCCCAGCGCGACGGTGCCGGTCGGGTCGGCCGCGGTCTTGAGCAGGTCGCTGCCGGCCGCGGGACCGGTGAACTCGAACGGGGTCGAGGCCGTGATGCGACGGTTCTTCGGAGCCGACGGCACGTAGTTCCACTTCTTGCCCGGCCCGGAGCGCTCGAGCTCGACGATCCCGAAGCCGTGGGCGGCCATCGCGATCTCGAGCTGCTCGGTGGCGTCGAGGTCCGGCGGGAACATGATGTCGGCGTTGACGTACTCGTGGTTGCAGCACAGCAGGCCCTTGGTGCCGGCCTTGTTGGTCACGATGACGTCGGTGTAGTCGTTGTTGTAGCCCCAGGCGAGCGCCTGCTTCTCGGCGGTCTGGCTGTTGACGTCGAAGGGGACGCCGCCGGGCAGGATCGGGTCGCCCCAGCGGATGATCGGCTCCCAGGTGTAGCCCTGCGGCACCACGAAGGTGTCCTCGGTGGCCGCGACCGGGGTGATCGCCTTGAACGGCAGGTTCGTACGCCCGCCGTGGCCGCGGCCGGCGGCGAGACCCGCCTGGACGGGGCTGGCGGCGGCCGCCAGGCCGCTGCTGCCGACGGCGAGGGCGACCGCGCCCGCACCGGCGAGGCCGAGCGCGTGGCGGCGGCTGAGCGCCTTGCCGGCGATGTCGCGGAAGTAGCCGTTGTCTGAGGTGTTGGGCGCGGGCTTGGCGCAAGCGCTGTCGCACTTGAGGGCGCAGGTCACCGCGCTGCGCTTGCCGCGCGTGTGCCCGGCCATGGGAAGCAGGGACAACATGGAGCGCCGGCCGTCGGTGGCGGCGGGCGCAGCCTCGTCGCTGCACGAGGGACAGGCGGTGTCGGTCTGGATGTCGCTCAGTTCGGTCACTGCATTTCCGTTCAAGACGCGTTGTTGTCAGGTCTCCCAAGAATCGGAAGGGAGGCTATGCGCGGCGAGACAACCGTCTGACCCCGCAATCTGTCGTCAGGGTGAACGGCGAATGACGAGTCGTCAGGCTCAGATTCGTGTGACCTCAGTAACATTCGCTCCTAGCGAACGGATTTTCGACACCCCGGCGTGCGGTTTCTTGGCATGAACCGGTAGCGTTATCCCTACGAGAAACCTGTGAACAGCCCGGGACTATCCCGGCCAAGTGCGACGAGGGGGCTGGACCCTATGGGGCGCGGCCGAGCGAAAGCCAAGCAGACGAAGGTCGCACGCGACCTGAAGTACCGGACCTATGAGACGGACTTCGGGGCCCTTGCGCGCGAACTTCACGGTGATGAAGACACCAGTCAGAAGTCCGATCCGAAGCCGGACGACTACGACGACTGGTCGGATTACGACGCGGGATCCTCGCGCGACTAGGGCTTGTCGGCCAACGGCGGCAACGTCCTGGTCGACATCCCCTCAGACCGATCGGTCCCTGATCGATCGGCTCAGGACAACCTCCCCGTGAGTGCCGTAGCCGGTTAGCCGGCCGCCGTGAGGCGTGCCGTCGAAGGCGACGTGCAACCACTCGTCCCCCACCGGGATCAGAGTGGGCCACGGAAGGTTCGAGACGTACTCCGACCGGAGCTCTGCGACCTCGTTGAGGTCCAGGTCGAAGATCGGGTAGTGAGCACGGACGCGACGCGGGTTGTCGCGACCGTCGCTGGCGCCGACGACGACTGTGCCGCCCAGCGGGACAAGCGTGGTGCCCTCGGTGGCTGTCCGGTCGGGTCGCGCTGCCCGCAGGCTGAGCGCGTCCAGACTCGGTCCGCTGGCGAGCACGGTATGGAAGTCGAAGTACTTCCTGGCGCTGACGTAGCCGACCAGCCACTCGCCGTCGCGGCGTAGGACGTGGGGATCCCAGACTCCGACGGACGCGAGCCCGTCGGTCGGCAGCGCGAGCGGGGTCGCGTCGAGGACGTGTTCCCCTCGGGTCAGATCCGTACGTGAGCGGGCGATCGTGACCCCGACCGGGTTCCACGGCTTGCTGGGGTCGGTCTTGTCGGGCGCCTTGAAGCCGCCCCACGTGCTCGTCGTGACCAGCCACTCGTCGCCGTCGCGCACCACGTGGGTGGCGTGGTCGCCGTAGACCAGGCCGTCCCGGCGGAAGTAGAGCGCGCCGCGATGGACGAGGTCGTACGTCACCGGGTCCAGCGCCCACACCGAGGTGTGCGCCGTGGGGAAGAAGCCCGGCCCGGCGCTGGTGGCGGTGAGTAGCAGGGTGCCGTCGTCCTCACGGAACGGCGAGCCGTCGGCGTACGTCACCACCCGGATGTCGCGCAGGCCGAGCTGCCCGAAGGCGCCGGTGCGGACGTCCTCGGCCGAGCCCTCGTGGCCGGCGGTCAGGCCGCGGAGCCACGACTCGTCACGCGGCTCGATCCCGACCTCGGTGAGATCGACCCGTGCTCTGGCCACCCACGCGCCGTCTTCACAGGTCAGCGCGGTCAGCATCGTCCCGGTCAGTGTCAGTGCGAACCTGCCGACCCCACGTCCGGCCCTGCCGTGGCGCCGGCTCGCGTGAGAGGTACGTCCCGACCCGGCGGTCGTCTCCAGCCACACCCGCCGCCCGTCGTAGCTCCCGGTGAGCACATCCCCACCCGAGGTGAAGCTCAGCGAGACCGGGCCGTCGCAGGCCGCCTCGATCGCGGCGTTGGCCGCGGGCCGGGAGAAGGTGCTGGACTCGACCGCGATCGTGACGGGGCGCTGGCGACGTACGATCTTGAATTCGGGGAACATCGGCTCCAGTCTTCCGGGCACGTGGGCAACCGCCTAACGCAGCCCCCGCACATAGGCGGTGGCCCGGCGCAGGTCGTGGAGACGTGCCTCCCAGGTGATGCCGAGGAAGAGCAGCAGGAGTCCGGCTGCACCGAGCACCCACCACTGCTGCAGCGTCTGCGCCGACGGCATCTGCGCCAGGGCGAGGACCGAGGCGACCAGGGCGCCACCGATCAGCGGTGCTGACCACCGCAGCCAGGCGCCGCCGAGGATGAAGACCAGGCAGGCGATGCCGAGCAGGGCGGTCCGCATCGAGACCGGATCCTGGAGGGCTGCCGGGACGGACGGGATGAGCGCGAGGAAGACACCCGGCCCGAGCACCGGCAGCGAGGCGACTTCCCGGTCAAGGCGGAGCTTGACCACGCCGTAGATGACCAGCGCGATCGCGGGCGGCAGGGTGTAGTACTCCCAGGTCGTGGCCGAGGTGTCGGCCAGCCGGATCCACAGCGCGATGGTGGCCAGGCTGGCGCCGGCCCAACCCAGCCAGCGTCGCTCGTGATGGGCGATCGCGTGCGCGGAGACCGCGGCGCCGGCGAGGGTCAGCAGGATGCTCAGCCAGGGGAGATCGACTCCGCGCGATCCGACCGCGGTCGGCCCGTCCGGGGTCAGGACGATCTCGGGACCGAGGGTGACCGTGCCGACGACGATGGTGACGGCCGCGGCGACCGCCGCGGTGATCTCGGCGGAGGGCAGCAGCCGGAAGATGGTGACGACGGTCAGGATGACGATGATCCCGGCCGCGGCGTACGGCTTGGGGATGTCGTTGAGGTTGGCGAACATCCAGCAGAACGCGGTCAGCGTGATGATCCAGTAGGGCGCGGTGACGGCCTTGGTCTGCAGCTCCTGGGTGAGCCGGTCGACGGCGACCGCCGCGGCGGTGAGCACACCGGCGACCACGAGTGCCAGCAGCTCGTTGCTGAAGGCCGCACCGAGCGATCCCAGGCCGAGCAGACCGGCGATCGTGAGCCGCGGTCCGGACTGCTGCGGCTCGTGGCGCAGGATCGTCGCGATGCACATGACACCGGCGATCAGCAGCAGGATCGCCAGCCAGTCGGTGTCGAGCCCTCCGGCCTCGCTGAAGGAACCCAGGCCGATCGATACCGCGGCACCGGTGGCGGCCGCGGCCTCGATGGCGGGGCTGCGGCGTACGAGCACGATCACGCCCATCGCGACGACCACCACCACCGCGGTGTAGGGACGCTCGATGTCGGCCAGCCGGGCCGCCTGCCAGACGGCGGCGGTCAGGGCGAGGATCCAGTAGGCGGTCGCGACCTCCCTGGTCGTGCCGGACTGGACGCGGTCGACGATGAGGGCGAGGGCGGTGAGGATGACGGTCACGGCCAGCGCGAGCACGTCGTTCGAGAGGACTGCGGCGGTGGCAGCGCCGAGCCCGACGGTGCCCGCCACCGCCAGCGCGGCAGGCTGGCGGTGGTGCAGGCCGATGGCGGCGGCGAGGACGGTGGCGATGCTCAGCATGACCGCCGCCCAAGTGACGTCGACCGCCCCGATGCCGATCGAGATCGCGGCACAGCCCACGGCCGCCCACCAGCCCGAACCACGGAAGCGGAAGAGCGTGATCAGTCCGAGGACCGTCACGATCACGCACGCGGCCCACTGGCGCTCCACGTCGACCAGCGGCGCGAGGGACCACAGACCGAGGGTGAGCGTCGTGACCGAGTAGCTGGCGACGACCTCGCGGTCGGGGCCGAGCAGACCCTGACCCGCGTACGCAGCCACCGCCGCCAGCGCGAGCGCGACGACCACGGTGAGCAGGTCGCTAGGCAGTGCGGCGGCCAGCGCGACCAGCCCGAAGATGCCGGCGGCTAGCAGCCGCGGCCACCGCTCCGCCCACCAGGCCAGCGCGACGGCGACACCGAGCAGCAGCAGGGCCGGGAACAGCAGCGGGGCGCCGTAGCAGGCGGCCGTGATCGCGAAGCCGGAGACACCGCCGGCTAAGGTGATCCAGCCGACCGTGGGCCGGTAGGTGCGGAACGCGGGCGGGTTGAATCGGTAGAGCCAGGCGGTGCCGAGGGCGAGGATCGCGAGCAGCGACGGCAGGGTCAGCCAGCCTGGCAGCAACGGCTCCGGACCGGTGACCGGGGAGAACGCGGACTCGGTCCACGGCACGGCCGCGAGCCGTACGGCGGCCGAGACCGTCAGGATGAGGACGGTGATGCCGAGGCCCACGGCGTACGGCGTCAACGCGGTGGCGGCCCAGCGCCAGGGCCGGGGGAGTGTCATGAGCGCGCCGGCGGCGACCAGGGTGACCACCACGGCCACGACCGTCAGGGTGACGGCGCCGTCATCGAGGGCGGGCTGGGTGAAGGTGTAGGCCGCGATCAGGAGGGACACCCCGACCATCGCGACCTTCGCGTCCTTGGGCAGCGGGAACAGCAGCGCCACGACCGTCAGCACCGCGGCGGCGCCGAGCAGCAGGGGCAGGGTGCCGCCTCGCAGCAGCTCGGAGCCGGTCAGCGCGGGATCGGCCAGGCCGCGGACGAGCAGCATCAACCAGAAGCCCGCCATCACGACCATCGAGCCGAGGGTCAGCGCCTGCAGGTCGGTCTTGCTCGCCACGATCACCACGACGAGGGCGATGACCGCTGCGACCAGCGGGAACCAGATGAGGTCGGAGATGAGCTCGAGGCCGATCAGGGCGGTGAGTACGCCGCCGGCGGCCGCCACCTGTGGCCCGATCACCGCGGTGAGCTTCTCGCTGCGCGCGCCGATCAGGGACATCGCGAGGCCGGCCAGGAAGACGACCAGACCGACGATGACCAGGAAGCCACGGTCCCAGTCGACTCCATCGAGCCAACCGGCGTACTTCATCCCGGCTATGTCCAGGGCGAGCAGTCCCAGTGCGAGTGTCCAGACGCCTTCGGTGCCGGCGCGCAGCTCGAGATGCATCAGCACCGCGCCACCGATCGTGAAGAGCGCGGTGAAGACGACCAGCATCGTGGTGCGGCCGCCGACGCCCATCGTGGCCCAGGCGACCGCGAGGAAGACGACGCCGGCAACCAGCAGGAAGAGCACGCCGACGCCGACCAGGATCAGCGGCACCGTGATCGGCGCCCGCCGGGCGACCGGAGCGCCGGGGAACGGCGCCGGTCCGGCCATGGCAGTTGCGGCCGGGGCCGGTGCAGGGGCCGCGAGCGGTGTGGCGTCGGGCTCGGGCTGGATATGCGCCGGCGGCGCCGCGGGCGGCGCGCCGACCAGCAGGGGAGCGGGCGGCGGGGTCGGGCGAGCGGCCCGGCTCGCCTCCTCCCGGATCGACCGCAACCGGGTCATGAGTACGTCGGCCCGCAACAGGGTGCCGTAGAGCTCTTGCGCGACGGCGTTCTCCAGCGGCAGCCCGCAGTGCGGGCAGGGGCTGGTGCCGGGCTCGAAAGCCTCCCGGCAGTCGGGGCAGCGACCAGGATCGGCGTACTTCACAGCCAACCATCCTTGCGTAGATCCGCCGAAGCGCGTGCGGGAAACGCAGGGTGTGCGCTGAGACTTGATCCAGAATGACAACCGGCTTCGACCCATAACAGCAGGTCGAAGCCGGTTGTTGCTTGTGGGCAGGGGCGGGGTCGAACCGCCGACCTATCACTTTTCAGGCGATCGCTCGTACCAACTGAGCTACCTGCCCAAGCGAGGTGAAACATTACCGGAAGCGACCGCGACGTTCCGAATCGGGACCCGAACCCGGACGTGTGGCCTCGCTTTGGCGGCCTCGGACGCAGGCCTCTAGGATGTCCCGGCAGGCCCCCTTCGTCTAGCGGCCCAGGACCCCGCCCTTTCACGGCGGTAGCGCCGGTTCGAATCCGGTAGGGGGTACACAGTCTTTCCATGTCTCGAGTCTCGCCGGGCGACAGCCCGGCCGGCATCCGCACGGATACTCATATCCAGGACGCACCGGGTCGCGCGGATGCAACACTTCCGACTGTGAGTGCGTGGACGTCGCCAGCGGCGATCGAGGTCGAGAGCCGGCTCTTCCGGGCTCTCGCGGTGTTGCGAGTGGTCGTGCTCATCAACGCGCTCGGGCTGACCATCTACCGAGCCGCCAACTTCGACCCACCCGCGGCCGCGCTGGTCTGCGCGCTGGTCATGGTGGGGTGGACGGCCTTCGCCCTCTGGGCGTACGCAGCACCCGCCCGCCGCACGGCGGTGCTCGTCGGCGCCGACCTGGCGATCGCGCTCGGACTCCTGCTCGTGACCCCGCTGGTGAAGGGGCCGGGATTCCAGGCGAGCGTGCCGGGGTTCTGGGTGAGCGGCGCGCTGCTCGCGTGCGCGATCCACTACCGCTGGATCGGCGGCTTGCTGGCCGGGTTGGCGTTGGCGGCCGTCGACCTGGGGCTGCGTCAGGAGATCGACCAGTCGATCTACGGCAATGCGTTCCTGCTGGTCATCGGGGGCCCGGTGGTCGGCTACATGTGCGAGTCGGTGCAGCGGATGGCGCAGGAACGGGACGAGGCCGAGCGCGCCGCGGCCCGGGCCGAGGAGCGGGCACGACTCGCCCGGGCGGTCCACGACGGGGTGCTCCAGGTCCTCGCGCTGGTCCAGCGCCGCGGTGGCGAGCTGGGTGGTGACGCCGCCGAGCTCGGCAGGCTGGCGGGGGAGCAGGAGCGAGAGCTGCGCGCGCTGATCCGTGGCGAGCAGCCCGGCCGGGGACCCGCTGTCGGGATGATCGACCTGGCCGCCGCTCTCGCCGAGCTCGAGACCGGCACCGTGACCGTGTCCGGACCCGCGACCGCCGTCGAGATGCCCGCACGCCCGGCCGAGGAGATCGTCGCTGCGACCCGCGCGGCCCTGGACAACGTACGCCGCCACGTCGGTGAGGACGCCCGCGCCTGGGTGCTCCTGCAGGCCTTCCCCGACCACGTCGAGGTCTCGGTGCGGGACGACGGGCCGGGCATCGCGAACGGCCGGGTCGTCGAGGCCGGGGCACAGGGCAGGCTCGGCATCAGCGAGTCGATCCGTGGCCGGATCGAGGACCTCGGCGGCAAGGCAGAACTGATCACCGGAGCAACCGGGACCGAGTGGGAGCTCACGGTCCCCCGAACAGGAGTGGATGTATGAGCACAGTGATGGTGGTCGACGACCACCCGATGTGGCGCGACGCGGTCGAGCGAGACCTTGCCGGTGCGGGCTTCGAGGTCGTCGCCACCGCCAGCACCGGGCGTGAGGCGATCACCCGGTTCGCCGCGACCCGGCCGGAGGTGGTGGTGCTCGACCTGCACATCCCCGAGCCCGACGGTGTCCAGGTCACCACCGAGATCATCGCGCTGCACCCGGTGGCCAAGGTCCTCATCCTCTCCGCCTCGGGCGAGCAGAACGACGTGCTCGCCGCGGTCAAGGCCGGCGCGACCGGCTACCTGGTCAAGTCCGCCTCCCGCGACGAGCTCCTGGAGGCCGTACGCCGCGTCGCCGCCGGCGACCCGGTCTTCACGCCCGGCCTGGCCGGTCTGGTCCTGGGCGAGTTCCAGCACAGCGCCGCCACGGAGGTGCGCGGCGACAAGCCCACGCTCACCGACCGCGAGACCGAGATCCTCAAGCTCGTCGCCAAGGGGCTGAGCTACCGCCAGATCGCCGACCGCCTCGTGCTCTCCCACCGCACGGTCCAGAACCACGTACAGAACACCCTGCGCAAGCTCCAGATGCACAACCGCGTCGAGCTCACCCGCTACGCCATCGAGCAGGGCCTGGACGCCGACTGATACCGCCATCCAAATAGGCGGAGTGGCGCCCGGCATGGGGGAGAATCGAGAGGTGGTCTCGCTCCTCTACCTTCACGGCGTCGGCAACGGCGACCCCCGCGACGCCTGGCGCCGCGCGCTGGACAGCTCGCTGCGGGCTGCCGGCTACCCGGGGCTCGACGAGGTCGAGGTGATCGCGCCGAAGTATCCCGACGTGCTCCGCACCGACGACGGCGACAAGACCATCAAGATCCCGCCGGTCACCGCGCCGAGGCTGAGTGCCGCCGACCAGCGGGACGTACGCCGCAGGGTCGAGCGCGCGACCGCCGAGCTCGAGTCGATCCTCGGCGAGCCCGTCCCCGCCTCGCCGGTCGGCGTCACCGACTCGCTGGCACCGATCGTGCTGCGCGTGCTCCGCCAGGCCCACAACTACGTGACCAAGCCAGGCATCCGGGCACGGACGCTGCGGATGGTCCTCGACGAGCTCCCCGAGGAGGGGGAGATCGTCATCGTCGGCCACAGTCTCGGCTCGATCATCGCGATCGACCTGCTGCGCCGGCTCCCGCCGAAGCTGACGGTCACCGGGCTGGTGACGATCGGCAGCCCGGCCGCCCATCCGAACCTCCACGAGGACTCCGATCGTCTCGAGATGAAGGCGCCGGTCGACCACGTCGGCTGGTGGGTCAACGTATGGAGCAACGGCGACGCGGTGACGGGGCTGCGCGGCATCTGGCGCCACTTCCCGTGGGCGCTCGACCTCCAGGTCGGGCTCGGCCTCGACCACCGCACCACCACCTATCTCCGCTCCAAGCCGGTCGCCACCGCGATCGGGCGCGGCCTGTTCGGCTCCCTCACCAAGGAGCTCGCGATCGTCGAGGGCACTCCCGACGTCGCCCTGAACTCGCTCGAGGTGCGCCTGGCGCTGTGGCTCGCCTATGCCCAGTTCCTCCGCGACCACCTCAAGGGCGCCACCCAGGAGCGCTTCGGCGCCGCCCTGCGCGTCGTCCAGCACGAGGTCCTCGAGCGTCTGCTCGAGAACTACCGCAACGACGGCGTACGCATCCCGCAACAGCTCCTCGACCTGCGCGTCTCACCAGACACACCCAGCGACCGGGATCTGCCCCGGCCCAAGCCGCTGACCCAGCTCTCCAAGGAGGAGGCCGTCCTCGCCCTGGTGGCGCTGGCGACCGCCAACCCGGTCCGGCCCTATGAGATCGACGTGCCCGACGACGTACGCCGCCAGGCATTCCACGACCTGACAGTGTGGATGGGGCTCGGGGGTGGGCTCGGCGAGAACCTGCACATCGCGATGCAGTCCGCTTCGAAGGCCGTCTACCCGGTCGACCAGTGGAAGCTGTGGGTCGGCATCGGCATCGGCGCGGCCGTGCTGGTCGCCGGACCGATCGGGCTCGCCCTCGCCGCCCCCGCCGGGCTCGCCGGGGGAGCGGCGATCATCGGCGCGCTCTCCGCCTTCGGCCCCGGCGGGATGGTCGGCGGACTCGTCACCGCCGGTGCGATCACCACCACCGGCGCCGGCACCATCGCCGCCACCCTCGTCTCCAGCTCGTCCACCGCCGAGGACGTCGAGGTCACCGTCATCCAGCTCCTCACCGCCGCGATCCTGCGCTCCCGCGAAGGCCTCGAGCAGGACCTCGGGGTCTGGCTCGCGATGTCCGAGATCCAGCGTCAGACCGGGCGCGAGGTCGCCCGGCTCGCGGCGTACAGCGACGAGAAGGCCCCCGGCGTCGAGGCTCTCCGGCGCAAGGCCCGCGCGGCCGAACGGGCCATGGCCTACATGGTCAAGAACCGGCTCGTCGCGGGCCTCACCGACGAGGAACCCAAGGGCGAGGAGCCCTTCGAGGAGTAGGACCCCTCCCCGATTGTGAATCCCCCTCACCCATGGGCTATGTTTTTCCCGTTGCCGCACACAGCGGAAACAAACAAGGCCCTGTAGCGCAGTTGGTTAGCGCGCCGCCCTGTCACGGCGGAGGTCGCGAGTTCAAGTCTCGTCAGGGTCGCGGAACGAATCAGAGAGGGCGTGTGTCGCAGAAATGCGACCACGTCCTCTTCGTTATTTACATGGCGCGCTCCGCGCGCGGCGGGGGATATCCCCCGCGCCCCCTTAGGTTTTTTCGGGGGAGCGTTCGCTCTTGCGGGGGCCGATCTCGTGGAGATCCTTCGGCTTGCGCTGGCTTGGGGCTGTGGCTGGAGAGGCTTGTTTCTTCCGGTGTGACTTGTGGGTCGGGTGTTGTTCCCGGAGCGGGGGACACGCCGGGGTGTGGCGAGCGCGGGGGGCCTCGAGCGTGGGAGGGTGGTCGTCCTGCTTCGGCAGGAGTCTCGGGCCAGAGGTCGTTTGATCTCACCCCCGGTTCGGGCCGTTCGTCCCTGTGGGATATAAGCCGATTTGGCGGTAACGTGCGGGCTGCTGTCCTCTCGTGAGAGGATTCTGCCGCTTGTGTCGACGTCGCAATTCGGCAGGGCACGGGGGAACGACTAAGACGTTCGGTATTCAGGAGGCAACACCACCATGTCGTCGTACTACCCGCATCGGCCGCCCCATGCGGCGAGTGCGGACGAGCTTGCGTCACGGATGCAGACGAACGGTGCCTACCGCACCCCGGCCGCCCCCGCGCAGCAGCAGCCCCCCGCCCTTGGTTGGGACCAGCGTCCGCAGCAGTCTCAGGCCCAGCCTCAGTACCAGGAGCCGGCGATCCAGCAGCCGGCCGTGATGGCGCAGACCACCGGAACGCACTGGCCGCAGTTCGTCAACAACAACCGCCTCATCGGCGCGCTCGTTGCCGGCTTCGGTGCCACCCAGCTCGCCACGATGTTCGGCTACTGGATCTACGGCCTCGGCATCATGGAAGGCCCGCTGGACTTCGCGTTCTTCAACGGCGTCATCCTGACCCCGAACGCCACCGCCAACGAGGCCGGCTTCGCCGTCTCGCAGTGGTTCGCCGGTATGGGCTTCCACTACTTCAACGGCATGGTCTTCGCGCTCGCCTACGCTCTGGTGATCTTCCCGTGGCTCGGCAAGACCCACACCACCTCGAGCAACCTCGCGCGTTCGCTCGGCATGGGCATGTTCCTCGCCACCGCTTCCTGCGGCTGGTGGATCCCGGCCCTGCACCCGGAGGACGTCATCGGCGTCGACCCGGGCTTCTTCTCGATCAACCTCGGATGGGGCACCGTCCTGGGTGTCTACCTGTGGCACCTCGTCTGGGCGGTCGCACTCGGCCTGTTCTTCAACCCGCAGGACTGATACCCCGCTTCACGCACGAGAGCCCCAGCCGATCGGCTGGGGCTCTCGTCGTATGTAGAAGCAGATCTCGTACGCCGCGACCGACTACTCGGGCCAGGCGTCGAAGACCTGGCCACCGTTGGTGGTCAGGTGGTTGTGCAGCTGCTCGCCGGCAGCGGCGTCGCGCAGCGTACGAAGCACGAGGCGGCGCCGGTCGGACGGGTTGGCCGTCGGCGGTCCCGGGGTCAGCGCCATGGTCTCGGTGACCCGGTCGGCCAGCAGGCGCAGGTGGCTGCGCTCGCCACCGGCGTAGATGACGTGGGTGTGCTCCAGCGGGGAGGCCCACAGGATGTTGCCCTCGACGACGATCAGGCGTGACTCGGTGGCCATCACCTTCATCTCGACGTCGGTCATGTTCTGGATCATGTCGGCCCCGGCGAGGATCGACTCGCCCTCGTGCAGGAAGGCGGGGAGCGCGTGGGCGAGGTTGGCCTCGATCATCGCGGCCTCCTCGCGGGCACGCTGCTGAGCTCCCTGCTGACCGACGTACGGGCCGTTGCCGACGGTGCGCTGGGCACCCGTGTTCGGCGCCTGGCCGTAGGAACCGGTGTTGGTGCCGTACGCGCCCTGGTTGGGGTAGTAGGAGCCTGTGTTCGGGTAGGAGCCCGGGTTCGGGTAGGACCCCGGGGCCGGCGCGACGCCGTAGTTGTTGGGCGGCGCGGTCTGGCCGTAGGGGGTGCCGGTGCCGTACTCACCACCCCAGCTGGCGTCGACGTTCACCTGCGCGCCGGCGGCTCGCGCGGCGTAGTCGAGGGTCGGGAAGAAGTCGTGGAAGGCGTCCTTGTCCCGGATCTTCATCGTCGTGGAGTAGGACGATCCGGGGACCAGTGCCTCGATGATGAAGTCGCCCAGGCTGGGCGGGGGAGGGACGCCGATGAAGGTGAGGACGGCCAGGTTGACGGAGAAGACGCGCTCGTGGAACTCGAACATCACCCGGCGGTCGGTCAGGAAGGCGTGACCCGAGGCGTTCCCCTCGTGGGGGAACTTGACCGCGACCCGCGCCCACTGGACCTCACCGGGCTGCAGCAGGGACTTCACCAGAAGCCAGTCGCGGGTCTCCGAGGCGATGGCCCGGCTGTTGGGATCATGCGCCATCCGTCGGTGAAAATCCTCCACCGGTCGGTGGCCCACGGTGATGGACGCCGAGGCCCTTTTCATTGAGCGCATGTTCGCAAACCCTAGCCCTTCCTCCCTCTAGTGTGGACAGTTTGTACCAGCAGGGTCGCGATGTTGTGGAATCCCCTGATGTAGATGACAGCTCAACTCTGCGTGGCGGCTCCAAGCACCTACCTATTGACAGAAAACTGACAGGCCATCAGACCACCCTCTTCGGTGGGTATCCCTGACGACGGGGATCAGCGAGGGGATGGGGCTGTGATGACTGGTTCGCCTGTGGCGACGGCAAGAGAGACGACCGGCGTGCACTGGAGCGAGCTGCCGTGCGCGATCGAGGACGGCGACCTGTGGTTCGCCGCGACCAGCACGGATGCGGACCGCGCCAAGGAGCTGTGTCGTACGTGTCCGCTGCAGCGCTCCTGCCTGCAGGGCGCGATCGCCCGGCAGGAGCCGCACGGCGTGTGGGGTGGCGAGGTCTTCTACGAGGGGATCGTCGTCGCTCGCAAGCGCACCCGCGGCCGCCCGCGCAACGGCGAACTCCACCAGCGGGACATGGAGCGCCAAGCTCGTGCAAATCTGCGGAAAAACACGTCAGTGGGAGCGGCGTAGCCTGTCACCCGGCAGAATGTCCCCTGTGGGGATTGAGATAAGCCCAGAGCGCTTCGACGAACTAGTGGAACAGGCGCTCGACGCCATTCCGGATGAGCTCGCCGCTCAGGTGCACAACCTCGTCGTGCTCGTCGAGGAGTGGCCGCCCGAGGGCGAGCCTCGAGACACCCTCGGTCTCTACGACGGCGTTGCGCTGACCGACCGCAACGACCTCTACGGCCTCACGCTGCCGGACCGGATCTTCATCTTCCGCCAGCCTCTCCAGCAGATGTGCGTGGACGAGATCGACCTGGCCGCCGAGATCCGCATCACCGTCGTCCACGAGATCGCCCACCACTTCGGCATCGACGACGAGAAGCTCCACCAGCTCGGCTGGGCCTAGAACGTAGATCCGATCAGCCAACCGAGGCTGACCGCGGCGGTCCCGACGGCGAGGGAGCCGAGGACGTTCAGCGCGGCTGATCGCCACCGGCCGTTCTCGGCCAGGCGGACGGTCTCGTAGGAGAAGGTCGAGAACGTCGTCAGGGCCCCGCAGAAGCCGGTGCCGGCCACGGTGAGCACCCACCCGGGAAGTACGCCGCTCGCGGCCGCCCCGGCCAGCAGGCCGAGCACGAGCGAGCCGACGGCGTTGACCACCATCGTCCCCCACGGGAAGTCCGCGCCGGTCCACTCCTTGACGTAGAGGTCGGTCAGGTAGCGAGCCGGAGCGCCGATCGCGCCGCCGAGCACCACCAGGAGCGCGGTCATCGGTCCCCTCCTCGGCCCTGATCGGGGGCAGGGTCGGGTTCGAGGTCGGGGTCGATGCCGTCGACCACGACCTCTCGGCCACTGTCGAGCACGACCACCCGGCCGAGCGTCAGCCCGAGCCAGGCGGCTCCGATCCCGGCGACGACCGAGGCGAGCAGGTAGAGCATCGCGAGTGCGGGCGCATGCCCGACCAGGACGTACGTCTCGAGCTCATAGGTCGAGAAGGTGGTGTAGCCGCCGAGCATGCCGACCCCGAGGAACGGGCGGAGGTAGCGGGTCTGGGACCACGGGCCCAGGACGAAGGCCATCAGCACGCCCAGCAGCAGGCAGCCGGAGACGTTGGTGAGGAAGGTCGCCCAGGGCCAGGAGTGGCCGCCGTGGGGGAGGACCGTGGTGAGGCCCCAGCGGGCCAGCGAGCCGAGCGCTCCGCCGGCAGCGATGGGGGCGAGCAGGTCGCCATGCTCACGCAGCACGCGGACAGCGTACGGGTTAGCGAAGCCCGGTCATGTGAGCCGCGCTCCACCTGGTGGGGCGGCCGCCGGCGGCCTGGGTGAGGTATTCGCCGAGGAACCAGCGCTGGAAGGTGACCTGCTCGGGCGAGCGGGCCAGGACCAGCAGCCGCTCCTGGCGGCAGAACTCGTCGATGAGGTCGAGCATGTCGAGGAAGCGGCGCATCGTCTCGGCCGCGGACCGCGGCATGCGTACGTGCAGGTCCGCCGTCTCCCGGTCGCGGCCCGAGCTCGACCCGATCACCCCGGAGAGCTGGCCGTGGCCGAGGCCGTCGAGGAGCTGGCGCTCCAGCGAGCCGAACAGGGCCGAGAGGCTGGCGGCGAGGGGGTAGTCATTGGCGTGGGCGAGCGAGAGGAGGCGTACTTCGCGCCGCAGCTCGCGGAAGTGATGCTGGAAGCCCTTGTAGAGGGCGAGAGGTACGCCGAGGATGCTGACCTCGACCGCCTCGGAGCCGAGGCGCTCGGGCCTCGGGGGTGCGCCGGGAGGTCCGGTGATCACGCCCTCGACGCCGTCACCCTCGTCGATCTCGGCTGCCGGGGTGAACCAGACGGTCTTGCCGGACACGTCGATGTCGGCGCCCCAGGCCTCCGAGACGCTGGCCACGATCGAGAGGCCGCGCCCGACCGTCAGCAGGACCTCGTCCTCGTCGTCGAGGGCGAGCGGGACCGGCAGCAGTGGCGGCTCGGTCGAGCCGTCACGGATCTCGACGCGGGGGTGGTCGACGGTGCCGCGCATCCGGATCGTGACCGGTGCCGTGCCGTGGAACAGCGCGTTGGAGACCAGCTCGGAGACCCCGTACTCGGCGCAGTCGACGAGGTCGGTGCGCTCGATCTCCTCGCAAGCCGCTCGGACCCAGACGCGGGCGTCCTGAACGGCGCGGGAACCGGTGCGGAGCAGGAGAGCTGGCCGGCTCAACGGCATGTTCTCCTCCTCCGATCTCGCGGGTCGGGACACACGGTCTCGTTGTGTGGTGTTCGTTGAAAGAATTTTCCGCACTTGAAGGTGTCTGATCCGGGCCATGGACCACTAGGGCACAAGGTCCCGGTCGCCCTCACAGATTAAAGTCAAGGGGTTCCGGCGGGGCGACGGACACGCGGTCGGAACGCATACTCGGCGGCCGTCCGGCAACTGTGACGAAGTAGTCGCGCCCGGGAATGAACAGATCCGCCGGAATGGTTCAGAATATGAGGTGGAACGTTCAAAAGGTCTCGTTTGAGGTAGGGGATTAGTCAATGTCAGCGGACCAGGCAAAGCACCGGGTCGTCATCATCGGTTCCGGCTTCGGGGGTCTTTTCTCCGCGAAGGCGTTCAAGGGCCGCGACGACGTCGAGGTGACCTTGATCGCGAAGACGACCCATCACCTGTTCCAGCCGCTGCTCTACCAGGTGGCGACCGGGATCCTCTCGCAGGGCGAGATCGCCCCGCCGACCCGAGACATCCTGCACCGGCAGAAGAACGCCACGGTGCTGCTCGGCGAGGTGACCGAGATCGACACCGAGGCCAAGAACGTCTCGGCGCAGGTGCTCAACCAAGAGATCAATGTCGAGTACGACTCGCTGATCGTCGCTGCCGGCGCCGGCCAGTCCTACTTCGGCAACGACCACTTCGCCGAGTTCGCCCCCGGCATGAAGTCGATCGACGACGCGCTCGAGCTGCGTGGCCGCATCTTCGGTGCCTTCGAGATCGCCGAGCTGACCGCCTCGCGCGGCGAGCCGATCGGCGACCTGCTCACCTTCGTCGTCGTGGGTGCCGGCCCGACCGGTGTGGAGATGGCCGGCCAGATCGCCGAGCTGTCCAACCGGGTGCTGAAGAACGACTTCACCCACATCTCCTCGGAGAAGGCGCGAGTCGTGCTCGTCGACGCGGCCCCGCAGGTGCTGCCGCCGTTCGGGGAGAAGCTCGGTGCCAAGGCGGAGCAGGCGCTGGAGAAGGCCGGTGTCGAGGTCGTCCTCGGTGCGATGGTCACTCACGTCGACGAGTTCGGCATCGAGATGAAGTTCAAGGACGGCAGGACCGAGCGGATCGGATCGATCGCGAAGATCTGGGCCGCCGGCGTCCAGGCCTCCGAGCTGGGCAAGACGCTCTCGAAGCAGACCGGCGCCGAGCTCGACCGCGCAGGTCGGATCGCCGTCAACCCCGACCTGACCTTGCCGGGTCACCCCGAGATCTTCGTGGTCGGCGACATGATCAGCCTCGACCACCTTCCCGGTGTCGCGCAGGTCGCGATCCAGGGCGGCAAGCACTCGGCCAAGACGATCAAGGCCCGTCTGAAGAACAAGCCGGAGCCCGGCAACTTCAAGTACTTCGACAAGGGCTCGATGGCCACCATCTCCCGCTTCAACGCGGTCCTGATGATGGGCAACTTCAAGCTGACCGGCATCCTCGCCTGGTTCGGCTGGCTGGTCGTCCACCTGGCCTACATGACCGGGTTCCGCAACCGGCTCACCGCGACGCTGCACTGGATGATGTCGTTCATCGGCAAGGACCGCTCCGAGCGCACCACAACCATGCAGCAGATCTTCGCCCGGGAGGCGCTCGAACGTGTCCCAGGCGGCATGGCCGCTCTCATCGACGACCCTGCCGATGTCGCTCTGCAGGTCGAACGCCGCCGCAAGGAGCTCGAGGAGCAAGCCGCCGAGGAGTCGCGCCTGGCCGACTCCCACAGCGCCTCGTAGTCACCGCTTCCTGACCGACCCGCCGCAGACCTTGTCTGCGGCGGGTCGGTCCATTTCCGGGATCCAAGACCGGTGCTTGCTATTGTTCGCGGACACGGTGTCTCATTAAACTGTTGGTGAGCGCCTGCGACGGAGGAGGACACGTGACCGAGGTGACCAAACGGCTGGTCGAGACCACCGACGGGCTTACGCTCGCGGTCTACGAGCAGGGATCGGCCGATGCCGAGACCGTGGTACTCATCCACGGCTACCCCGACAACCACTCCGTCTGGGACGGGGTCGCGAAGGTGCTTGCTGAGCGCTTCCACGTCGTCGCCTATGACGTACGCGGCACGGGGGAGTCGGGGGTTCCCGACTCGACCGCCGGCTACCGGCTGGCGCAGCTCTCCGCGGACTTCAAGGCGGTCATCGACGCCGTCTCGCCCGACGCGCCGGTGCACGTCGCGGCGCACGACTGGGGCTCGATCCAGACCTGGGAGTCGGTGACCGACCCGGCCCTGAGCAGCCGGATCGCGACGTACGTGTCGATCTCCGGGCCTGACCTCGGGATGGCGACCACGTGGCTGCGTGAGCGGTCGCACCCCAAGAGCTCCCTGCGACAGTTGGCCCACTCCTGGTACGTCTTCGCCTTCCAGCTGCCGCTGCTGCCCGAGGCGATGGTGCGCTCGGGGCTGCTCGCCAAGTTCGTCGGCGGCGAGGAGCGACCGACGAAGGACCAGGTCAACGGGGTCGAGCTCTACCGGGCCAACTTCCTCGGCAAGCTGCTCCGCCCGGAGCCGCGGCCGACCGACGTGCCGGTGCTGGTGATCGCCCCGCGCGACGACGCCTACGTGACGGTGCCGCTGCAGACCGAGGCACCCCGGGCGTACGCGACATCGCTGGTCACACAGGTCATCGACGGCGGACACTGGGTGGTGGCCGCGGATCCGGAGCTGGTCGCGGGCGAGATCGCGGCCTTCATCGAGAAGGAGCGTGTGCGATGAGCAAGGAGACGAAGGAGAGCAAGCGCGGGCACGAGCCGGCCAAGGTGGCCCTCCACCCGCGGAACGTGAAGTTCGACTGGAGCAAGCTGCCGCTGGTCTGGATCCCGGGCGAGGTCTTCGCCTCCCACTACGTCAACGTGCTGCACCTGCTGCTTCCCGAGGGCGAGCGCTGGTTCGTCAAGGTGTTCTCCGAGATCCTGCCGCTGATCGAGGACGACCAGCTGCGCGAGGACGTGATCGGCTTCATCGGCCAGGAGGGCGTGCACGCCGCCGCCCACCAAGAGGTGCAGGACTACTTCACCGACAACGGGCTCGACGTACGTCCGTTCGCGGCCGAGATCGAGGCGCTGTTCCGCAAGATCCTGGGCGACCGTGACCTGACCGGCCGGGCCAAGGAGGAGTGGCTGATCGAGCGTGCCGCGATCATTGCCGGCCTCGAGCACCTCACCGCGGTCCTCGGCAACTGGGTGCTCAATTCGCCGGCGCTCGACGAGGCCGGTGCCGACGAGACGATGCTCGACCTGCTGCGCTGGCACGGTGCCGAGGAGGTCGAGCACCGCAACGTGGCCTACGACGTCTTCCAGCACGTCGACGGGCGCTACCTGCGCCGGGTCCGCTCCTACCTGCTCGGCGGCACCGCGTTGCTCGTCCTGTGGTGGCGAGGCGCGGGCTACCTGATGGACAACGACCCCACCCCGCTCGATCCTGCACAGCCTGATCCGGCGAAGCGGCCGAAGGCAGGGTTGTTCCAGCTGATCGACGCCGAGCGCCGTGGGCTGGTGCCCGGTGTCGTACGCATCGGATGGGCGACCTGGAAGTTCTTCCTGCCCAACTACGACCCGTCCAAGGAGGGCTCGACCGCCCAAGCGGTGAGCTACCTGGCCAAGTCTCCGGCGGCGCTGCGGGCCGACGCCATCGCGGAGGCACAGATCGCGGAGGGCCAGTGAGCAAACCGGCGCACTACACGGTCCCGGACATCCCCGGCTCGCGGCTCTACCGGGGCTTCGAGGCGATCGTCGGGGGCTACTGGACCAAGGCCGCCTACCGTTCCTGGCGGCGCCGCAAGCCGCTCGGCCGGATCGACCGCGACCTGCACGTACGCGTCAGCCGGATCGACGAGGAGGGCCTCGACGTCAGGGCGATCTGGTTCGAGCGCGAGGATGGCAGCGAACTGCCTGCCTGGGACCCGGGCGCGCACGTCGACGTGGTGCTGCCCAGCGGCCGGCTGCGGCAGTACTCGCTCAACTCCGACCCCGACGACCTGTCCGCCTACCGGATCAGTGTGCGCCGGATCGATCCGTCGGCCGGTGGGGGTCTCGGGTCCGTGGAGGCTCACCACCTCTCGGTCGGTGACCGGCTCGTCCTGAAGGGGCCGCGCAACGCCTTCCCATTCGTCGACTCGCCCGCCGGCTACCTCTTCGTCGCCGGTGGCATCGGGATCACCCCTATCCTGCCGATGCTGCGCGACGTGGTGCGGCGAGGCGTGCCGTACGAGTTCGTCTACACCGGCCGCTCGCGCGAGACGATGCCGTTCCTCGCGGAGATCCGAGAGATCGTCGGCGACCACGAGATCCAGCTGTGGCCTGACGACGAGATGGGCATCCCGGATGCCGCCAAGATCATCGCGCTGGCGCCGGAGGGCGCCGCGCTCTACTGCTGCGGGCCGATGCCGATGATCGACGCGATCCGCGCGCAGATCCCCGACCCGCAGATCGACACGCTGCACTACGAGCGGTTCTCGCCGCCGCCGGTGCTCGGCGGCCGCCCGTTCCGGGTACGCCTCGAGGACTCCGACGTCGAGGTGCAGGTCGGCGCCGAGGAGTCGGCGCTGACCGCCGTGCGCCGGGTGCGGCCGACCCAGGCGTACTCCTGTCAGCAGGGCTTCTGCGGCACCTGCCGGGTGCGGGTCCTGGAGGGCGAGGTCGAGCATCGCGACCACGCGCTGGCCGACTACGAGCGTGACGGCCACATGATCCTGTGCGTCTCACGCGCGAAGGGGACCGTGGTCATCGACGGCTGAAGCCCGGTCGTCCGGAGTTAACGGTTTGTCCCGGTGGGCCGTGGGCTGGTCTGCTTGCGCCATGACAGCACTTGCCTCCCCCTCGCTCGATCTCTACGACTCCTGGGCGGCCACCGTCGTCGAGTTCGACGGGGCGCACCTGGACGGCGCCTCGATCCCCGACGAGGAGGCCTCCGACGTGAGCCGGGAGGCGTGTGAGCGGGTGGTCGCGAGGACTTCGCGGGACCGGGACGTCTCGTTGCCGCCGGCTGCCGGACGGGTGCATGCCTCGGCCTTCTGGATCACCGACGACGGCGACGTCGTGGGGTTCATCCAGCTGCGGCACGCGCTCAACGAGTTCCTCGAGAACGTGGGCGGGCACATCGGCTACTCGGTGCGGCCCTCGTCCCGTCGCCAGGGGCACGCCCGGCGAGCGCTGGGCCTGGTGCTCGACGAGGCCCGGGCGCTGGGCATCGAGCGCGTCCTGATCACCTGCGACGAGGACAACGGTGCCTCGGCGCGCACCATCGAGTCCCAGGGCGGCGAGCTCCAGGACGTCATCGACGCTGCTGCGTACGGCTACGGGCTCACCCGGCGCTACTGGATCAAGCTGTGAGCGAGCGCCAGCGAGCGACCATCGAGTACGTCACGCGGCCGCCTTCGTATTCTGGCGCTTGCGCTACGGAGGTGGCCGCGTGAGCGAAGACAGTGTCGCCACTGAGGGTGAGGTGGAGTGGGCGCTGGCGGGTGATCCCGCCGCGCCCGCCACGCTGGTCGAGGAGGTGCTGACGGCGCTGCGCACCACCGGACGAACGCCCGAGGTGGGCGTCGACGTGCTGCGGGCCGCTGCCTTCAAGCTGGTCTCCGAGGACAGGCTCGACGAGGTCGGGCGGGGTTGGCTGGAGCTTCTCGACGCGGTCCGGGCACATCCCGACGCTTCGTTGGCCGACCTCCCGCCGGCCCGCACCGACTGATCCGCCTCAGCTCGACAGGGAGCGGCGGCGGGAGACGAGGCTGGAGAGGCCCTGGGCAGCGGCCCGGACGATGGTCACCTGAGCCTCGGGGCGGAAGCGGCTGACCGGGCCGGTGATGCTGATCGCGGCCAGCGCCTTGTCGCCGCCCTCGGCGAGGACCGGGGCCGCGATGCACTGCAGCCCGATGGCCGACTCCTCGCGCTCGAAGGCGACGCCGTTCTCGAGCACGGCGCCGAGCTGTCGCTCCAGCAGTCCGGGCGCGACGATCGTGTGGGGCGTACGTCGTTCGAGCGGGCTGCTGAGGACCTCCTGCTGCACCTCCGGGTCGGAGAAGGCGAGCAGGACCTTGCCGATGGCGGTGCAGTGGACAGGCATCCGCCCGCCCGGCCGGGAGGGTGACTTCGCCTGGCGGTGGCCGCCGATCTTGGCGACGTAGACGACGTCGTGCCCCTCGCGTACGCCCAGGTGGACGGTCTCGTGGGTGCGCTCGTAGAGGTCCTGGAGGAACGGCATAGCCAGCTCCAGGAGCGAGCGCTCGACCGAGGCGCGCATGCCGAGCTCGAAGAGGCCGCCGGAGAGGCGGTAACCGAGGTTGGTGCGGTCCAGGAGCCGATTGGTGACCAGGTCGCCGGCGACGCGGTGGGTGGTCGCCTTGGGGAGTCCGGTGCGGCGGACCAGCTCGGCCAGCGAGAGCACCTGGTCGTCGACCGTGAAGGCTCGCAGGATGGTCACCGCCTTGCCGAGCACGGTGTCGAGATCGGCAGGCTCGTGTGGCATGAGATCACCGTACCGGTCAGCGGGACGCCTACCCCGCTTCTTTCGCCCATGTGCTGAGACCGTGGGGATATGAACGAAGTGACCTCTCCGTCCGATGCTGCAGTCGATGCCGCGGCAGATCGGCTGCTGACCGCCTCGGTGACCGGCACCCCCGTGCCGCCGATGCGGGACCTGCTGGACGCGACCGACCTGAAGACTGCGTACGCGATCCAGGAGCGCCTCACCGCCACCCGGCTCGCAGGCGGGGCGAAGATCGTGGGCCGCAAGATCGGGCTCACCTCCAAGGCGGTGCAGGAGCAGATCGGCGTGGACACCCCCGACTTCGGCGTGCTCTTCGACGACATGGCGTACGCGTCCGGGGACGTGATCCCTGACGGCGCCATCCTGCAGCCGCGGGCCGAGGCCGAGATCGCCTTCGTGCTGGCCGCTGACCTGGCCGACGGTGACCTCTCCTATGACCAGGTCAGGGAGGCCATCGACTACGCCGTCGCCGCGATCGAGATCTGCGGCAGCCGGATCGCGGACTGGAAGATCGCCTTCGGCGACACCGTCGCGGACAACGCCTCCGCGGGGGCCTACGTCCTCGGGACCGAGCGCAGGGGGCTGGACGAGTTCGAGCCCAAGGACGTCTCGATGTCGATGTCGATCGACGACGAGGAGGTCTCGACCGGCACAGGTGTCGCCTGCCTGGGTGACCCGGTCAACGCCGTCCAGTGGCTGGCTCGCTATGCCCGCGACTTCGGTGAGCCGCTGCGCGCCGGCCAGCTCATCCTCTCCGGCGCGCTCGGCCCGATGCGGCCGATCGCCCCGGGCAACACCGTTCGTTCCACCGTGTCGGGCCTCGGCTCGGTGGCCTTCAGCGTAGGGAAGTGACCATGCCAGTGGAAAGCACAGCCAAGACCAAAGTGGCGATCATCGGGTCGGGCAACATCGGCACCGACCTGATGATCAAGGTGATGCGTACGTCGCAGCACCTGGAGATGGGCGCGATGGTCGGCATCGACCCGTCCTCCGACGGGCTCGCCCGGGCGGAGCGGTTCGGCTTCGCGACGACCGCCGACGGGGTCGAGGGCCTGATCGGGCTGCCCGGGTTCGACGACATCGAGATCGTCTTCGACGCGACCTCGGCCAAGGCACACGTCGCCAACGCGGCCGCGCTGGAGCCCTACGGCAAGCGGCTGATCGACCTCACCCCCGCGGCGATCGGGCCGTACGTCATCCCGGCCGTCAACATCGACGAGCACATCGACGCACCGAACGTGAACATGGTGACCTGCGGCGGGCAGGCGACGATCCCGATCGTGGCCGCGGTCGCGCGGGTCGTGCCGGTCGCCTACGGCGAGATCGTCGCCTCGATCTCGTCGCGCTCCGCCGGTCCCGGCACCCGGGCCAACATCGACGAGTTCACCGAGACCACCTCGGGAGCGATCGTGCAGGTCGGCGGTGCCAAGCGCGGCAAGGCGATCATCATCCTGAACCCGGCCGAGCCGCCGCTGATCATGCGCGACACCGTGTATGCGCTGGTCGAGGGCGGGTCGCGCTCCCTGGAGGAGCTGACCGCGGAGATCACCGAGTCGGTCGAGAAGATGGTCGGTGACGTCGCTGCGTACGTCCCCGGCTACCGGCTCAAGCAGAAGGTGCAGGTGCAGGAGATCCCCTCGGATCAGCCGGTCGAGACCTTGCTGGCCGAGGGCGAGACGACCCGGCCCACCCATCAGGTGTCGGTGTTCCTCGAGGTCGAGGGCGCCGCGCACTACCTCCCTGCGTACGCGGGGAACCTCGACATCATGACCTCGGCCGCGCTGCAGATGGCCGAGCTCGTTGCGGTAGCGACAAAATCGCAGAGCGCCGCTTCCAAGGAGGCCACCAAGTGAGCACGCCCATCTACGTCCAAGAGGTCTCGCTGCGCGACGGCATGCATGCCGTACGTCACCGGATCACGCCAGAGGACGTCAAGCGGATCGTCATCGCCGCCGACGAGGCCGGCGTCGACGCCATCGAGGTCGCCCACGGCGACGGCCTGACCGGCGGCTCGGTCAACTACGGCCCCGGCTCCAACAGCGACTGGGAGTGGATCGAGGCCGCGGCCTCGGTCATCAAGAACGCCCGCCTGACGACCTTGCTGCTTCCCGGTGTCGGCACCATCCACGACCTCAAGCGGGCCTACGACCTCGGCGTCCGGTCGGTGCGGGTCGCGACCCACTGCACCGAGGCCGACGTGTCGGCCCAGCACATCGCCGCCGCGCGCGAGATGGGGATGGACGTCTCGGGCTTCCTGATGCTCTCGCACATGGCCCCGGCCGAGCAGCTCGCCGAGCAGGCGAAGCTGATGGAGTCCTACGGCGCGCACTGCGTCTATGTCACCGACTCCGGCGGCCGGCTGACGATGAACGACGTACGCGACCGGGTCCGCGCCTACCGATCCGTGCTCGATGACGAGACCGAGATCGGCATCCACGCCCACGAGAACCTCTCGCTGTCGGTTGCCAACTCGGTCGTCGCGGTCGAGAACGGCGTCTACCGCGTCGACGCCTCGCTCGCCGGTCACGGCGCCGGTGCCGGCAACTGCCCGATCGAGGCGTTCATCGCGGTCGCCAACCTGTCGGACTTCAAGCACAACTGCGACCTGTTCAAGCTCCAGGACGCCGCCGACGACATCGTCCGCCCGCTCCAGGACCGCCCCGTCCGCGTCGACCGCGAGACCCTCACCATGGGCTACGCCGGTGTCTACTCGTCCTTCCTTCGCCACGCCGAGAACGCGAGCGCCCGCTACGGCGTCGACACCCGCGACATCCTCATGGAGTGCGGCCGCCGGGGCCTGGTGGGCGGCCAGGAGGACATGATCGTCGACATCTGCCTGACCAAGCTCGCGGAGCAGGAGGCGACGGCCGGCGCCTGACCGGCTCGGCCGACGAACGTGGGAGCTATCTCCGGGGAGGAACAGGCACCTGGTCGAGGTCGCGCGCGATGGTGAGCTGACCGTCGTACGCCTTGCGCGCCTCGGCCTCGAAGACCCGCTCGAACTCGCCGTCGCCGGAATCGGGGTAGCGCTGCGAGAAATGAGTGAGGACGAGGTGGCGTACGCCGGCAGCAGCCGCGATCTCGGCTGCCTGTAGCGCGGTGAGGTGACCGTACTCGGCAGCAAGGTGGCGATCGGTATCGAGGAAGGTGGACTCGATGACCAGCAGATCGACGCCGTCCGCGAGCTCGCCGGCGGCGTCGCAGGACCGGGTGTCCATCACAAAGGCCATCGACTGTCCCGGGCGCGGAACGGTCACATCTGCCAGCCGTACGACGCGGCCGTCCAGCTCGATCACGCCGTCCCGTTGCAGTCGGCCGACGGCAGGTCCGCTCAGACCCGCCTCGGTGAGCTTCGTGGTGTCGAAGGAGCGGGCATCGGGCTCGTCGAGTCGATAGCCATAAGCCTCGATGGTGTGGTCGAGACGTCGTGCGGTGAGCGTCGTGCCGGACTCGCCGGGGAGCCGGTCCAGGGTTCCATCAGCCACGAGACCTTGAAGCGCCAACTGCTCACGGTGGTGGAAGGCGGTCGAGTCGCACAGGTTCCGCACCCATTGCTCCCCGGAAGCCGGGAAGGAGATCGGCACCACGCGAGGTGAACCGTCGAGGCTGATCCGTTGCACCACACCGGCCAGACCGAGGCTGTGGTCACCATGAAGATGGGTGATCGCGATCCGGGTGAGATCCGAGGCGGCGACGCCGGCATGCGTCATCTGCCGTTGAGTGCCCTCGCCGGGGTCGAACAGGATCGTCTCGTCGTCCCAGTGGAGTACGTAGCCGTTGTGGTTTCGGCGCTTGGTCGGCACCTGGCTCGCCGTGCCGAGAACGACCAGCTCGCGGGCAGAGGTGCGTGGCAAGATTGGGATCCTTTGTCGTGGTGAAGCCGTTGCGGACAACACTAGGTCGCTCGCCGCTCGCGGTGCGATGGGTTTCGGGCGACGGAAGTATCGCGATTTCACGATAAGCCGCGTGTATCGTGAAATCGCGATACAGTGGTGCTATCGCGATTTCACGATAGGAGACCGGCGTGACGAGGACGAGCCTGCGGGTACCGGCCGACTTCGGGCTTGCTCTTCAGCAGGCTCGGTTGGCGCGTGGAATGACTCAAGCCGATCTTGCCGGTGAGGTCGATGTCCCGCAGAGCACCATCAGCGAGATCGAGGCCGGGAAGTCGACGATCTTCATGCGCCGTCTTCTGGACCTGATGCAGGCGACCGGAGTCGAGCTCACCGCGACCTGGGAGGACGAGGCAGATGCGCCTCGCCGTTGAGCTCTACGGGACCGTCGTGGGCGGCCTGACCGGTCAGCCCGCGACGTACGACTTCGTCCCGAGCGCCGAAGGGATCGATCGCTTCGGCGCCAACAGCCTGATCCTGTCGGTCGTTGCACCGCTGGTCGGCATCTCGCGCAAGCACCAGGCCGCCCGCCGCCGCAACTGGTTCGGCGAGCTGCTCCCGGAGGGCGACCAGTACGACTACATGCTGCGGCAGGCTGGGTTGCGACGCGGGGACACGCTCGGATTCCTTGCCCGCTACGGACGTGACGTCGCCGGTGCGCTGCAGATCTGGGATCTCGACGACCCGACCGAGCCGAAGACGCCATCGCGTCGACCGGTCGATGACGTGCAGATCAGGCGTCTGCTCGAGGACCCGGTGGGGTCACCGCTCGCCAACGAGTCGTTGCTCGGCAAGTCTTCGTTGGCAGGTGTGCAGCCGAAGGTGGTTCTCGTGCGCGACGGTGCCGGATGGGCGCAATCGCTGGGTGGATACCCGACCACACACATCATCAAGCCGATGCTGGAGCGACGTCCGAGCGTGGTCTTCGATGAGGAGTACGGCGCCCGAATCTCGCGTGCCTTGGGTCTCGCCGAGCACAGTGCATGGATCGACGACTTCGACGGTCTGTCGGCACTCGTCATCGAACGCTTCGACCGGGCTGCTGGAGCACGGGTTCATCAGGAGGACTTCAGCCAGGCACTCGGTGCCTCGGGCGACCAGAAGTATCAGGAGTACGGCGGCCTCGTGAGCCTGCGACGGATCGCCGACACCTTGCAGCGGACCACTCGGTCCTCCGACCTGGTCAACCTGGCGCGGATGGTCGTTCTCGCCGTCGCGATCGGCAATCTCGACATGCACGCCAAGAACCTCGGCATCCTCCACCCGCTCGACGACGAACCTCGGCTCGCGCCGGCGTACGACGTCGTGCCGCAGTCTCACCTGTCAGGGATCGACGGGAGGATGGCGCTCGCTGTGAACGGAAGCTACCGGCACGCCGGCCTAGCGGCCTCGGACCTCAAGGCCGAGATCGCGAAGTGGGGCGTACGTCGTGCCGACCGCATCGTCGATGACTGTCTTGCCGAGATCGCTGAGGTGGTCGCGAAGGAGACTCCGTTGTCCGGTGCTCACCTCGCGCTTCAGGAGGACATCGCAACCTTCACGGAGAACCTGCGGGAGGGAAGGCCGGTAGGGCGACCGGGGAGTTCTGAGGCCACTGGGTGACTCGGCGGCTCCCACGTTGGGCGAGCGTGACAGAGTCGTCCCGTGAGCACTGAATCTTCTTCCTCGCGGCTCGATCTGCCGCTGGCCGGGTTGGCCGCACTGTTCCTCGGGTCGGGGACCCTGCATCTGGTGAGGCCGCAGGTGTTCGAGCCGATCGTGCCGTCGGCGCTGCCGGATGCGCGCAAGGTGGTCGAGGTCTCCGGGGTCGCGGAGATCGTCTGCGGTCTGGGGCTGCTGCACCCGAAGACCCGCCGGATCGCGGGGCTCGCGAGTGCCGCGCTGCTGGTGGGTGTGTTCCCGGCGAACGTGCAGATGAGTGTCGACGC
Organism: Nocardioides sp. NPDC127503; assembly: GCF_040302165.1. Classification (NCBI taxonomy): domain Bacteria; kingdom Bacillati; phylum Actinomycetota; class Actinomycetes; order Propionibacteriales; family Nocardioidaceae; genus Nocardioides; species Nocardioides sp. NPDC127503. Next base: position 338,338 of record NZ_JBEORH010000005.1, on the reverse strand, counting down.
GGGGAAGCGGGCGAACCGGAAGCGGACCCCGAAGTCGGCCGGTTTCTTCGCCGGTACGGTCGCGCGGCTGCCGCTGCAGTGGCCGATGATCAAGGTGGCGCTGCGCGCCGGAAAGGGGACCGGGGCATGACGTACGTTCCTGCGGAGTCCCGTTACGACGCGATGCAGTATCGGCGGACCGGCAACAGTGGCCTGGATCTGCCGGCGGTCAGCCTCGGGCTGTGGCACAACTTCGGTGACGACCTGGCGTTCGAGCGGCAGCGGGCGATCCTGCGTACGGCCTTCGACGCGGGCATCACCCACTTCGACCTGGCCAACAACTACGGTCCGCCCTACGGCTCCGCCGAGGAGAACTTCGGCCGCCACCTGCGCGAGGACTTCGCCGGGCTGCGCGACGAGCTGGTGATCTCGACCAAGGCCGGCTGGGACATGTGGCCGGGGCCGTACGGCAAGATCGGCGGCTCGCGGAAGTACCTCATCTGCAGCCTCGACCAGTCGCTGAAGCGGATGGGGCTCGACTATGTCGACATCTACTACCACCACCGCCCCGACCCCAGCACGCCGCTGGAGGAGACGATGGGCGCCCTCGACCAGATCGTGCGGTCCGGCAAGGCGCTCTACGTCGGGCTCAGCTCCTACTCCTCGGCGCTGACCCGTGAGGCGGCGGCGATCCTGCGCGATCTCGGTACGCCGCTGCTGATCCACCAGCCGTCCTACTCCATCCTCAACCGCTGGCTCGAGACCGACGGCCTGTTGGACACGCTCGACGAGGTCGGGGCCGGTGCGATCTCCTTCTCGCCGCTGGCGCAGGGCATGCTGACGAACAAGTACCTCGGTGGTGGCGGCATCCCGGAGGACTCGCGCGCCGCCAAGGCCCGCTTCCTGACCCCGGAGGCGCTCACCCCCGAGACGCTCGCCGGCATCGAGTCGCTCAACGCCCTCGCCGTCGACCGCGGCCAGACCCTCGCCCAGATGGCGCTCGCCTGGGCGCTACGTGATCCGCGGATGACCTCGGTCGTCATCGGCGCCTCCCGCCCCGAGCAGGTGACCGACTGCGTCGGCGCGCTCTCCGGCCCGGAGTTCACCACCGAGGAGCTGGCCAGGATCGACGAGTACGCCGCTTCCACCGGCATCGACCTGTGGAAGCGCGACCGCGTCGAGGGCGACCACCGCGAGATCTTCAACTGACCAACGGCCCCACCACATCGCGCCGGCCCGCGACGCTGATTTGCTAGCGTCGCGGGGCCTTCGTTGTTGCAGGCGACCCCACGCTCCGACTCGGTAGGAGAGCTGTATGTCCGCAACCACTGAACAGAACGCATCGACGCGAGGCGACCGGGTGCTCGCCTGGGTCGAGAGGACCGGCAACAAGCTGCCGGACCCGTTCATCCTGTTCCTGATCCTGTTCCTGGTCGTCGGGGTGATCTCGACGCTCCTGGCCGCCATGGACACCCAGGTGACCCTCCCCGGCGCCGACGAGCCGCTCGTGATCAACGGGCTCTTCACTGCCGAAGGGTTGACCTGGCTCACGGTCAACATCGGCGCGAACTTCATCGGGTTCCCGCCGCTGCTGACCGTGGTGACGATCCTGCTCGCCGTGACGGTCGCGGAGCGGACGGGGCTCCTGGCGGCGGCGATCCGCCTCACCCTGGCCTCCGCGCCGCGGTGGCTGCTGCCGTACGCCCTCGGGGTCGTCGGCGTCACCGCGAGCGTGATGGCGGACGCGTCGATGATCGTCATCCCGCCGCTGGCCGCCGCGGTGTTCAAGGCCGCCGGGAGGCACCCGATGGCGGGGCTCGTCGGTGGGTTCGCCGCCACCGGCGCCGGTTACTCGACCAGCCTCGTGGTGACCAGCCTGGACGCGCTCTTCTCCGGGATCACCAACTCCGTGACCGCGACGCTCCCCGACCCGGGTGCCGCGGTGACGCCGGTCTCCAACTACTACTTCAACGTCGCCTCGGCGATCGTGCTCGCGCTGGTCGCGGGCTTCATCATCGACCGGGTCCTCGAGCCTAGGATGGTCCGCCAGAACGTACCGACCGACGAGGTCGACGGCGACGCGGACGACAGCTTCCAGAGCAACGACGAAGAGGTCGCTGCGGCCCTGAGGAGCCACCGTCAGCCGCTGGATGCCCAGCTCACGCCGCAGGAGCGCAAGGCGCTCCGGGCCGCGATCGCGACCGGCACTGTCATGGCGGTCGCGATGGTCCTGGCAGTGCTCCCACAGGGCTCGCCCTGGCGCAACGACGACGGGAACTTCCTGCCGGAGTCCGCGCTGATGGACTCGATCGTCTTCATCACCTTCGTGCTCTTCCTCGCCCCGGGGATCGTCTACGGATTCGTCGCGGGCACCCTGAAGACCGCCGCCGACGTGCCGAAGGTGATGGGTGAGGGGATCAAGGAGATGGCACCGTTCCTGGTGCTGGCGTTCATGCTCGGGCAGTTCATCGCGCTGTTCAACTGGTCCAACGTCGGTCCCGCGCTCGCGAAGGTCGGCGCCGACGGGCTGCAGGCCACCGGCCTGACCGGCTTCCCGGTGATCATCGGCTTCATCATCCTGTGCTCGATCCTGAACCTGTTCATCATCAGCGGATCGTCGATGTACACGATCATGGGCGCGGTCTTCGTGCCGATGTTCGCGCTGATCGGCTTCGAGCCCGGCTTCACCCAGGCCGCCTTCCGCATCGGCGACAGCGCGACCCAGGTGATCACTCCGATGAACCCCTACATGTTCGTCGTGCTGATGATGATCAGGAAGTACGAACCGGCAGCAGGTCTCGGCACCCTGATCTCCCGCACCCTTCCGTTCGTGGTCCCGTTCTGGGTCGCCTGGCTGCTGGTGCTGGTGGTCTTCTACTTCGCCGGGCTCGACGTCGGGCCGGGAGTCAGCCCACGGATGGACTGAAATGCCCTAGCCTGGCGATCAACCGTCACGCTCGTCGTCCCAGGCGGCAGAGCTGATCCGCCAGCCGTCGTCGGTGCGTACGAACGACATCGTCTTCATGCCCCGGCCGGTGTGGATCTCGCCTCCCGCGCGCCAGCGTTTGCCGTAGGCGCCCCACCAGTGGGCAACGTCGCCGAAGACATCGATGCGGCCGGGCTCCGGCCACTCCTCGAACTCGGCGATCTCGCCGCTGGTCAGTAGCGCGAGGCGCGGGGCGATGAAGGACTCGACGTCGTAGACCTCGACCGGCAGCCCGCACGTGCGCACCACGGTCGCGCCGGGAAGCATGATCCGGCGCAGATCGTCCAGGCGTGCGGCCGCGTCCGGTCCTGAGGTGAAGGCGGAGAAGAACGCTTGCACCAGGGCCTCGATCGCGGTCGCGTCCGCCTTCGAGGCGGCTTCGCCGATAGTGATGGCCATGCCCGGAAACATAGCCACGCACCCCGGAAGTGGCACCTCATTTGGATCGACTGACTCACATCGGCCCGCATGGCCCGTCTGACGGCTAACCTGCGCTCATGCGGGTCGATGAGTATCTGACGTACGACGCCACCGGGCTGGCGCAGCTGATCGCTGCCAAGGAGGTGACCGCGGCCGAAGTGCTGGCCGCGGCGCGGGAGCGGGCAGAGGCAGTGAATCCGCGGATCAACGCGATCGTCGCGGACATCCCCGAGGCCGACGCCCAGGTCGCCGGCGACGGCCCGAGCGGGCCGTTCGCCGGGGTGCCGTTCCTGGTGAAGGACCTGGCTCAGGAGTACCAGGGGCACCCGACGACCTACGGCTCGCGGTCACTCGTCGGCGACGTCGCCGAGGAGCACTCCTACTTCACCCAGAGCGCCCTGGACGCCGGCCTGGTGATCTTCGGCAAGACGAACACCCCGGAGTTCGGGTCGAAGGGGATCACCGAGCCGGAGCTGTTCGGCGCCGCGCGCAACCCGTGGAACACCGACCACACGCCCGGCGGCTCCTCGGGCGGCTCCGGTGCGGCCGTCGGCGCCGGGATCGTCCCAGCCGCCGGCGCCAACGACGGCGGCGGCTCGATCCGGATCCCGGCGGCCTGCAACGGCCTGGTCGGGCTCAAGACCACCCGCGGTCTGCTGCCTTTGGGCCCGCAGAGCCTGGATGCCTCCAACGGCTTCGTCGTCCAGGGCGTGGTGACCCGCACGGTCCGCGACGCGGCCGGGCTCTACGACGCACTCGTCGGTGACCAGCCGATGGCGATGATCCACGCACCGCACCCCGGTGCGGCCTTCTCCGAGGCCATCGCGAGCCCGCCGCGCAAGCTCCGGATCGGGTTCACCTCGACGTCCTCCATCACCGCCCCCGACCCGGAGGCGATCGCGGCCGTCGAGGATGCGGCCAAGGCGCTGGAGGCGCTCGGCCACGACGTCGAGGAGGTCGAGGCGCCCTACGACGCCGCCGAGCTCGGCCGCGACTTCCTCACCATCTGGTTCGCCTCCGCCGCTGCCGAGGTCGCCGAGGCCAAGCTCCGCGTCGGAGCCAAGAACGCCGACTTCGAGGCCGACACCCTGGCCGTGGCCGAGCTCGGCCGGGCCGGGGGAGTGGTCGCCGTCGAGCTCGCGCACATCAACCGCCGCAACCACGTACGCCGCCTGAGCGGGTTCCACGAGACGTACGACCTGCTGCTCACCCCGACGCTGGCGAAGCCGCCGCTGAAGGTCGGCCAGCTGACCACGCCCAAGGCGCTCCAGACCGCGGCACGGGTGCTGCACAAGGTGCACGGCGGGAAGGTCATGCGCGCGACCGGGATGATCGACCAGCTGGTCGACGAGAACCTCGGCTGGGTGCCCTACACCCAGCTCGCCAACATCACCGGACGCCCGGCGATCTCGGTGCCGACCTATCGGACCGCCGCCGGTCTGACGCTGGGCATCCAGCTCTCCGGGCAGCTCGGTGACGACGGCCTGCTGCTGCAGGTCGCTGCTCAGCTGGAGCAGGCGAAGCCGTGGGCGGAGCACTGGCCGACGCTCTGAGACCGGAGCTGAGTCCGGCGACGTGAAAGAAAATTTCCTTTCACGCACGAAGACGGGTCCCGGAGCGGCAGTATCGGGGTATGACACCGTCTCCGGACATGCTCATGACCTCTCGGCGCATGCTTCTCGGCAGCACCCTGGGTGGAGTCGCGATGACTCTCCTCGGTGGTGCCGCGGTGGCCTCGACCCCGGAGGATCCGACCAAGGCAGCCAGGACGCTCGCCTCGCTGGCCGGCCAGCCGCCGACGATCACGCCCGAGGAGCTCACCTTCACCCCGGGCACCGTCCTCCGGCCGGGTCACGCCCGCCAGGTCGGCCTCGACCCGGCCCAGATCGCGAGGATCCGCACCGAGCTGACCCGGTTCCTCGAGCCGACGACGGAGAACCCCGCCCACCCCCTGTACGCAGGGGCCACCGCGATCGCGGTCAAGGACGGCGTCATCGTGGCCCACGAGAGCGTCGGCAAGGCGCTCCGATACGGCCTCGACGGCACCACCGTCGTCGAGCTCCCGGCCGAGCAGCAGGTCGCGGCCGGGCTGGACACGATGTGGGACATCGCCTCGATGTCGAAGCTCTTCACCACGACCGCGATCCTCCAGCTGATGGAGCAGGGCAGCCTCGACCTCGAGGCCCCGGTGGTCACCTACCTGCCCGAGTTCGCGCCGCACGGCAAGGACGCGATCCTCGTACGCCACCTCCTCACTCACGTCTCCGGTCTGCTGGCCGGCCCGTCACCGTCGCTGTGGGCGGGCTACGACACCTACGATGAGCGGGTCGCGGCGATCATGGACACGACGCCGACGCACGCGCCCGAGCAGATCTACCGCTACTCCGACATCAACCTGATCACCCTCGGGCTGCTGGTCGAACGGCTCTCGGGGAAGAAGCTCGACGCCTACGTCCGCGACCACATCACCGAGCCGCTCGGGATGCGCGACACCATGTACAACCCGCCGGTCGACCGCCTCGACCGCGTCGCCGCCACCGAGTACCAGCCCTGGGCCGGCCGTCCGATGATCCGTGGTGAGGTGCACGACGAGAACGCCTGGGCGCTCGGTGGCGTCGCCGGTCACGCGGGCGTGTTCTCGACCGCGGCCGACATGGCCAGGTTCGGCCAGATGTACCTCAACGGCGGCGTCTACAACGGCACCAGGATCCTGGAGGAAGACACGGTCAGGCTCTCGCTGCGCGACTACACCGGCGCCCGGTTCACCAGCTCCCGCGGCCTCGGCTGGGAGCTCGCCACGACCTGGTACCACGGCCCTATCTGGTCTCCGGTCTCCTTCGGCCACACCGGCTACACCGGCACCAGCTTCGTGATGGACCCGATCGGCCACCAGCTCGTCGTGCTCATGACCAACCGCGTCCACCCCAGCCGCGACTGGGGCAGCAACAACCCCTCCCGTCGTGCCGTCTCCGACGCGCTGGGCATGGCCTCGGCCGTCAGGCCGGCGACGGGACGTACGTCGTGGTTCTCAGGTCGCACGAACGCGAAGAAGGCGACGCTCGACGTGCCGCTGCCGGCCACCGACGATGCACGACTCCGCTTCGACTACTACTTCGACACCGAGCCTCGCTTCGACTTCGGCCGGCTGCAGTACTCCACCGACGGCACCACCTTCAGCCCGCTGCCCTGGACGCTCGAGGGTGGCGACTGGAGCTGGGAGACCAGCGAGGCGGTCAACGGCTACGGCGGCCGCCGATGGCTGTGCGGGAGCGCCGAGCTCCCGGACGGCACGACCACGGTGCGGTGGACCTACGAGACCGACTCGTCCTCCCAGGGTCGCGGGATCTATGTCGACGGCATCGTGGTCGGCCAGGGGCGGCGTACGTTGTTCGACTCCTCCCGACCCGCCGACGAGGCACGCATCATCGCCGACGGCTGGGCCCTCAGCGATCGATGACACATCACCGATAGCCTCTGGCGGCATGAGTCAGCCGCAGCAGCCGAACCCGTTCCTGGTCAACCAGCTCCGCGACGAAACAGACGCCAAGGCGCTCATCACGAAGGCCGCCGAGTCGACCTCGGCGGGTGCGCCGAGAGGGATCCTGGACGCGATCCGCGACAAGCTCATCGACTTGGGTCCCGAGCTCGTCGCGGTCTCCCACGACCTCGCCGAGCACCCGGAGACCGGCTTCGAGGAGCACCGGAGCTCGGCCGGGCTGGCCGAGTTCGTCGAGGCTCACGGCATCGAGGTCGCCCGTGGCGCCTACGGCCTCCCGACCGCGCTCTACGCCTCGGCGGGCGGCACCAAGGACGGTCCGACGATCGCCGTGCTCTCCGAGTACGACGCGCTCCCCGGCATCGGTCACGGCTGCGGGCACAACCTGATCGCCACGGTCGGGGTCGGCGCGTTCCTGGCCATCGCGAGCGTGATCGACCGCCTCGGCGGCCGCGTGATCTGGCTCGGCACCCCCGCCGAGGAGGGCGGTGGCGGCAAGGAGCTGATGGCGCAGAAGGGCGCCTTCGAGGGCGTCGACGCGGCGATCATGGTCCACCCGTTCACCTACGACAGCTCCGAGCCGGTCTTCCTGGGCCGGAGGCAGCTGAAGGTGACGTACGTCGGGGTGCCTGCGCACGCCTCGATCCAGCCGTTCATGGGGCGCAACGCCCTGGACGCGGCCAACCTGCTCTACACCGGCGTCGCGCTCAACCGGCAGCAGATGCCGCCGACCGACCGGGTGCACGCGATCATCACAGACGGTGGCCTGCGCCCCAACGTGATCCCGGAGCACGCCTCGATCGAGTTCTACGTACGCTCCGCCTACCCCGAGACGCTCAAGATCCTCTCTCAGCGGCTGGAGGAGATGGCGATGGGCGCGGCGCTGATGACGGGCTGCGGTGTCGAGTTCAGCTGGGACGGGTCGCCGGTCTACCTGCCGATCCGCAACAACAGCGGGCTGGCGCAGGCCTGGAACCGCCGCTACCAGGAGCGCAACCACACCGTCCTCGCGCCCGGCGTCGTGCCGGACCTGCTCGCCGGTTCCACCGACTTCGGCAACGTCTCCTTCCGCGTCCCCGGCCTGCACGCGATGGTCAAGATCGCCGAGCCCGACGTATCGCTGCACAGCCGCGAGTTCGCCGCTGCCGCGGTCACGCCGTACGCCGACGAGGTGCTCGTCGACGCTGCCTACGGTCTCGCCGGGGTGGCTGCCGACTACCTCTCCGACGCGAAGCTGCGCGAGACGGTCCGCGACGAGTTCGAGGAGGCCGGCGGGGCGGTGGACGTTACCGAATTTTTCGGGTGATTAACGGTTGATGACGATTAGGCAGCGGTAATCCTGTTACCTCTTCACAATGAGAACCCGAAGGGGCATTGTTCCCTTCGTCGATCACTGAGATGGGGAGCCCCGTAATGCCTCGTAACACCCGAAAGCTTCGCCCCGTTGTGGCCGTTGCCGCCGTCGCTCTCGCGGCCGCCGCAGTCGCCACTCCGGTCGCGACATCCGCCTCGGCGCAGCCCAGTTCGGCCGGGAAGAACCTGGTCGATGTCCAGCTGCTGTCGTTCAACGACTTCCACGGCAATCTCGAGGCGCCGTCGGGTTCGAGCGGGCGGCTGGTCACCGGCCACCACATCGACCCGGCCACCGGCAAGCCGGTCGATGACACCGTCAACGTGGGTGGCGTGGAATACCTCGCCTCCCACCTGGCCGAGGCGCGCAAGGGCCACGACCGTTCCCTGACCGTCGCCGCGGGTGACCTGATCGGCGCCTCGCCGCTGCTCTCGGCCGCCTTCCACGACGAGCCGTCCATCGAGGCGCTCAACAAGCTCGGCCTGGACGTGACCGCGGTCGGCAACCACGAGTTCGACGAGGGCTACCAGGAGCTGCAGCGCATCGCCGACGGCGGCTGCATCGACGACGGCGACGGCGAGGACAACCAGAACTCCTGCGCCGCCCACGAGTACGCGGGCGCCGACTTCGACATCCTCGCCTCCAACGTGATCGAGGACGCGAGCGGCGAGACGATCCTGCCGTCCTACGCCATCAAGGAGATCGACGGCGTCAAGATCGGCTTCATCGGCATGACCCTGGAGGGCACTCCCGACATCGTCACCGCCGAGGGGGTCAAGGGCCTCACCTTCAAGGACGAGGTCGAGACCGCCAACGCGCTCGTGCCCAAGCTGAAGAAGAAGGGCGTCAAGGCGATCGTCACCCTGATCCACGAGGGTGCCAACCTGCCGAAGGAGAAGTGGACCGACCCCGCCACCGGCACCGTCTACGACGTCAACGCCAGGTACGACTACACCTGCGAGGGTGGCGGCGAGCTCGTCGCCGGGTCCCCGATCGTGCCGATTGCCCAGAACCTCGACCCCGAGATCGACATGGTGGTCACCGGGCACACCCACAACCCCTACGTCTGCGACGTACCGGACCCCGAGGGCAAGTCCCGCCTGATCACTTCGGCCTCGTCCTTTGGTCGGCTCTACACCGAGACCAACCTGAAGTACAACCTCAAGTCGCGCGACATCGTCCGCTCGTCGGTCAAGGGCTCGAACCTGCTCGTCACCCGTGACGTGGCCAAGGCCCCCGAGCAGACCACGCTGATCAACACCTACAAGCAGCTGGTCACCCCGATCGCCTCCCGTGTGCTCGGCTCGATCTCGTCCGACATCAAGCGTGACCAGAGCGCCGCCGGTGAGTCCGCGCTCGGTGACCTCATCGCCGACGCCCAGCTCGCGGACCAGTCGACGGTCATCAACGGGCAGACGCCGGTGATCGCGTTCATGAACCCGGGCGGCATCCGTGCCGACCTGACCGCGACCAGCTCGCCCTACGGGGAGGCCGTCGGTGAGGTCACCTACGACGAGGCGTTCACGGTCCAGCCGTTCAACAACTACCTCGTCTCGCTGACCATGACCGGCCAGGACATCTACGACCTGCTCACCCAGCAGGTCACCGGTGCCAACGCCGCGTCCCACAAGATCCTGCAGGTCTCCGAGGGCTTCTCGTACCAGATCAGCCCCTCTGGTCCCGTCGACGGCTCGGTCATGCTCAACGGCCAGCCGATCGACAAGGCCGCGTCCTACCGGGTCGTGACCAACAACTTCCTGCAGGGCGGCGGCGACGCCTTCGCGGCCTTCACCAAGGGCACCGACCCCTACTACGGCGGCCTCGACATCGACGCCTTCGCCGCCTACCTGGAGGCCAACTCGCCCTACACCCCGGGCCCGCTCGACCGCATCACCGGGACCCACTGAGCGAAAGTTCGTTCGTACGCAGCAGGCCCGACCAGCTCTGAGCTGGTCGGGCCCGCTGTCATGTCGGCGCGCTCATCGTCAGTTCGCCCACGAGGGTCGTCGCGGATGCGGCTGCAGGGGCGATGCGGCTGTCGGGAATCCCGCAGGCGCGAAGGCAGGTGGAGGCGATGACGGCGGCGGTCGCGTCGTCGATGGGCACGCCGCTGCTGCGGAGGGTGGTGGTGACCTCGACCAGATGCATGAGCATCTCGCCGAGGTGGCCCGGCTCGGCCGCCGTGGCGGTGCCGGGCGCTGCGGCCCGGATGGCGATCCGCCCGTAGGCGTCGGCGAGCTCGGCGCGAATGCTGCGAAAGGCGTCGAACGCCTCGCTGCTGGTCACGTCGGGATGGGTGGCCAGCATGCCGATGTTGTCCGGCGCCTCGGCGAGCGTGTGGATGTCGACGAGGGCCAGCAGGTAGAGCGCGGTCTCGGGGCCCGCGGACGCGGTCAGCTGCTCGATCTGGTCGATTCGATCGACGGTGGGTCGGACGGACCGCTCCAGGAGCTCGGCGAGGATCTCGTCCTTGCCGGTGAAGTGGTAGTAGAGCGACGCCTGTCTGATCCCGACCTTGTCGGCGATCTCCCGGGTCGAGGTGGCTGCGAAGCCCTTGGTCACGAACAGCTGCGCCGCGGCGTGGAGCACTTGCTCGCGCGGTGGAGCTGCCGTGTTCGAGGGGACGAGGCGCGGTCGTCCGGGGTGGGTTCGTCGGATGCTCATCGAGTCACTGCCTTCCTGTCGGCGTCGACCCCGGACTTCAGTAGAGCATAATATTTCGATCTTGCCAATCATGATGTGCATCTGGACGTACGGTATGCCCATCGGGCACGATGGTGGTTCGCCGAATCCGTCGAAGGAGGCTCTCGCCGTGCCCCGCCCCAACCGTCGAGCCCGTGAAGCACTGACCGAGGCACTCCGAGACGCCCGTCGCGCCGCCGGCCTGACCGGAGCCGGCCTGGCGGACGCCCTCGGCTCGGGCTGGTCCCAACCGAAGGTGTCGAAGATCGAGTCGGGCCGGCAGTCCGTCTCCGAGGCCGAGGTCCGTGCCTGGGCGGCCGCGGTGGATGCCGATCGGGAGATGCTGCTCGCGCTGCGTGCCCGCGCCGACCAGGAGCATGCGGCGTTCCGCGACGCTCATCCGACAGGCGGCGGTGCGGAGCAGCACCAGGACGCGTACGCAGCGACCGAGGTGGCCACCAAGGTCCTGACCAGCTATCAGCCCCACAGTGTCCCCGAGCTGCTGCAGACCCCCGACTACGCGCGTGCCCTGCTGGCGCTGGCGGGCGGCTCGCGTGACCAGGACGCCGCTGCCGGGGAGGTCTCCCATGTCATCGCGGCGAGGCTGCGTCGCTCGGCGATTCTCTACGAGGCCGGCCGGTCGATCACCATCCTGGTCGGCGAGGCGGCCCTCCATCACCTGGTCGGCTCGCCCGACATCATGCGTGCCCAGATCGATCACATCGCCAACCTGGCGACCACCACCCAGGCGACCATCGGGATCGTCCCCTTCGAGAGCTTCCCCGTTCTGGTCCAGCACGGCTGGGACCAGCGCGACCGCATCGTCACCCTCAAGACCAGCGCCGGTGACCTCGAGATCGCCGATCCGGTCGAAGTCGCCCGCTACGAGCGCTGGACGCAGCTCCTGCTCGAGCACGCGCTGACGGGCGATGCGGCCGCCGAGCGATGCGCCCGGATCATCAGCGAGCGCGGAAGGTCCTCGACGCGGCCGGGCGACCACGAATAGGACACGGCAGCTGCTCCGGTAGACTCCCGGCGGGCCGTTAGCTCAGTTGGTAGAGCAGTGGACTTTTAATCCATGGGTCGTCGGTTCGAGACCGACACGGCCTACGACGGAATCGAGCCCCGGGTCGCAACATGCGACTCGGGGCTCGACCCGTCTAGTGACGGGTCAGTCGGATTCATCTTGCAGCAGCGGACGGCTGCTGATCGAGTCGGTGATCGCGCCGGCAGTCTCGACGAACGCCGCTGCCTGCTCCTCGGTCAGAGTGCCCGCCGAGGCTCCCTCCAGGCTCTGCCACAGGGCGGCGATGGGTTCGCGCATGGCACGGCCCTTGTCCGTGAGGTGGACGACCATCACTCGCCGGTCGTGCTCAGCCGGTTCGCGGACCAGCAGGCCCGCTTCCTGCATGCGTCGCAGGGACTTGGAGACGGTGGAGTGGTCGAGGCCGACGCTCTCGAGAAGCTCGGACTGGGTCTGGCCCTCGCGGTCCAGCAGCTGCATCAGGAGCAGCTCCTGGCCGGGGTGCAGGTCCATCTTGCGCAGCAGGGCGCCGGCGTAGGCACGGTGGGCGCGGGCGAGCTGGAAGATCGCGTAGCTCATCGGCCCGCCTGCGGCAGTGGTGGGAATCTCGGGCATGGGCTCCGCTTCTTCAGCCGGTGTGAGTGGGGTAGTCGGTGTATCCGACCGCTCCACCACCGTAGAAGGTCGCCGGGTCGGGAGTGTTCAACTCTGCCCCGACGCGCAGCCGCTCGACCAGGTCGGGGTTGGCAAGCGCCAGCGCGCCGACGGAGACCAGATCGGCTGTGCCGTTGTCGACGTCCTTGGCGCGGGTGGGGATGTCGGCGCCGGGTCGGTTGAGGATCAGGGTGCCCGGCCACTGCGCGCGGAGCGTGTCGAGCAGCGCCTCGTCGCCGACGTGCATCAGGTGCAGGTAGGCCAGACCCAGCGGACGCAGCTCCTCGACCAGCGCCGGGTACACCTCGTGGGTGTCGGACTCGGCGATGTCGTTGTACGGATTTCCGGGCGAGATACGGATGCCGGTGCGCTCGGGTCCGATCTCGTCGGCCACCGCGGCGACAACCTCCACGGCGAAGCGGATGCGGGCCGCGATCGAGCCGCCGTAGCGGTCTGTGCGCTGGTTGGCGTTGCCGGAGAGGAACTGATGGACCAGGTAGCCGTTGGCGCCGTGGATCTCCACCCCGTCCGCGCCCGCCGCAACAGCCGCAGCAGCCGCCCGCCGGAAGTCCTCGACGGTCTCGGCGACCTCCTGCGTCGAGAGTGCACGGGGCTCGGGCATCTCCTGAGGGCCGGACGCGGTGAACATCACCCCGGCCGGACGGACCGCCGAGGGGGCGACCGGCTGGCGGTGGTGCGGAGTGTTGTCGGGATGGGAGATCCGGCCGACGTGCATCAGCTGGATGTAGACACGGCTGCCTGCTGCATGCACCGCGTCGGTGACCTTGCGCCATCCGGCGATCTGCGCCTCGTTGTAGATACCGGGGGTGAGCAGGTAGCCCTGGCCGTCGGCGGAGGGCTGGGTGCCCTCGGTGATGATCAGCGCCTTGGAGGCGCGCTGTGCGTAGTACTCGGCGTTCAGCTCCGTCGGCACGCCCTCCGGGGTGGAGCGGTCACGGGTCATGGGTGCCATGACCAGACGGTGTGGCAGGGAGGTGCCGCCGAGGGTGATCGGGGCCCACAGGGATTCCAACATGAACATCTCTTTCGGTGAACGCGGTGGCCCGAATGGTCACCGCACAGGTGGGTTGGGGACGGGTGCTCAGTCGACGGCGAGGACGAGCTTGCCGCGTACGTGTCCGGCATCGCTGGCCTGCTGGGCGTCGGCCGCCTTGGCCAGCGGGTATGACGTGACGGTGACGGTCAGCTCTCCGGCCGCGGCGTCCTGAGCCACGGCGGCCAGGCGCTCGGTGGGGTGGTCGCCGCCGCCGGGGGAGAAGGAGACGCCCAGCTGGCCCGCACTGAAGTCGGCGATGGTGACGATGCGCTCGGTGCCGCCGCGCAAGGTGATGGAGTCGGGCAGGGCGCCCTTGCCGGCCAGGTCGAAGACCGCGTCCACACCGTTGGGAGCCAGGGCCCGCACCCGCTCGACCAGGCCCTCGCCGTAGGTGGTCGGGGTCGCGCCGAGCGAGGTGAGGTAGTCCTGGTTCGAGGGACCGGCGGTGGCGATCACGCGGGCGCCGCGCGCGGTGGCGAGCTGAACGGCCACGGTGCCGACCGCTCCGGAAGCGCCGTGCATCAGCACGGTCTCCCCGGCGGTCACCCCGAGCTCGTCCAGGACCCGTTCGGCGGTCTCGCTGGCGACCGGCAGCGCGGCCGCGTCCGGCCAGGAGAGGTCTGCGGGCTTGAGGGCCACGGCGGTGGCCAGGGCGTACTCGGCGTACGAGCCGGTGTCCGCCCAGCCGAGCACCTCGTCGCCGACCTGTACGTCGCTCACGCCCTCACCGAGGGCGTCGACCACGCCCGCCAGCTCGCCGCCGGGGATGGCGGGAAACGTGGTCGGGAAGACGGCCTCGAGCATCCCGCTGCGCTTCTTGCCGTCCAGCGCGTTCAGGCCGGCGGCCTTGACGCGCACTCGGACCTGGCCGGGGCCGGGCTGCGGGACTTCGACGTCCGCCTCGTGCAGCACGTCCGGTCCGCCGAACTCATCGAAAATGATCGCTTTCATGAACACTCCACTTCGGGTCGCGTGGCTCTGGCGAATAATGTGGCCAGCCACGTAATCACCATAACAGCAATAATGTGGCTAGCCAAGTATTTCGTCGGTGAGCAGAGTTGGCCGGCGTCTCGCTGCCCGGAAACTGCCTCGGAACCGGTGGCCGTACGTCCCGCTGAGCGGTCGTTTCAGGGCTCTGTTGCGCAACCTTCACCGCTTCGCGCGTAAAACGATCGGTCAAGGGGGGTTCGCACAGGCGCGTGAGTTGCTAGTGTCACTCCCGCAACAGGTGCAAGTTCCAGAAGGTCTGACGCCTGCGGAGTTTGTGATCCAACGGCGTTTCTGCTCTGTGCCCGCCCGGACCCCGGTTCGGGAACACAGGTCGGAGCGACGTGTCACCCGCCCCTGATGCGGGGCTACCGAACCTGGTGGCCTCTCGCCCCGACTAAGGAGTAACGAGCAGATGGCTCAGGGCACCGTTAAGTGGTTCAACGCCGAGAAGGGTTTCGGCTTCATTGCGCAGGAGGACGGCGGCGACGACGTCTTCGTTCACTACTCTGCGATCCAGACCAACGGCTACAAGTCGCTGGACGAGAACCAGAAGGTCGAGTTCGACGTCACGCAGGGTCCGAAGGGCCCGCAGGCGGAGAACGTTCGCCCTCTCTGAAATAAGGCTCTATGAGTAGCTAAGGCGATCTCGGGTTCGGCATCTGCCGACAATGATCATCTGCAACGAGGCCCCAGCCGTTCGGCTGGGGCCTCGTGGTCTGATTGGAGCCCTCTCAGGCTTCTGTGTCACGCTTGATGTGACAACTTTTGATGGTTCTTGGTGGATCAGCGCGCAGATCCCCCGAGACTGGGCGATGATGTGAAGACGAGCTTTTTGAGCGTGACGTGAGGAGGCGGCGGGCGTGGCTGATCAGTTCGATGTGACGCTGGAAGATCCCGAGCTGCTCCTCGAGGTCGAGCTCACGACCAATCTCATCGTCGCAGCCAGCGAGTCCGAGGATCACCTCTCCCAGGATGAGATCGACCGCATCCTCGGGATCATCCCCTAAGGACGTCAGCAGGTCGCGAAGAGCAGCGGCCCGTTCGCCAGGTCGGAGAGCACGGCCGTGCCGTCCTTCGGCTGCAGCTGCATGGTGGTGACCTCGTCCTCGGCTGCGACCTTCCCGAGTTCGAACCGCTCGTCGAACGTGCCGCCCTGGCCGGGAGCCGGGCCGACGGCGAGCTTGGCCCGGGTGTCGGCGTTCGTACGCGCCTGGTCGTCGTTCTCGAACGACATCGCGACACGTACGTCCCCGTTCGACTCGGCCGCCATGGCGAAGCCCTCGATCGGGTTGATGTCGCCGGCGGCGTCGACGAGGCCGTCGGCCTGGTCCTGGTCGGCGGCCGAGGCGCCGCCCAGCCCGATCTCGGTGCAGGTGAAGTCGCCGTCGTAGACGAACGCCGAGAGAGGGTCGCCGAGCCGGTCGGCGGCGTCCGTCATCGGCTCGTGCAGGTCGCCGTCGCCGAGGCTCGCGACCTGGTCGCCCAGGTAGCGCCGGCCGTCCGAGGCCAGGATGAGGTCCTGCTCGGGCAGGAAGGCGATGTAGGTGAGCTGCGGGCTGATCGTCGAGTCGATCCCGGAGTCGGTGAAGCTGGAGAAGGGGACCAGGGTGCCGTCCCAGACGCCGCCGTCCGCGGGGTCGTCCTTGGGGGCGGTGAACCCCATCGAGGTGAGCTGCTCGACGAGGTGGTCGGCGTCCATGTCCTCGAGGTGCCCGACCATGAGCGCTCCCTCGGTCGACTGGGTGTAGAGCTCCCAGTCGAGGGTCGCTGGTGACCAGCCGAAGTGCTGCTGCAGCAGCCCGGAGGCATCGGGCAGCACCGAGGTCGAGGTGAGGTCCTTCGTGTAGGCCTCGTCGATCATCTCGTGGACCTCCTCCGGCGTGGAGTCGGCATCGAGGTCGGCACCGACGCTCTCGCGGATACCCGTCCAGTCGGTGAAGGAGACCCGCGTCGCCTCGGCGGGAGCCAGCCGCAGCGCCTCGTCGAGATCTCCGCCTCGGGCAGCCCATGCCCGGGCCAGGAAGATGACGAGCGCAAGGACGACGACGCCCACCGCGATGGTCAACAAGGGGTGGGCGCGTACGACTCGGGATGATCGGCCGGCCCACGTTCTGGGGCGGTCGAGAAGCTGGGGGGTGCGGAGCATTGCGAGGAACCTTAGACGAATCAGCCGCCTTCACGACATACCCTGTGCGCATGCCCGAGATCCCGGCCGCCGGCGTAGTGGTTTTTCGCGAGCACGACGACCGGTCGGAGGTGGCGCTGGTCCACAGACCCAAGTACGACGACTGGTCCTTTCCCAAGGGAAAGGTCGACCCCGGTGAGACGGTGCCGGTGACGGCGATCCGGGAGGTGCGGGAGGAGACCGGCCTGAGGGTCGCGCTCGGTCGCCCGCTCCAGCAGCAGCGCTATCCCGTTGAGGCGGGACAGAAGGTGGTCCACTATTGGGTCGGCCGCACTGCTGCCGGCGCCGATGACGATGTCGACAGCTACCTGATCAACGACGAGATCGACGACGTCGAGTGGCTGTCGGTGGAGAAGGCGCGCACGCGGCTCACCTACCCGCACGATCGGGCGACGTTGCAGCAGGCCGAGGACGTACGCCACCCCACCACGCCTCTCGTGGTCCTCCGTCACGCCTCGGCCGTCGGCCGTTCGGCCTGGTCCGGTGCAGACCAGGAGCGGCCGCTCGACGACACAGGACGGGCCCAGGCGGTCACCCTGGCCGGCCTGCTGATGGCCTACGACATCCGCCGGGTGGTCACCTCGCCGAGCGTTCGCTGTACGCAGTCCGTCGCGCCGTACGCCGGGCTCGCCGGCATCGCGTCTGAGCAGATGAGACTGCTGAGCGAGGAGGGCGCGGAGGAAGGTAGCGTGTCGGCCCTGGCCGCGGGCACCCTGCGTGACCTGGCCGTTCCGACGGTGATCTGCACGCACCGACCGGTGCTGCCGTGGGTCTTCGAAGGGCTGAGGATGCGTGACCCGAAGCTGGCGAAGGGCGAGCTGATGGTGCTGCACGTGCGCGCAGGTGAAGTGCGTGCTGTTGAGGCATTTCAGGTCTAACAGAGGCTTGAGGCCTGCCTGTTCATCTCCTGTGCCCGGAACTGACACTGATTTGCCACCGACTTTGAATTCCTCGTTCAGCCTGTGTTCACCTTCACCGAGTTTCCCGTCCACCTCGGCTCCTTACGGTCATCGCGACAACTCCGAATCGACTGCATCATCAATCAGGAGACTTGCGTGAACACCACCTCGCTGCGCCGGGCACTCGTCCCGAGCATCACTGCTGCGACCCTTGCCCTTGCGATCAGCGCCTGCGGCGCCGCCAACGAGCAGAACAGCGGTAGCGACGGGGAAGGCACCCTCTCGGGCACCATCAAGGGTGGCGGAGCCTCCTCACAGGAGAAGGGCCAGGCGGCATGGGTCGCCGGCATCCAGGACGCGAACCCCGACCTCAGCGTCGTCTACGAGCCCGTTGGCTCCGGCTCGGGTCGTGAGGGCTTCATCACCGGCGGCTACCTCTTCGCCGGCACCGACTCCGCTCTCAACGACGACGAGGGCGAGCTGACCAAGGCCAAGGAGCAGTGCGGCGCGGACCCGATCCAGGTCCCGGGCTACGTCTCGCCGATCGCGGTCGTCTTCAACGTCGAGGGCGTCGACGAGCTCAACCTCGACGCCAAGACGATCGCCGACATCTTCGCGGGCAAGATCACCAAGTGGAACGACCCGGCGATCGCCGCGACCAACCCGGACGCCAAGCTTCCGGACACCGCGATCACCCCGGTCCACCGCTCTGACGACTCCGGCACCCAGGAGAACTTCACCGAGTACCTCGCGGCTGCCGGTGGCTGGGCCGAGGAGCCCTCCGGTGAGTGGCCCGCCTCCATCAAGGGCGGCGAGGGCGGCGACGGCACCTCCGGTGTCGTGACCGCCATGCAGGGTGCCGGCTACATCGGCTTCATGGACGAGTCGGCGGCGCGCGAGAACGACCTCGCCACCGTCAAGGTCAAGGTCGGCGAGGACTTCGTCGAGCCGACCGCCGAGGCCGCTGCGAAGATCCTGGCCGCCTCGAAGCCGGTCGGCACCAGCGACAACGACATGGCCGTCGAGGTCGCCCGGACCACCACCGAGGCCGGCGTCTACCCGGTCGTGCTGGTGTCCTACCTGCTGGCCTGCCCGACCTACGAGAACGCCGAGGACGCGGCCAACGTGAAGGGCTACCTGGAGTACATCCTCTCCGAGGAGGGCCAGAAGGTCGCCGCCGAGGAGGCCGGCTCCGCGCCGCTCGACCGTGAGACTGCCGACAAGGCTCTCGACCTGGTCGGCGGCATCAAGTAAGTGCCGGTACGTCTGATCTGATCGCCGTTCGGGCGGTGGCTGCGGCCGCCGCCCGTACGGCTGTCTTAAGAACCCAAACAAGAAAGTCGAGGAATGCCTTGTGACTGTCGCCGCTGACCCCGGCGCCGACCCTGGCGTTGACCCGAAGTCGGAGCTCTCCTCCGGCCGTGGCTCGGTGGGTGATGTCGTCTTCCGAGGACTCGCCGTCACTGCCGCCACTCTCATTCTGGTGGCGCTGGCAGCCGTCTTCATCTTCCTGGGCATCGAGGGCATCCCGGGCTTCAACGTGGACGAGCAGCACTACGCCGGCCAGGGCTCGTTCCTGGGCCTGGTCGTGCCGCTGCTGTACGCCACCATGTACGTCGCCGTACTGGCACTGATCGTCGCGGTCCCCTTCAGCGTGGCGATCGCGCTCTTCATCAGCCACTACGCCCCGCGCCGGATCGCCACCCCGGTGGCGTACGTCATCGACCTGCTCGCCGCGGTCCCGTCGGTCGTCTTCGGCCTGTGGGGTGCGGTGGTGCTCGGTCCGTACCTGGTGCCGGCCCATGCCTGGCTCTCCGAGAACATGGCCTGGCTGCCGTTCTTCGACGGCCAGCCCTCCGGCAACGGCCGTACGCTGTTCACCGCCGCGATCGTGCTGGCCGTGATGATCCTGCCGATCATCACCTCGATCTGCCGCGAGGTCTTCGCGCAGACGCCGCGACTGCACGAGGAGGCGGCGCTGGCGCTCGGCGCGACGCGCTGGGAGATGATCCGCTACGCGGTCTTCCCCTACGCCCGCTCCGGCATGGTCTCCGCAGTCATGCTCGGCCTCGGCCGGGCGCTCGGTGAGACCATGGCGATCGCGATGATCGTCTCGCCGAAGGTCCTCATCTCGTTGTTCATCATCGGCACCAACAACCCGCAGACCATCGCGGCGCACATCGCCCAGGGCTACAAGGAGAGCACGCCCGACCGACTCTCCGTGCTGATCGCGACCGGCCTCGTGCTGTTCGCCTTCACCTTCCTGGTCAACGCACTCGCCCGCTGGATCGTCGCCCGAGGGAGGGCCAAGTGAGCAATACCGACCTCTCCAACGAGGAGACGAAGCTCTCCCACGCCACGCTCCCGCGAGGCGCCCAGTGGCTGGTCGGCGTCGCAGCCGTCGCTCTCGGCGGCCTGGCGCTCGTCCTCGGCGTGAGCATTGTCGGGGCTGCCGTCATCGGCCTGCTCGGGTTCCTGATCGGCTACCCGCTGTGGGCGCTCCTGGTGGAGAACCGGCGCTCGGCGACCGACAAGCTCGTCACTGGGCTGGTGTGGACGGCCTTCGCCGTCGCGGTCATCCCGTTGATCTGGCTGGTCTACACGGTGGTCTCCAAGGGCGCCGCGACCCTCAGCCCGGAGTTCCTCACCTACTCGATGCGTTCGGTCACCGGCGACGAGCAGGGCGGTCTCTACCACGCACTGATGGGCACCCTGATCGTGACCGGCATCGCCGCGGTGATCTCGATCCCGATCGGCATCATGACCGCGATCTACCTGATCGAGTACGGCAAGGGCAACCGCCTCGCCAAGACGATCACCTTCCTGGTCGACGTCATGACCGGCATCCCGTCCATCGTCGCGGGCCTGTTCGCGTTCGCGCTCTTCACCCTGCTCATGGGGCCGGGCACGCGCTTCGGCTTCGGCGGCGGTGTCGCGCTCTCGCTGCTGATGATCCCGACCGTCGTCCGATCGACCGAGGAGATGCTCAAGCTCGTCCCCGACGACCTGCGCGAGGCTGCGTACGCTCTCGGGGTGCCGAAGTGGCGCACCATCACCAAGATGGTGCTCCCGACCGCGATCGGCGGCATCATCACCGGTGTCGTGCTCTCGATCTCGCGCGTGATCGGCGAGACCGCGCCGCTGCTGGTCGCCTCCGGGTTCAACCCGAACCTGAACACCAACGCCTTCGAGGACAGCCCGATGATGACCGTGCCGGTCTTCATCTACACCCAGCTGTCCGAGGCCACGGCGAAGGGCGTCGAGTACGCCTGGGGTGGAGCACTGGTGCTCTTCATCCTCGTCATGGTCCTCAACCTCATCGCCCGTATCGTCGGCACGATCTTCGCCCCCAAGACCGGGCGCTAGGAGTAACTCATGTCCATTCAAGTCAAGGACGCCAGCATCTTCTACGGCGACTTCAAGGCCGTCGAGGACGTCACCATGTCCATCAAGCCGAAGTCGGTGACCGCCTTCATCGGGCCCTCCGGCTGCGGCAAGTCGACCTTCCTTCGCACCCTCAACCGGATGCACGAGGTCATCCCCGGCGCCTACGTCGAGGGGAAGATCTCGATCCACGGCCAGGACATCTACGGGGCGAACGTCGACCCGGTGGCAGTACGCCGCAAGGTCGGCATGGTCTTCCAGCGGCCCAACCCGTTCCCGACGATGTCGATCTACGACAACGTGCTCGCCGGCAACAGGCTCAACGCCAAGCGGATCAAGAAGTCCGAGGCGGACTCGATCGTGGAGAGCGCGCTGCGCGGAGCCAACCTGTGGACCGAGGTCAAGGACCGTCTCGGCAAGCCGGGCATGGGCCTCTCTGGCGGTCAGCAGCAGCGGCTCTGCATCGCCCGCGCGATCGCGGTCCAGCCGGAGGTGCTGCTCATGGACGAGCCGTGCTCGGCTCTCGACCCGATCTCGACCGCCGCGATCGAGGACCTCATCCACGAGCTGAAGTCCGACTACACGATCGTGATCGTCACCCACAACATGCAGCAGGCCGCCCGCGTCTCCGACGACACCGGCTTCTTCAACCTGAAGGCCGCCGGCCAGCCGGGCCGCCTGGTGGAGTTCAACCCCACCAAGCAGATGTTCACCAAGCCGGACAACCCGGACACCGAGGCGTACATCTCGGGTCGGTTCGGCTGAGCCGGCGCACGCGCCACATGCGAAACCGCCCTGCACCGACACGGTGCAGGGCGGTTTCTCGTCGGCCAGGATCAGGGGAGCTGGAAGACGAAGTGGCAGAGCAGGTAGGTCAGGGCCGCGACGCCACCGGCAGCGGGGAAGGTGAAGATCCACGCCATGACGATGGACTTCGCGATACCCCAGCGGACCGCGGAGAACCGCTTGGTCGCGCCGACACCCATGATCGCCGAGGTGATCGTGTGGGTCGTCGAGATCGGGGCCTCCCAGATGTACGCCGTGGAGTAGAGCACCGAGGCGGCGACCGACTCGGCGGCGAAGCCGCGGGACGGGTCCAGGTGGATGATCCGACGGCCGAGGGTGCGCATGATGCGCCAGCCGCCGGACATGGTGCCGAGGGAGATGGCGGTCGCGGCCGCGGCGATCACCCAGAACGGGAGGTCGTCGTCGGCCGTGAGGAATCCACCGGTGACCAGGGCGAGGAAGATGACGCCCATCGTCTTCTGGGCGTCCTGCAGGCCGTGACCGAGGGCCATCGCGGCAGCCGAGATCGTCTGTGCGATCCGGAACCCCTTCTGCGTCTTGTGCGGGTTGGCGCGCCGGAAGATCCACATGATCGCGAGCATCACGCCGAAGCCGAGGCTGAAGGCCACGAACGGCGACACGAACATCGGGATGACGACCTTCTCCAGCACTGTCATCCAGTTGACGAACGCGCCGGCGGCGATCGCCGAACCGGCCAGACCGCCGATGAGCGCATGTGACGAGGACGAGGGAAGACCGAAGTACCAGGTGATCATGTTCCAGGCGATCGCGCCGAGGAGGCCGGCCATCACGACGGTCAGACCATGTGCCCCGGATGGTGGCGTAATGGTGTCGGAGACGGTGTGGGCGACCTTCTGGCCCAGGAATGCGCCGACGAAGTTCATCACCGCCGCGAGCAGGAGGGCGATGCGCGGCGTGAGCGCGCGCGTGGACACGGAGGTCGCGATGGCGTTGGCGGCGTCGTGGAAGCCGTTGGTGTAGTCGAAGACCAGGGCGACGACGACCACCGCGATGACGATGGCAAGTTCCACGGTGTCAGGATTCCTTGACGGCGATCTGCTCGACGATGTTGGCGACCTTCTCGAAGCCGTCGATCGCGTCCTCGAGGGACTCGACGACGTCCTTCAGCTTGAGGACCTCCATCGCGTCGTACTCACCGGAGAAGAGCTTGGCGAGGATGCGACGGTGGTTCTTGTCGCCCTGGTTCTCGAGACGGTTGATCTCGATCCAGTACTCGGAGAGCTCCTTCATCGACCGCAGCCTGGGCATCGCTGCCGCGGTCAGCTCGGCGCAGCGCTGGAGCACGGTGACCTGGTCGGAGAGCTCAGGGGGGAGGACGTTGATGCCGTAGACGAAGATCTGGTCGACGACCTCGTCCATCGAGTCCATCACGTCGTCTAGACCGGAGCCGAGGGCGTAGATGTCCTCGCGGTCGAACGGTGTGACGAAGGTCGAGTTGACCTTCTTGACGATCTCATGGGTGGACTCGTCAGCAGCGTGCTCCGCGTCGCGCATCCGTCGCGCGACATCTTCGCGATCGGCTGTGTCGCTGAGCATCTCGGCGAGCAGTGAGACACCGCCGACGAGGTGGTTGGCGGACTCGGTGAACAGGTCGTAGAACGACGTGTCGACCGGGCGGATTCGGAAACGCACGGGGGGCTCCTGGCTGGATGAGGCAGACCTGCGGGCTCATGTTAGGCGAGTCCGCTTGACACGACGAAAGCCAGGGCGTGTTCAGCCCGCCGCGGCGCGCCTGCGCTGGCGCTGTCGAGTGATCAACATCGCGTGGAGATGGTTGGGAGCGTGGTTGCGGGTCCAGGTGCCGTCGGGCCCGAGGAGCCAGGCATCAGTGGTCGGTTCGAATGCCAGGTCGAACAGTGCGCCGACCTCGGCCACGAGCTCCGGAGTGGGGAGACGTACGAGGGCCTCGACCCGGCGGTCGAGGTTGCGGTGCATCATGTCGGCCGAGCCGATCCAGGCGCTCGGTCCGTCCCCGTCGTCGGGAGTGCCGTTCTCGAACCAGAAGATCCGCGAGTGCTCCAGGAACCGGCCCAGGATCGAGCGCACCTCGATGGTCTCGCTCAGCCCCTCCACGCCCGGACGGAGCGCGCAGATGCCGCGTACCAGCAGCTGCACGGGCACGCCCGCCTGGGAGGCCAGGTAGAGGGCGTCGATGATGGCCTCGTCGACCACCGAGTTGGCCTTGAGCCGGATCCTCGCCGGCCGCCCCGCCAGGTGGTGGGCGATCTCGGCGTGGATCTGCTCGATCAGGCCGTTGCGCACGTTGCCCGGGGCCACCAGAAGCTGCTCGTACGTCGCCTCCCGGCTCCAGCCGGAGAGGTTGTTGAACAGGTGGGCGACGTCTTCGCCGATCCCCTCGTCGGTGGTGATCAGCCCCATGTCCTCGTAGAGCCTGGAGGTCTTTGGGTTGTAGTTGCCGGTGCCGATGTGGGTGTAGCGACGGATGGTGCCGTCGGGCTCCTCGCGGACCACCATCGCCAGCTTGCAGTGGGTCTTCAAGCCGACCAGGCCGTAGACCACGTGGCAGCCGGCCTGCTCGAGCTTGCGCGCCCACCGGATGTTGGCCACCTCGTCGAAGCGCGCCTTGATCTCGACCAGCACCAGCACCTGCTTGCCCGCCTCGGCGGCGTCGATCAGGGCGTCGATGATGGGGGAGTCGCCGGAGGTGCGGTAGAGGGTCTGCTTGATCGCCAGCACCCGCGGGTCGGCCGCGGCCTGCTCGATGAAGCGCTGCACGCTGGTCGCGAACGAGTCGTAGGGATGCTGGAGGAGTACGTCACCCCGGCGGGCCGCCTTGAAGACGTCGACCGGCGCGGCGCTCTCGACCGGCGCGAGCGCCGGGTGGGTGCTCGGCACGAAGGCCGGATACTTCAGCTGCTCGCGGTCGATGTCGGCGATGCCGTGCAGCCCGCGCAGGTCGAGCGGGCCGGGGAGCCGGAAGACCTCCTTGTCGGAGATGCCGAGCTCGGAGACCAGCAGGTCGAGCGTCGAGTCGGTCATCGACTCCTGCACCTCAAGGCGTACGGGAGGGCCGAAGCGCCGCCTGAGCAGCTCCTTCTCCAGGGCGGTGAGGAGGTTCTCGGTGTCGTCCTCCTCGACCTCGAGGTCCTCGTTGCGGGTGACCCGGAAGGTGTGCACCTCGAGGATCTCCATGCCCGGGAAGAGCTTGTGCAGCCGCTCCCGCATGACCTCCTCGAGGGGCACGAAGCGGTCGTTGCCCAGCGGCACGAAGCGGCTGAAGATCGGCGGGACCTTCACCCGGGCGAAGTGCTTCTTCTTGGTCTTCGGGTCTCTCAGCCGGACGGCGAGGTTGAGCGAGAGGCCGGAGATGTAGGGGAACGGGTGGGCCGGGTCGACCGCGAGCGGCGTCAGGACCGGGTAGACCCGCTCCTTGAACAGCTTCTTGCAGGCCTTCACCTCCTCCGGGGTGAGGTCCTCCCAGTGCAGCAGCTGGATGCCCTGCTCGAGCAGCGCCGGCTTGATCTTGCCGCGGAACACCGCGGCATGCCGCTCGGAGAGCTCCCGGGTCGTACGCCAGATCACCTCGAGGACCTCACGCGGCATCAGGCCGGAAGCGGCCTTGACCGCCACCCCCGCCGCGATCCGCCGCTTCAAACCGGCCACCCGGACCATGAAGAACTCGTCCAGGTTGGAGGTGAAGATCGCCAGAAAACGTACGCGCTCCAAGAGCGGCAGCGTCTCGTCCTCCGCCATCTCCAGCACCCGCTCGTTGAACCGTAGCCAGGACAGCTCCCGGTCGAGGAACCGGTCCTCGTACTTCTCGACCTCGGCCAGCGCCTCGTGGTCCGGGATGTATTCGGGTTCGACGTCGAAGGGCTGGTCGGGAACCGCGGTCAGGCTCACGGTGTCCTCGGCCGAGCGGGTGGGGGCCTGCGGGTCGAGACTCATGAGGCCAGTGTGACTCACCTGCGTGTCTTTGGGGGAGACGTGATCCGAACTCTGACCTTTGGCCCGGTCGCCAGGTGAACTACCTGTTACACGATGTCCCTGGTAACGGGTAGTTTGAGCGCATGTCGATTCTCGCGCGCGTCTCGTCCCTGATCGATCCGTTGCTGGTGCCGGTGAAGCGGCCCGCGTTCACGGCGGCGTTGAACCTTCCGGCTCCGGTGCAGCGGCGGCTGGTCGGGAAGCCGGTGACGTACGACGGGCAGACGCTCGCCGTGGACACGCAGATCATGCTGGCGCTGATGAAGGTGTCGGGTGAGCCGGACCCGTCGACGCTGCCGATCCCGAAGGGGCGGGTGGCGCTGCTGCGGCAGTCGCAGCTCGGGGGTGGTCGGCAGGAGATCGGGTCGGTGCGCGAGCTCTGGGCCGCGGGGCTCAAGGCGCGGCTCTACGTCCCGGAGGGCGCTTCGGGCAACGCGCCGCTGCTGGTCTTCCTGCACGGCGGCGGCTTCATCTTCGGTGACCTCGACAGCCACGACGCTCCCTGCCGGCTGCTGGCCAGCGAGTCGGGCGTCAAGGTGCTCTCGGTCGACTACCGGCTGGCGCCGGAGTCCCCGTTCCCCGCGGCGTACGACGACTCAGTCGCGGCGTTCCGCTGGGCGGTCGAGCACGCGGCCGAGCTCGGTGCGGACCCGGCCCGGATCGGGGTCGGCGGCGACTCCGCCGGCGGCAACCTTGCCGCCGGGGTCGCGCTCGCGGTCGGTGAGGACTGTGCGTTCCAGCTGCTCATCTACCCGGTGACGCAGTCGGAGGCGAACACCCGCAGCCGCGAGGATCTCAGCGAGGGCTTCTACCTGACCGCCGACTTCATCGGCGCCGCCACCAGCAACTACCTGCCCGAGGACATCGACCGCCGCGACCCCCGCCACGCGCCGCTGTACGCGGAGATCCCGGCGACCGGGGTCGCCCCGGCGTACGTCGCGACCGCAGGCTTCGACCCGCTACGCGATGAGGGCGAGGCGTACGCCGCCAAGCTCGACGAGGCCGGGGTCAAGGTCGTGCACCGGCGCTTCGACGACCAGATCCACGGGTTCCTGAACGTGGTCGGCGCCGGGCGTACGTCACGCGCCGCTGTGCTCGAGATCGCGCAGGTCCTGCGCGACAACCTCTGACTTCTCAGGTGTTTCCGGCACTTCTCAGGTGTTGCAACGCCTGAGAAGTGCTGGGATACCCGGTTAACCGGGTATCCCTGCAAGCCCGCTCAGCCAGCCATGTCGGGGCGCCAGCGGAGTACCTCCCGCTGGAACGCCTCGGGGTCGACCATCGACTTGTCGACCTTGACCGCACCCGCTTCGTCGGTGTTGAACTCGACGACCCACTCGTCAGCGGCCGGCTCACCCTTGATGGTGATGTCGGTGTGGGTGTCGTAGAGGTCGTAGGTGTGGGTCTGCTCGTCCTTGCGTACGTCGAGCACACCCTCCTCGGTGACCGTGACGGTGCTCTCGGTCATGAGCGAGCCGTCCTCGGGCCGGAAGGTGCGGACGGTGAGCCTCTTGGTGCCGACCGGGTCGCTCCCCGACTCGTCGGCAGCCGTGGCCGCCTCGGGGGCGGCAGTGCCGGCGCCGGGGATCTTGGCGCCGGGGAACTTGCCGGACTCGGCGAGCTTGACCGCCGCCAGCCAGCCGCTCGAGCGCTGGGGGAGGGAGTCGCTCGGGGTGTCAGGCAGGTCTGCCGGCTCCGCGGGCGAGTCCTCGGACTGCTTCTTGCCGGGCTGCTTCTTGCCGGTCGGCCGCTCGGGCAGCGTCACAGGCGCGGTCGGAGGACCGGCCGGCGGCGCAGCCGGTGAGTCGACCGGTGCCGGAGCGGTGGCCTTCGGGGCCTCGACGGGTGCGAGGGGCTCGACCACGAGCGGCTCTTCAGGAGCGTCCGGGATGGGGAACTGTGCCTCGGGCGGCGACGGGGTCGCCGCGAGGGTGAGCTCGAGGGCCTGCATCGCACGCTTGTTGGTGCTGCCGCCCTTGACCGCGAGCATGACGGCCTCGCGCAGGTCGGCGAGCTGCTTGGCGAGCTGGGCGCTGCGGCGCTCGGCGATCTGCCGGTCCACGATGGCCTGCTCGACCAGCTGGGTGTTGTGCAGGATCGAGGCCTCGACGGCCTGGCGGTCGATCGCCTTCTGACCGGCGACCTCCTCGGCCTCGGCCCGAAGGCGTACGGCGTCGGCGGCCTGCTGCTGGACGTCGGCGAGACGGTTCATCATCTCCGTCATCCGGCGCTCGGCCTCTTCACGCTCGCGCGCCTGCGCGGTGATGACCTCGGTCATCGACTCGTGGGCGGTACGCAGCGCGGACTCCGCCGCGCGACGACCCTCGTTGGCCTCGGTCGCGGCACGCTCGGCAGCGCGGCGGCCCTCCAGGGCCTGGACCGCGAGATCGGCGTGCTCGGAGGCGCGCTGGTCGGCCGCCATCCGGGCGAGGTTGGCGGACTCGGCCGCCTGCTCGGCCTGGGAGGCGAGCTCGGTGAGCTGCCGGTAGCGCTCCTCGTTCTCGTTGGCCTCGTGCGCAGCGGCAGCGGCGAACTCGGCGTATTGCTTCGCGCTCTTCTCGGCCTCGAGACGGGCGTCGTTGGCGGCGTCGGCGGCC
Organism: Nocardioides sp. NPDC127503; assembly: GCF_040302165.1. Lineage (NCBI taxonomy): Bacteria > Bacillati > Actinomycetota > Actinomycetes > Propionibacteriales > Nocardioidaceae > Nocardioides > Nocardioides sp. NPDC127503. The sequence goes on along the minus strand of NZ_JBEORH010000005.1, from coordinate 309,858 downwards.
TTGAAGGCCCGCAGCGCGGCCTCCTCCGCCTCGGTGCGCGCGGCGAGCGCTTCGGCTGCCACGGCGTACTGGTCGGCAGCCGTGGCCTCGGCCGCGGCCCGGGTCATCGCGTGGTCCTCGGCGTTGGCGTCGGCGGCCTTGCGCTCCTCGAAGGCCTCCTTCGCCGCTTCCTCGGCCTCGGCGCGGGCGGTCGCGGCGGCCTCGGCAGCGGCGTAGGCAGCCTCGGCCGCAGCCTCGGCCTCCTTGCGCGCCTGCTCGGCCTGCTCGGCCTGCGTCGCCATCGCGACCGCGGACTCCTCGGCCGTGATGCGGGCAGCGGCTGCCTTCTCGGCCTCGGTCGCCCGGTCGTTGGCGGCCTGCTCGGCGGCCTGACGCGCGGTGAACGCGGCCAGTGCCTCGTCGGCCCGGCCGGCTGCGGCCGCGTCGGCCTCCTCGCGCATCCGCGCGAGCTCCTCGGAACGGGTGTCGGCTGCGGCGCGTGCGGTGTAGGCGGCCTCGGCGGCTGCCTCCGCCTCGCTGCGTGCGTCGTAGGCGGCGCGGGCCTCGTCGGCGGCCTTGCGGGCGGCCTTCTCGGCTGCCGCCAGCGCGTCGCGGAGCTCGTCCATCTCCTCGAGGCGGTCCTCGGCGGCTGCCTCCGCGACGCTGCGCGCGGCGTAGGCGGCCTGGGCCAGCTCGGCGTGCTCGGCTGCCTTGGTGTGAGCCTCAGCGGCGGAAGCGGCCGCGGCGGCGGCCTCCTCGGCCCTGGCGCGGGCGGACTCCTCGGCCTCGGTGCGTGCGCTGGCCTGCTCCTCGGCGACACGGGCCGCCTCGAGCAGGCGGCGCTCGGCCGCCTCCAGCTCCTTGCCTCTCGCGACCGCGGCCTCCTCGGCCTCGGCGCGCTCCTTGGCCCGGGTGTCGGCGACCTTCTCGGCCTCGACCCTGGCGAGGGCATACTTCTCGGCTGCCTTCTCCGCGACCTCACGCGCCTGGTGGGCGTCGGCGGCCAGCTGGGCGTGGAGCTTGGCGGTCTCGTCGGCCTTCCCGCGGGCGGTGGCGTGCTCGGCGGCAGCCTCCTCGGCAACCAGCCGCTCGGCCGCCTGCTCGGCTGCCGCCTGCTCGGCTGCGATGCGAAGTGACTCGGCTGCGGCAGCGGCGCGGGCCAACTCCGCAGCACGCGCCGTCAGGTCCTCGTCGTCACCCGGCTGGGCGGCCGAATCACGGCTCCACCACTTGCCACTGGGGGTCTGCGTGCTCACGAGGGTGAATGCTAACGGCGAAGTAGGCGGTGTGTGGAGTCTCCGAGAGGATTAACACGCCTGCTACCTGGAACTACATTCGTGTAGTTCTGGTAATGGGGTCTCAGTAGACGAGCGCCTGCACGCCGTCGCGCAGGATCTCCTCGGCGAACACGACCGCGCCCTTGATGGTGACGCCGTCGATGAGGTCGTCCTCGGAGAGGTCGCGGCGCGAGGCGCACTGGCTGCACACGGTCACCTGACCGGCCTCGATGACCAGCCCGATCAGCTCCTGCAGCGGTGCCGCGTTCTCCAGCGTGAACTCCTCCGCGCGCCCGGGCACTGCGAACCACGTCGCCTCACCGGTGAGCCAGAGGGACACCTTCGCGCCGGCGGTCGCGGCCGCAGAGGCGACCGTGAAGGCCTGGTTCGTACGCTCGGGCGCCTCGGCACCCACGGTCACCTTCACCACGAGTTCTTGCATGCCGAGCACACTAGCGCTTGCGTTTCGGGTCGTAGCCGACGTACGGCCTAAACTCGGCGTGTGGCTTTCGAACTTCCGGAGAACCTTCACCCCGATGCCGGTCCCTGTGCGTGGATGCTCGGCACCTGGCAGGGCAACGGACACGGTGACTATCCGACGATCGACAAGTTCGAGTTCGGGCAGGAGCTGATCTTCACCCACGACGGGCGGCCGTTCTTCCACTACTTCGCGCGTTCGTGGATCATCGACCCGGAGACGGGGGAGAAGGTGCGCGACGCGGCGCTGGAGACCGGCTTCGTACGCTTCCGCCCCGAGGGCGAGGTCGAGTGGGTGATGACGCACAACACCGGCATCGTCGAGGTCTGGTACGGCAAGGCCGAGGGCGGCAAGCTCGATCTCACCACCGACGCGGTCGCCCGTACCGAGACCGCGAAGGAATACACCGCCGGCAAGCGCCTCTACGGCAACGTCGAGGGCGATCTTCTGTACGCCTTCGACATGGCCGCGATGGGTCAGGCGCTGCAGCCGCACCTGTGGGCGCGGCTCAAGCGGGCCAAGAAATAGGCTGAGGAAGTAGTCGCGATGACCGAGGCGGCTGAGGACTGGCGCGAGGCCCTTCGGGCGAAGGGCTATCGACTCACGCCCCAGCGCGAGCTGGTCCTCGGCGCCATCGAGCGACTGCGGCACGCCACCCCCGAGGAGGTGCTCGCGGTCGTACGCGAGTCGTCCTCGGCGATCAACCTCTCCACCGTCTACCGCAACCTCGAGGTGCTCGAGGAGCTGGGACTGGTGCGCCACGCCCACCTGGGCGAGCGGGCCTCGACCTACCACTCGGTCTCCGGGCGGCCACATTTTCATGCGGTTTGCAGGAAGTGTCAGAAGGTCACCAGTGTTGACCCCTCAGTGGCCGACGGAATCAGCGAACGGCTGCGTGAGGAGTACGCCTTCGAGGTAGATGTCGCTCATCTGACCGTCTTCGGGGCGTGCGTCGACTGTTCTTCCGAGGAGCCATGATGACTGCCAGCCCGCTTCTGTCCCTGCCCGGTGCCGTCGCCGGCGATGGTGCCGACGCACCCGTCGCCGCGCACTACGGATCGTTCAACCTGGAGCAGCGGACGTTGGCCTCCGGCGAGGGATTCGTCGATCTCTCCCACCGTGACGTCCTACGGATCGCCGGTCCCGACCGGCTGACCTGGCTGCACTCGTTGACCTCGCAGGCCTTCGAGGGACTGGCCCCCGGGGTCTGGACCTCGTCCCTGATCCTGTCGCCGCAGGGACATGTCGAGCACTTCTTCTCCGGCGTCGATGACGGCTCCTCCTTCTTGGCCTGGACCGAGCCCGGGGCCGGCGAGGCTCTGGTGGCCTACCTGGAGCGGATGAAGTTCTGGTCCGACGTGACGGTCACGTTGGACCCGTCGCAGGTTTCCGTCTGGCGGGTCTCGACAAGCTCGACCACCGGTGGCGGGTACTCGTTCGTCCCGCGCGAGTCCTTGGAGACGTACGCCGCTGCCGCGGGCCCCGCCTGCGGGTTCTGGGCGTTCGAGGCTCTGCGGATCGAGCGCGGTGAGCCGCGTTTCGGCGTGGACACCGACGCGCGCACGATCCCCAACGAGGTCGGCTGGGTGCCGGGTTCGGAAGAGACCGTCGGCCCGGAGTACGCGGTCCATCTCGACAAGGGCTGCTACCGCGGCCAGGAGACGGTCGCCCGCGTCCACACTCTCGGCCGTCCACCGCGTCGCCTGGTGCTGCTTCACCTCGACGGCTCCGAGAACCGGCTGCCCGCCGCTGGGTCGGAGCTGGTCTTCGGTGAGAAGACGGTCGGTTTCGTCGGCTCGTCGGCCCGTCACCACGAGCTCGGCCCGATCGCGTTGGGGCTGGTCAAGCGCAACGTACCTGTGGACGCGCAGCTCGTCGTGGACGGGATGCCGGTCGCTCAGGAGGTCCTCGTCGACCCCGAGATCGGCCTCCACATCCGTCCTTTGCGCTGAGCGGGTTCAACCACCCGGTCCGGTCAGAGCCGTCCGTTCGAGCGGACGGGTGCGTCGTCGCTCAGCCAATCTCGCGAGGTTCTGAAGGCGGCCTGAGACGCCGTGCGTTCGGGCCGCCCCGCGGTCTGGATCTGGCTCGCCGGTGCACCCCAAAGGATCGAGCTCCGCCGCTGTGGGAGGGGCAGCCAAGTGTCCTGGAAGGACTCGAACCAGGGCCCCGGCGGTTCGAGGCGGAAGCGACCCTCGTCGTATCCGGTGATCTCGGCGCCAACTGCGACCCAGTCGGCAACGACACCGATCAAGGGGTGTCGCATGCCGGCCGGTGCCCCGCTGATCGACGAACGTAGGCTGCTGAGGCGGGCGAGGTAGATCGACGTCGGTAGGGGAAGCCGCCAAGGCCCGGCGACGCCACGAGCACGCTCGCTCCACGAGGCGCCGACGTCGAAGGCCTGCTTGCGGCCGACTCGGACGACCAACGGCCGCCACCTGTCGAGCTCTGAGACCGGGCATTCAGGGCGGTCGAGGAGCCTGTCGAGCCCCTGCTCGTCATAGAGGAGCGCGCTCCCTTGCTTGATCGCTGGTCCCGCGAGCCCGGCGGTCAGCACTCGGGCCGCATCTCGCAGTCCGATGTTGTGAGCAGCCGAGATCGTCTCGGCGGCAGCTCGTGCGGTGAGCTTCATACGACGACGGTAGGTGCGAGCACCGACATCTCTGACTGCCTGTCGCCGCCTACATCAGTGGGCGGCACCTTGTGAATCGTTCACAAAGTGCCGCCCACTGGCGTAGGCGAGCCGACAGCTGTTTGTCAGCGTCACCGATCAGCGCAGACCGGCAGCCACGGTGTCGAGGGTGAGAGTGGCGAGGAAGTCGCCCGGGATGCCGGGGTAACCGTGGCTGAGCTTGCGCCACTCGGCGGGGATGGCGGTGGCGCCCCAGCGGGCGCCGAGGAGGCCGCCGGCGATGGCGGCGATGGTGTCGGTGTCGTTGCCGATCCGGATGGTGGTGTTGAGCGCTTCGACGTAGTGGCTCGACGGGTCGGCCTCGGGCACGGGGGTCTGGGCGATCGAGGACCAGGCGGCCTGCAGCGCGGTGACCACCCAGCCGTTGGGGTTGAACTTCGCCGGCGGCTCAGACTCGGCCTCGTCGAGCTTCTCGGCCCAGAAGGCTGCCTCGGCGGGGGAGAGGAGGGACAGGCCGGAGCGTACGTCGAGCTCGCCGTGCATCACCGCGTGCTCGATCGCGAGGGACCACAGCACGCAGCCGGACCGGGCATGCTCGTCCCAGTGGGTCAGGGCGCTCACCGCGGCGGCCGCTTCGGCGACGGCCGGACGGTCGCCGAGATAGCGGAGCGGGACCGCAGCGGTACGCATCAGGGAGCCATTGCCTCCCGTGCGGCCGGTCATCTCGTGCAGCTTCTCCGAGACGTGCCGCAGCTGCGCATCGGTCGGCGCGGGACCAGCGGTGTTGAGGACCCGGGCGGTCTGGTTGCCGATGTCCTTCGGCTCCGACTCCGCCCACGTCCGGAAGTTGCGTGCGACCGCGGTCAGCCCCTCCTCGGTACGCAGGTCGAGACCGCTCGCGGCGACGTCGAGGATGCACCACGTCATCGTCGTGTCGTCGGTCCACTCCCCGGGCGCGAACGGGCCGAGCCCGCCGCCGAGCATCTGCGCCTTCTCGTCCGCGCCTAGCCGAGGCCGGTCGAACTCGTAATGAGCTCCGAGCGCATCCGCCACCGCGGTTCCGACGATGGCCCCGATGGCCCGGTCACTCTGAGAGTCGGTCAGCTTCACGCGACCAGAGACTAGCCGCGGGTGTACTGGACGTGCGTGTCCGCCGCGGCCCGCGTGAAACCGAGGCCTTCGTAGAGACGTACGGCCGGGGTGTTGTCGCCCTCGACATAGAGATGGATCCGCTCGACGCCGACAGCAGCCAGGTGGTTCAACCCGAGGAGGGTGACCAGCTTGCCGAGGCCGCGGCCCTGGGCGGCGGGATCGACACCGACGACGTAGACCTCACCCTCGGCCTCGCTGTGGCGCTTGGTCCAGTGGAACGCCAGGAGCTTCTCGTCCTCCCACGCGGTGACCAGCCCCGACGGGTCGAACCACGACTCAGCCATGCGCTCCCGCAGACCGGCCTCGTCCAGCGATCCCTGCTCGGGGTGGTGCGCGAAGGCGGCGGCGTTGACCCGGAGCAGCTCGGCCTCGTCGCCGGGCTCGAAGCTGCGTACGACGATGCCGTCCGGAGTCTCGGGAGCCGGCGGCAGACCGGCGACAGGGCGACGCATCACCCACAGCTCGCGGGTGCGGTCCCAGCCCTGTGTGGCGGCCAGCCGGGCAGCCGCCGGGTTGTCACCATGCGACCACGCCGTCGTCCCGGCCGGGAGCGACGGCGCCCGGAGCAGCAGCTGACGACCCAGGCCAACACCGCGGTGCTGGGTCAGCACCACGAGCGAAAGCTCGGTGCCGACCAACAGCCCGAAGCCGCGTACGTCACCCCAGATCGTCGCGTCCTCCGGACGGTTGCGCAGCGTCAGGAGGGTCGCCTCGTCGAGCGGCGCCACGCCGTCGTACGCCTCGGTCGCTTTCGCGATGGCCAGGACCTGATCGACGGTGAGTGCCATAGGTGCAGCCTAGGCGCCGGCCCCCAGGCGAGGAGACGGGGTCAGCCGGGCGCCGTCGGCGGCGGCTTCGTTGTTCTTCGACGGCAGCACGAAGCGGTAGCCGACGTTGCGGACGGTGCCGATGAGGGTCTCGTTCTCGGGGCCGAGCTTGGCGCGCAGGCGACGTACGTGGACGTCGACGGTGCGGGTGCCGCCGAAGTAGTCGTAGCCCCACACCTCCTGCAGCAGCTGCTGACGGGAGAAGACGCGGCCGGGGTGCTGGGCGAGGAACTTCAGGAGCTCGAACTCCTTGAAGGTCAGGTCGAGCGGGCGGCCACCGATCTTGGCGGTGTAGGTGGCGTCGTCGACGACGACCTCGCCGGAGCGGATGACGTGGGCCTCGGGGTCGGAGGCCTCGCGGGCCGCCGAGATGCGGCCGATCGCCAGCTTGATCCGGGCCTCGAGCTCGGCCGGACCGCAGGTGTGCAGCACGACGTCGTCCATGCCCCAGTCGTGGGCGACGACGGCGAGGCCACCCTCGGTGGCGATCAGCAGAACGGGGATGTCGGTGCCGGTCGTGCGGATCAGACGACACAGGTCACGGGCCTGGGCGAGGTCCTGACGGCCATCCACCAGCAGCAGGTCGGAGTCGGGCGCCTCGAGAAGCGCGCTACCTTCAGCAGGAAGGATCTTCACCTGATGGCCGAGGAGCGAGAGCCCGGGAAGGACATCTGCCGAAGGCTGGAGCGAACTGGTCAACAACAGAAGCGAGCTCATTGGGGGTGCCTCTCGGTCAGAGAAAGAGGAGCACCGAAACGCAACATTGAGCCTCGGTGAGGTGATCGTTGCACCATATTAACGAAACCTGACGGTGACATAGGAAGGATGTCCACGAGAAAGTGACGAATGTTATAGAGGTCCGCTACTGGGCCGCGGCCAAGTCGGCGGCCGGGACTCCGTCCGACAAGTTCGAGGTCGACGGCCCGTTGACGCTGGCAGAAGTCGTACGCCGCGCCGCGGAGCTGCATGCCGACACCCGCCTCCCCGAGGTCCTGAAGGTCTGCTCCGCGCTCATCGGTGACCGCCCGGCGGGTACGGCCGACCCCGGAGGGATCGAGGTCCCACCGGGGTCGACGGTTGAGTTCCTTCCGCCCTTCGCCGGCGGCTAGTTCCACAGGGGCTGGGGAAGCCCGCGCCCGGTGACTCACCTGCGTAAGGGCCTGCCGGGGCGGGCAGGTCCTTCCCTCAGCTCTCGATCGCGGCGGGCTCCGGCTTGGCGCTCGTGGCGATCTCGATCTTGCGCGGCTTGGCCTTCTCGGCGACCGGCACGACCAGGCGCAGCACGCCGGCGTCGTACGCGGCCTCGATGTGGTCGAGGTCGAGGTTGTCGCCGAGCACGAGCTGACGGCTGAAGCTGCCGCGTACGCGCTCGTTGGCGAGCATCTGCCAGTCGCCGTTCTTCGCGACCCGCTCGGCCTTGACGGTGAGTACGTTGCGCTCGACATCCAGGTCGATCGTGTCCGGGCTGACGCCAGGAAGGTCGAACTCGATGACGAACCGGTCGCCCTCGCGCCAGGCATCCATGGGCATCACGGCCGGTCGGTTGGTGGTGCCGCCGCCCAGGAGTTGCTGGGTGATGCGATCGAACTCGCGGAACGGATCGGTGCTTCGGATGAGCATGGTTTCCCTCCTCACGGGATCTATATCAGCGGATACACCTTTCATATATCCCATGCGCTAGATGATTTCAAGTCCTCGTGTCAGAATTGAACGTGTGACGGAGCGAACCAGGGCTGTGTACGCCATCTCGGTGGCAGCGGAGATGGCCGAGATGCAGATCCAGAACCTCCGCGTCTACGAGCGACGCGGGCTGGTCGACCCTGCGCGGACCTCGGGCGGCACCCGGCTCTACTCCCGCGCCGACGTCGACCGTCTAGTCCGCATCCGTGACCTCCTCGCCGACGGCCTCAACCTCGCCGGCATCGCCCGAGTGCTGGCTCTGGAGGAGGACGTACGCCGCCTGGAAGCGGCCAACGAGAGGCTTCGGCGCGCCTCGAGGGAATGAGTGGGGCGGATTACCGGTTCAATAGTCCTATGAGCACCGGAGCCTGGATCGCCGTCATCGCGATAGCCGCCGCCGTCGCCTTCGGCCTGTTCCGGATGCTCAGCGACGGCCGCTTCCGAGGCACGAAGGAGCTCCATGTGACTCACGAGGATCACGCGCCCGAGCCGCACGCGTGGGACGCGGTCACCGATGCGCTGGGCGAGACCGAGCTCGGTGCGCGCGCGACCCTCGTGCAGTTCTCCAGTGCCTTCTGCGCTCCCTGCCGAGCGACCCGGCGGATCCTGGGCGAGGTCGCCGAGATCGTCCCGGGCGTGGTGCACGTCGAGATCGACGCCGAGCACCACCTCGACCTGGTGCGCCGCCTCGACATCATGCGTACGCCGACGACCCTGGTGATCGACGGCTCCGGCAACGAGATCGCACGCGCCTCCGGGGCTCCGCGCAAGGAGCAGGTCCTGAGTGCGATTCCTGCCGTGAATCTCGAATCCTGACACGCTCGTCCATATGACGAGACATTCGTTTCGTGGCCGTCGAGCATCGCGCTACTGTCATCGCATGTTCTCGACCATGCTGACCAAGCGCCGCGCAGTGGATCACTGCCGCGTGCGCTCGGCGCTGTGTCGTTCCTGCCGCTGATTCCCTGAGATTGTCGACCGAGTCGACCCTGGGGATCGCTTTCGCCTGTCAGGCTCGTTCCTGACGACCTCCCCTCCACTCTCGCAGGAGCACACCTATGTCCGAGACCTCAGGCCAGACGGCGACACAGACCGGAATCGACCCTCGTGGCCCGCAGTTCGCTGCGGCGCTGACCGTTGTCGTACTCATCCTGGCTCTGCTGCTCCCGCAGCCATGGGCTCTGGTGGTGACGGCCATTCAGACCGTGCTCTTCGCGATCGGGGCTGGTCTCGGCGTTCAGCGGACCCCGCACTCCTGGCTCTTCAAGAAGTTCGTACGTCCCCGGCTCGGGGCTCCGGACGAGCTCGAGGACCCGGCACCGCCCAGGTTCGCCCAGGGCGTCGGCCTCGCCTTCGTGCTGGTCGCGCTCGTGGGCTTCATCCTCGGCGCCACGCTCGTGGCGCAGATCGCGCTCGGCTTCGCACTTGTCGCGGCCGTGCTCAATGCCGCCTTCAAGTTCTGCCTCGGCTGCGAGCTCTACCTGCTGATCAGGCGAGTGGGTCTCATCCCCTCGGCCTGACCCCTGAACGCAAGAAACACCAACGAAAGGTACCTAGATGACCCGCGAGAACTCCCTCGTCTCCGCCCAGTGGGTGGAGGAGCACCTCGATGACCCGAAGGTGGTGCTGATCGAGGTCGACGAAGACACCACTGCCTACGACAAGGGCCACATCAAGGGCGCGATCAAGCTCGACTGGACCACCGACCTGCAGGACCAGGTGCGCCGCGACTTCGTCAACAAGGACCAGTTCTCCGCACTGCTCTCCGAGCGTGGCGTCTCCAACGACGACACTGTGGTGCTCTATGGCGGCAACAACAACTGGTTCGCCGCGTACGCCTTCTGGTACTTCAAGCTCTACGGCCACCAGGACGTCAAGCTCCTCGACGGTGGCCGCAAGAAGTGGGAGCTCGACTCCCGCGAGCTGACCGACGAGACCGTCTCCCGCGAGGCGGCCAGCTACACCGCCAAGGACCAGGACCTCTCGATCCGCGCATTCCGCGACGAGACGGTCGAGGCCATCGGCGTCAAGAACCTGGTCGACGTGCGGTCGCCCGACGAGTTCGCCGGCCGCCTCCTCGCCCCGGCCCACCTCCCGCAGGAGCAGGCCCAGCGCGCCGGTCACATCCCGACCGCGGCCAACGTCCCGTGGTCCAAGGCGGCCAACGACGACGGCACCTTCCGCTCCGACGAGGAGCTCAAGGAGATCTACTCCGAGGCCGGCGTCGACTGGAGCAAGGACACCATCGCCTACTGCCGCATCGGCGAGCGCTCCTCGCACACCTGGTTCGTGCTCAAGGAGCTCCTCGGCCAGGAGAACGTGAAGAACTACGACGGCTCGTGGACCGAGTACGGCTCCCTCGTCGGCGTCCCGGTCGTCACCGGCGACGAGCCCGGGGAGGCCTGAGCATGTGCGGAGCAACTGAGGGCGGGCTCTCGCTCGCCGGCGTCGATGTCGCCAAGGAAGCAGTCATCCAGGGTCAGGTGACCCGTGGCGGCGAGCCGGTCCACGGCGCGTACGTCCGGCTGCTCGACCGCACCGGCGAGTTCACCGCCGAGGTGCCCACCTCGGCCACCGGCCACTTCCGGTTCTTCGCCGGCGACGGCGAGTGGACCCTGCGTACCCTCGCGCCGAAGGCGGAGCCCGTGGACAAGAAGGTCCACGCCGCGGTCGGCAATGTCGCCGAGGTGACCATCCCGATCGGCTGACGATCCCTGATGCGGGAGCCCCGGTGTCGCTGGTTGACACCGGGGCTCCCGCGTCGTTTTGCCATCATTTGGGCGGAGATATTGCGGTGGATCGCTTGAATGGCGCTAGATTGTCCGGGTGACTGGACTGCTTGTGACCGTGGCGCCTACCGGGGCGGAAACCGCGAAGGAAGACTGCCCGCAGCTGCCGACGACGCTCGAGGAGCTGGTGGCGACGGCCGTCGAGTGCGAGGAGGCGGGGGCGCGGATGATCCACGTCCACATCCGCGACGACGACCATGCGCCGACGCTCGACCTCGGACGGCTCACCGAGACGGTCGATGCGCTCCACGAGAAGACCGAGCTGATCGTGCAGCTCTCCACCGGCGGCTCGGTCCACGACCCGCTGGACAAGCGGCTCAAGGTGCTCGACGCCGGGCCGGACTCGTGCTCGCTGACGATGGGCACGACGAACTTCGGCGACGACGTCTTCTCCAACCCGTGGCCGTTCATCGCCGAGCTCTACCAGCTCACCCAGGAGCGCGGCGTGGTGCCGGAGTTCGAGCTCTTCGACCTGGGCCACGTCGCCGCGCTGCAGCGGCTGCTGGGGAAGTACGGCCTGCCCGCCGGCGGCAAGGTCCACGTCGACTTCGTCATGGGCGTGCCTGGTGGCATGCCCGGCACCTCTGCCGCGCTGGTCGCCGGCGTCGCCGCGCTGCCGGACGAGGTGACCTCGTGGTCGGCGACCGGCATCGGCCGCTCGACCCTCCCGGTCATGCTCACCTCGCTGGCCATGGGCGGTCACCTGCGGGTCGGGATGGAGGACGTACTCACTCTCGCCAAGGGCGTCCCGGTCGACGCCAACCGCCAGCTCGTCGAGCGAGCCGTCGAAGCGGCCGCGGTCGCTCAGCGTGAGCCGATGAGCACAGAGGAGGCCTGGGCGCTCCTCGGCCTCAAGCGATAGGCGCAAGATCCGCCGAGTCGGCTCGTTATGACGAGCCGACTCGGCCTTCGTTTTGGTCAGTTTGAGCCGACTCGGCGGTGAGGTAGCGGTCGATCGTCGGGGCGACCCAGGTGACGATCTCCTCGGGGCCCATCTCGACGATGGGCGGGAGATGGAGTACGTAGCGGCCCAGCGCGATGCCGAGGAGCTGGGTGGCGACGAGGGCTGCCCGGCGCGCGGCTTGGGCCGGGTCGGGGCACAGGGGAGCGACGGCGGCGGCGACCTGGGTGGCGAAGATGCTCCGCATCTGCTCCGCGGCCTGGGGGTCAGAGGCTGCCCGGCGGAGCAGGGCCATCAGGGTGCCTTCGGAGTCCCAGGTGCGTACGAAATGGGCGGTCATCACGCGGCCGACCTCGCCCTCCGGGGTCGTGGAGAGGTCGGGGAGGGCCAGGTCGATCGAGGCGGCGACCTTGAAGAGCTCCTCCTTGTTGCCGAAGTAGCGCATCACCATCGACGGGTCGATCTGTGCCTCTGAGGCGATGGCGCGGATGGTCGTGCGGTCGTATCCCTGCCGCGCGAAGTGTTCGCGCGCGACGGCGAGGATGCGCTCGCGGGTCTCGGCTCCGGATCGGCGCGTATCGGTCATGCCAACAAGTGTAGGCCAACGCCCGTTGACGTCAATGGCGGCAGCGCGCTAACTTGGTCAACACCAGTTGGCCAACAAGCGTTGACCTCCGAATCAGAGCAAGGAGCGCATCATGTCCACCATCACCACTGATGTCCTCGTCGCCGGCGCCGGCCCCACCGGGCTGGCGGTGGCGGCCAAGCTGGCCGCGGCCGGCATCGACGTCACCGTCATCGACAACCAGGCCTCCGGGAACAACACCTCCCGGGCTGCGGTCGTCCACGCCCGCACCCTGGAGGTCCTGGCAGACCTCGGCGTCTCAGCTCGCCTGGTCGAGGAAGGCATCGAGGCGCCGCGCTTCACCATCCGCGACCGCGACAAGGTCCTGGTGCCGATCCGCTTCGACGACCTCCCCAGCGAGTTCCCCTACGCCCTGATGGTCTCCCAGGCGGTCACCGAGCGGGTCCTCCTCGAGCGCCTCACCGAGCTCGGCGGTCACGTACGCCGACCGCTCACCCTCGTCGACCTCGTCCAGGACGACACCGGTGTCACCGCGACCACCGAGGACGGCACCGAGATCCGGGCGCGCTACCTCGTCGGGGCCGACGGCATGCACTCCACCGTGCGCGACAAGAGCGGGATCGGCTTCCCGGGAGGAAAGTACGCCGAGTCGTTCAGCCTCGCCGACGTACGCATCGAGGGCGACCTGCCGCACGACGAGGTCATCCTCTACTTCTCACCCGAGGGCACCCTGGTCTCCGCGCCCCTGCCTGACGGCTCGTTCCGGTTCGTCGCGCCGGTCCCTGAGGCGCCGGCGGAGCCCGACGTCGACTACATCCAGGGCCTCCTCGACCGCCGCGGTCCCGCACTGAACGCGGGCGCGAGCCCGGTCAAGGTCACCGAGGTCCTGTGGGGGTCGCGGTTCCGGGTCCACCACCGCGTCGCCGACGCCTACTGCGCGGGCCGGGTGCTGATCGCCGGCGACGCCGCCCACGTGCACAGCCCCGCGGGCGGTCAGGGCATGAACACCGGTCTCCAGGACGCGGTCGTGCTCGGCGATGCCCTCGTCGCGACCATTGCCCGCGGCGACGAGGCCGCGCTCGACGACTACGCCGCCCGCCGCCGGCCCGTCGCCGAGGAGGTCATCGCGCTCTCCGACCGGCTGACCCGGTTCGGCATCGCGCAGGGGGGCCGGCGCAGCGTACGGAACCTTGTGCTGTCGACGCTCGCGAGGCTGCCGCGCTTTCGCCGGATGCTCGCCTGGCGCCTGTCCGGGCTGGTCTACCGCGACCGTTGAGCCGCAGGGTCAGGCGAGGTCGAGGTAACCCGCCGAGCGCAGGCCCTCGATGACGTCGTCCAGGGCGTCCTCGATCGAGCGGCCGGTCGTGTCGACGCGTACGTCGGCATCGGCCGGCTCCTCGTAGGGGGAGGAAATCCCGGTGAACTCGGGGATCTCACCGGCTCGGGCCTTGGCGTAGAGGCCCTTGCGGTCGCGCCGCTCGCACTCCTCCAGCGGCGTGGCCACGTGCACCAGGAACAAGGCGCCGCCGGCATCGTCGACGTAGCCGCGTACGTCTTGGCGGGTCGAGTCGAAGGGTGCGATGGGGGAGCAGACGGCGAGGCCGCCGTGGCGGGAGATCTCGGCGGCCACCCATCCGATCCGGCGGATGTTGGTCTCCCGGTCCTCCTTGGAGAAGGTCAGCCCGGCCGACAGGTTGCGGCGTACGACATCGCCGTCGAGCGAGGTGACCGTGCGCGCGCCCTGCTCGAGGATCCTGTCCATCAGCGCGCGGGCGAGGGTGGACTTGCCGGAGCCGGACAGGCCGGTGAAGAAGATGACCAGGCCCTGGACCTCGGGGGCCGGCTGGTCGGAGGCGACGACCGCGGCGATCGCCTCGGTGTAGTCGGCCGACTCGGTCGAGGTGCTGGACGCGAGCGCGTGGATCGGGTCTCCCCCGGCGTACGCCTCCACCACGGCCACGCCGAGGGCATGGTCTGCCTCGGGGTCGTCGTGCGAAGCCAGCGGCACCGCGACGACGACCGCGTCGGGGAGGTCCTCCGCGGCCAGCAACGACGCGCGCAGCAGTGCGACGGGGGAGAGCGACGGCGTGCCGTGCCCGACCAGAGCGAGCAGCAGCACCGGCCCGAGGGCCGCGATCTCAGCGATCTCGGCGGTGGTGAGGGCGTCGGTGACCGGGACGACGGTCCGTCCGGCGTACGCCTTCCGGGTCTGCTCCGGGGTGAGGTGGAGCCGTCGGAAGGGACCGTAGGCGGGGGAGGAGAGGCCGGTGACCTCGCCCGCGGGCCAGGTGACCCGGGCCAGCGGGAGTCCCTCGGGGTCGACGATCTCCACCGCGCCGTCCGCGGCAGCGCTCTCGGCAACCGAGGCCGGAAGGGCGAGCGTCAACGCCGACCCGGGAGCGTTCAGCGGCCCCGGGAGGGCACCGGAGACGATCAGCTCGATGTCGTCGAGCTCGCGCGGCGTGGGAGAGAACTGCTGAGGCACAAGATCACCTGGTCAAGTCGGTATGAGATGGAGAACGGGCGGCGCATCCCGTTGCCGGAATGCGCCGCCCAGTCCTGAATGGCTCGGCTGATCAGTCGTTGATCATGCCCGCGCCGACGGTGACGCCGGTCGCCTCGTCGATGAGGATGAAGGAGCCGGTGGTGCGGTTCTTCGAGTAGGGGTCGCACAGCAGCGGCTTGGTGGTGCGCAGCTGGACGCGGCCGATCTCGTTGAGGCCGAGCTCCTTGGTCTCCAGGTCGCGGTGGAGGCTGTTGACGTCCAGGCGGTACTGGATGTCCTTGACCAGCGCTCGCGCCGAGTTGGAGGTGTGCTTGATGGCCAGCTTCTGCCGCGGACGCAGCGGAGCGTTGGTCATCCAGCAGATCATCGCGTCGATGTCCTGGCTCGGCTCGGGGGCGTTCTTGACCCGCGAGATCATGTCGCCGCGGCTCACGTCGACGTCGTCCTCGAGCCGGACGGTCACCGACATCGGCGGGAACGCCTCGGGGATCTCCTTGTCGAACAGGTCGATCCCGGCGATCTTGCTGGTCATCCCGGAGGGAAGCACCATGACCTCGTCGCCCGGCTTGAGCACTCCACCGGCGACCTGGCCCGCGTAGCCGCGGTAGTCGTGGTGGTCGTCGGACTTCGGCCGGATGACGTACTGCACCGGAAGGCGCACGTCGACCAGGTCGCGGTCGGAGGCGACGTGGACGTGCTCGAGGTGGTGGATCAGCGTCGGGCCGGAGTACCAGTCCATGCTGGTGGAGCGGGTCACCACGTTGTCGCCCTGGAGCGCCGAGATCGGGATGACCTCGAGGTCCGGGATGTTGAGCTTGGTCGCGAACGCGGTGAACTCGGCCGAGATCTTGCTGTAGACCTCCTGGGAGTAGTCCACGAGGTCCATCTTGTTGATGCACAGGACCAGGTGGGGCACTCGCAGCAGCGAGAGCAGCACCGCGTGACGGCGCGACTGCTCGGTCAGCCCGTGACGAGCGTCGACGAGCACCAGGCCGAGGTCGGCGGTGGAGGCACCGGTGACCATGTTGCGCGTGTACTGCACGTGGCCCGGGGTGTCGGCGATGATGAACTTGCGGTTGGGCGTCGCGAAGTAGCGGTAGGCCACATCGATGGTGATGCCCTGCTCGCGCTCGGACCGCAGTCCGTCCGTCAGCAGCGACAGGTCGACGTAGCCGTGGCCCTTGTCCTGCGAGGTCTTCTCGACCGACTCGAGCTGGTCGGTGAAGATCGACTTCGAGTCGAACAGCAGCCGCCCGATGAGGGTGGACTTGCCATCGTCGACCGAGCCGGCGGTGGCGAACCTCAGGAGGTCCATGGCCATCAGAAGTAGCCTTCCTTCTTGCGGTCCTCCATGGCGGCCTCGGAGAACCGATCGTCACCGCGGGTCGCGCCACGCTCGGTGACCCGGGCGGCGGCGACCTCCTCGATGATCTCGGGGATGGTGGATGCGGTCGACTCGACGCAACCGGTCAGGGTCATGTCGCCGCAGGTGCGGTAGCGGACCGTACGCTCGGTGACGACCTCGCCCTCGCGCAGCGGGTTGAGCGGGGTCTCGGTCAGCAGCATGCCGTCGCGCTCGAAGACGCGACGCTGGTGAGCGAAGTAGACCTGCGGGATCTCGATGCCCTCGCGGCCGATGTAGTCCCAGATGTCCAGCTCGGTCCAGTTGGAGATCGGGAAGATCCGCATGTGCTCGCCCTCGTGCAGGCGGCCGTTGTAGAGCGACCAGAGCTCGGGGCGCTGCATCTTGGGGTCCCACTGGCCGAACTCGTCGCGGTGGGAGTAGACGCGCTCCTTGGCGCGGGCCTTCTCCTCGTCGCGGCGACCGCCACCGAAGGCGGCGGTGAAGCCGTTCTCCTCGATCGCGTTGAGCAGCGTGGGGGTCTGGAGGCGGTTGCGCGAGGTCTTGCCGTCGTCGACGACGATGCCGCGCGCGATGGCGTCATCGATGCTCGCGATCACCAGGCGTACGCCCAGTCGGCTGACCCAGCGGTCACGCGTCTCGGCGACCTCGGGGAAGTCGAGGCCGTTGTCGATCTGGAGGACAGGGAACGGGATCTTGGCAGGGAAGAAAGCCTTCTCCGCAAGTCGCAGCATCACGATGCTGTCCTTGCCTCCCGAGAACATCAGGACAGGCTTCTCGAACTCGGCCGCGGCCTCGCGGAAGATGTGGATCGACTCGGCTTCCAGCTGGTCGAGCTGGCTGAGCCGGTAGTCGGCGTGTGTTGCAGTCATTACGGAACCAGAGGACCTCTCCGTCAGGTTGAGGCGCCCATGCTAGTGGCGGCTTCCACGGCACGGCGAAATGTCCCATCCCCGCGTGGGCAGGAATCCGAGTGTACGCACGAGCCGGCCCTGGTCCGGAAGTGCCACTCGCACGGTGAGATGCGGGCCGCGGGAGGCGTCAGCGCCGCGGTGCCACGGCGACCCGGTCGCCTGCCAGCAGGAAGGCGATCTGGTCGACCTCATCGTCCGGTGGCTGCGTCAGATCCAGCCGCAGGAACAGGTCGCGTACGCCGTCGGGGTCGATGTCCTCGCCCGGCCGAAGACCCAGTGCCTGCCGGATCGTCTCGGCGTGGATGCGCCGGCCGCCGAGACGGTCCCAGCGCTCCGCGACGAGCGCCGCCTGCGCACCGAAGGTGACCAGCTCGGTGCGGGTGGCGGCGATCCCGCCGGAGCGGGCCCGGCCCAGCTCCGCGATCGTCGCGGCGGCCTCCTCGGGGGTCGTCGGCCGCAGGATGTGCGTCGAGGGATGCTCGTACGTCGGCCAGAACCACTTCCCCGAGGCCCGCCGCAGCGCGAACTTCCCCTGGTGGCCACCGAGGGAGAACCGGGGCCGGGCCCGCTGGTCGAGCCACGAGGTGGGCTGGTTGCGCAGCGCCGCGAGCCGGGTCGTGATCTCGGGCAGCGGCGCCTCGACGGGATGCGGCGCGCGGCGCCACGGCAGGTCGGGGTCCGCCGAGAGCGAGACCGCGCCGGGGAGGTCGTCGCCGTAGGAGGCGAGCAGCGTCATCGGCTCGGTGTCGGGCAGGCCTCGCTCGCGCGCCCATCTGCGGCGTACGTCCTCGCGGGCCGGGAGCAGGTTGTCCAGCCAGGCGCGGGCGGCTCCCGGGATCAGGGCGGGGCCGGTGCGGGGGAGGGAGAGCGAGATCGGTGTCGGGCCGGCGGTCTCGGCGTAGGTGAAGTCGATCCGGTCGCCGGCCTGGCGGAAGGTGCCCATCCAGCGACGGCCGGCGAAGGCGTACAGCTCTCGCATCAGGGGCCGCTCAGGCAGCGGGCCAGGACGGCGTCGAGGTCGACGTCCTCCAGGGGCGGGGCGATCGGGGAGAGCTGCGTGGGGGCGAGATAGACGTCGAGGACCTCCAGCAGCGCGAGGGCCTTGCCCAGCTCGGCGCGCGGGTGGCCGGACTCGACGTCGACCACGAACCGCCTGCCCACGCCGGCCCGGTGTGCCAGCTCGCCCTGGGTGAGGCCGGCACGGCGCCGGGCCGAGCGCACGGCCGACCCGAAGGCGGCCGGTGAGGTCAGGTAGGGCGACGACACGATGAACACTCTACGCGATGTTCCCGTACGGGAACATCGCTGGTTTATACGCTGTGACCGGTCTCGAACCGCTGCTTACAGTGCCGAACATGAAGATCACCGTTGTCGGCGTGGGCTACGTCGGGATGTCGCTCGCCGTCCTGCTCGCCCAGAAGCACGAGGTCGTCGTGCTGGACATCTCCCAGGAGCGGGTCGACCTGGTCAACGCGGCCAGGACCCCGATCGAGGACGCCGAGATCACCAGCTTCCTGGCCACCAAGGAGCTCAACCTGCGCGCGACCCTCGACAAGGAGGACGCCTACGCAGACGCCGCGTACGTCATCGTCGCCACCCCGACGAACTACGACGAGGCCTCGAACTACTTCGACACCTCCAGCGTCGACGGCGTGATCGCAGACGCGGTCAGCTACGCGCCCGAGGCGGCGATCGTGGTGAAGTCGACCATCCCGGTCGGCTACATCGCGGCCAAGCGTGAGCAGCACCCGGAGACGACGCTCTTCTTCAGCCCCGAGTTCCTCCGCGAGGGCAAGGCGCTCCACGACAACCTGCACCCCTCCCGCATCGTCGTCGGCGACGACTCCCCGGCCGCGAAGGGCTTCGCCGAGCTGCTGCTCGAGGGCTCGCTCGAGCCGGACGTACCGGTGCTGATGACCGGTGCCACCGAGGCCGAGGCGATCAAGCTGTTCGCCAACACCTACCTGGCGCTGCGGGTCGCCTACTTCAACGAGCTGGACACGTACGCCGCCACCCACGGCCTCAACACGACCCAGATCATCGAGGGCGTCGGCCTGGACCCCCGGATCGGGTCGCACTACAACAACCCGAGCTTCGGCTACGGCGGCTACTGCCTGCCCAAGGACACCAGGCAGCTGCAGGCCAACTACCAGGACGTCCCGCAGAACCTCATCTCGGCGATCGTCGAGGCCAACACCACCCGCAAGGACTTCGTCGCCACCGACATCCTGCGGCGCGAGCCGAAGGTGGTCGGCGTCTACCGGCTGATCATGAAGTCCGGCTCGGACAACTTCCGCGAGTCCTCGATCCAGGGCGTGATGAAGCGGATCAAGGCCAAGGGTGTCGAGGTGGTCATCTACGAGCCCGAGCTCGACGAGCCGGAGTTCTTCCACTCCGAGATCATCAAGGACCTCGACGAGTTCAAGCAGCGGGCCGACGTGATCATCGCCAACCGGCGCACCGACGTGCTCGCCGATGTCGCCGACAAGGTCTACACGCGCGACATCTACGGGCGCGACTGAGGCCCTCCGGCGGAGAAATCTGCTCCCGTGGGCGACCTGCGGGTAACGGACCGGTGAATATCGGTTCGCAATGAACCGTGCGCGGATGCGTACAGTTATGGTCGCGTCTTCTGTTCAGTGTCTAGGAATGAGGCAACATCATGGCTGGTGACTCCGAGACCCGCCCCTGGGGTTCGTGGCACGTCATCGACATCGGTCCGGGCTACAAGGTCAAGCGGATCGAGGTGCTGCCCAACAGCCGCCTCTCCTACCAGACCCACACCCACCGCTCCGAGCACTGGGTGGTCATCTACGGCAAGGCGACCTGCATCATCGACGGCGTGACCACCATCGCCGGTCCGGGTGAGTCCGTCGACGTCGCCGTCGGCCAGGCCCACCGGATCTGCAACGAGACCGACGAGCCGCTCTCGATCATCGAGGTCCAGCGCGGTGGCTACACCGGCGAGGACGACATCGTCCGCCTGGAAGACGACTTCGGCCGCGCCGAGCAGAAGATCACGGCCGAGGCCTGATTCAGGCCAGCAGGCCGAGCAGGTACTTCCCGTAGCCGCTCTTCAGCAGCGGCTGGGCGAGCTCGGAGAGCTCCTCGTCGGAGAGCCAGCCCTGGCGCCAGGCGACCTCTTCGGGAGCGCCGATCTTGGTGCCCTGGCGGTGCTCGATGGCGCGGATGAAGTTGGCCGCCTCGTTGAGGTCCTCGAGGGTGCCGGTGTCGAGCCAGGCGGTGCCGCGCGGCAGCACCTCGACCGAGAGGGTGCCGGCCTCGAGGTAGATCCGGTTGAGGTCGGTGATCTCGAGCTCGCCGCGCGCGGACGGCTTCAGGTTGCGGGCGTGCCCGATGACCGAGCTGTCGTAGAAGTAGAGGCCAGGGACGGCGTACGGGCTCTTCGGCTTCTCGGGCTTCTCCTCCAAGGAGATGGCCTTGCGATTCTCGTCGAACTCGACGACGCCGTAGGCGCGCGGGTCGGCGACGCGGTAGCCGAAGACGGCCCCGCCGGTGATCGTCTTGAAGCGGGCGAGCTGGGTGCCCAGGCCGGGGCCGTAGAAGATGTTGTCGCCCAGGACGAGGCCGACACCGTCCTCGGACTCATCGAGGAAGCCGACGTCGGCACCGATCGTGAACGCCTGGGCGAGGCCGTCGGGGGAGGGCTGCTCGGCGTAGCTGATGTTGACGCCGAGATGGCTGCCGTCACCCAGGAGCCGGTGGAAGCCGGAGGCCTCGTGGGGCGTCGTGATCACCAGGATGTCCCGGATCCCGGCCAGCATCAGCGTGGTCAGCGGGTAGTAGATCATCGGCTTGTCGTAGATCGGCATCAGCTGCTTGCTGATCGCGAGGGTGATCGGGTGCAGACGTGAGCCGGTGCCTCCGGCGAGGATGATGCCCTTCATGATCAGTTGATCCTACGGATGTTCACCCCACGTTCTAGGGAACCCACCGGGGCGAGGCGACCACCGGGTGGTTAATTCTGCCTACGATGACCCGGTGAGACGGATTCTTGTGACAGGCGGTGCCGGGTTCATCGGCTCCAACTTCGTGCACCACCTCGTGGCCAACACCGATGCGTACGTGACGGTGCTCGACAAGCTGACCTATGCCTCCTCGGAGGCATCGCTGGCGGGGCTCCCGGAGGACCGGGTGAAGCTCGT
The DNA here is from genome assembly GCF_040302165.1 of Nocardioides sp. NPDC127503. Classification (NCBI taxonomy): domain Bacteria; kingdom Bacillati; phylum Actinomycetota; class Actinomycetes; order Propionibacteriales; family Nocardioidaceae; genus Nocardioides; species Nocardioides sp. NPDC127503. The sequence continues at coordinate 288,608 of NZ_JBEORH010000005.1, read as the reverse complement.
GGTCGGCGACATCGCGGACGCCGCGGTGGTCGAGCCGCTGGTGGCCGAGTCGGACGCCGTGGTGCACTACGCGGCCGAGTCGCACAACGACAACTCGCTCTCCGACCCGGCTCCGTTCGTCCAGACCAACATCGTCGGCACCTTCGTGCTCCTCGAGGCGGTCCGCAAGCACGACGTACGTTTCCACCACGTCTCCACCGATGAGGTCTACGGCGATCTGGACCTCGATGACCCGAAGCGGTTCACCGAAGACACCCCCTACCAGCCGTCCTCGCCCTACTCGGCCTCCAAGGCTGGCTCCGACCACCTCGTCCGCGCCTGGGTGCGCTCCTTCGGCGTACGCGCGACGATCTCCAACTGCTCCAACAACTACGGCCCCTGGCAGCACGTCGAGAAGTTCATCCCGCGCCAGATCACCGAGGTGATCGAGGGGCGTCGGCCGCGCGTCTACGGCGACGGGCTCAACGTGCGCGACTGGATCCACACCGACGACCACTCCTCGGCGGTCTGGACGATCCTGGAGGAGGGCCGGATCGGGGAGACCTACCTGATCGGTGCCGACGGCGAGAAGTCCAACGTCGACGTCGTCCGCGCGATCCTGCGTCATTTCGGGCGTCCCGAGGACGACATCGAGTGGGTCACCGACCGCGCCGGCCACGACCGCCGCTACGCCATCGAGTCCGGCAAGCTGCGCAACGAGCTCGGCTGGGAGCCGAAGTACCAGGACTTCGACAAGGGCCTGGCCGCGACGATCTCGTGGTACCAGGAGAACGAGGCCTGGTGGTCGCCGCTGAAGCACGAGACCGAAGCCAAGTACGCCTCGAAGGGGCAGTGATCTCGTGCCGGATCTGACCATCGATCAGACCCCGATCCCGGGTCTGCTGGTTGCCCACCTGCCCGTGCACGGTGACGCCCGCGGCTGGTTCAAGGAGAACTGGCAGCGCCAGAAGATGGTGGAGCTGGGGCTCCCCGACTTCGGGCCGGTGCAGAACAACATGTCCTTCAACGCCTCTCTTGGCGCGACCCGGGGCATCCACACCGAGCCGTGGGACAAGTTCGTCTCGGTCGCGTGCGGGCGGGTCTTCGCCGCGTGGGTCGACATGCGCGAGGGGCCGTCGTTCGGGACGACCTTCTCCATCGAGCTCGGTCCGGAGACCGCGGTCTTCGTGCCGCGCGGGGTGGGCAACTCCTACCAGGCGCTGGAGGACCGCACGGTCTACTCCTACCTGGTCAACGACCACTGGCGTCCCGGGTTCGCCTACCCGGCGCTCAACCTCGCCGACGAGACCGCCGCGATCGCCTGGCCGATCCCGCTGGACTCCGCCGAGATCTCCGAGAAGGACAGGGCCAACCCGCGCCTGGCCGAGATCACCCCGATGAAGCCGAAGAAGACGCTGATCATCGGCGCCAACGGCCAGCTCGGCCGTGCCCTCGTGTCGGTCTTCCCGGATGCGGACGCGGTCGACCTCGACGAGCTGGACATCTCCGACGAGAAGGCGGTCGCGGCCTGGCCGTGGCCCGACTACCAGCTCATCCTCAACGCCGCCGCCTACACCGCCGTCGACGTCGCCGAGACCGCCGACGGCCGCCGCACCGCGTGGGCCGCCAACGCGACCGCCCCGGCGCTCCTCGCCCGGGCCGCGACCGAGCACCGGCTGACCCTGGTCCACTACTCCACCGAGTACGTCTTCGACGGCACCGCCACCGAGCACACCGAGGACGAGCCGGTCTCGCCCCTCGGCGTCTACGCCCAGTCCAAGGCCGCCGGCGACATCGCGGTCGCAGGCACCGCCCGTCACTACATCCTGCGCACCTCCTGGGTCGTCGGAGACGGCAAGAACTTCGTACGCACCATGGCGGCTCTCGCCGAGAAGGGCGTCTCGCCCACCGTGGTCGACGACCAGATCGGCCGGCTCACCTTCACCGACACCCTCGCCGCGGCCACCGCTCACCTGCTGCGGTCCGAGGCTGCGTACGGGGTCTACAACTGCACCAACGCCGGTGACCCCTGCTCGTGGCGGGACGTCGCCGCCGAGGTGTTCTCGCTCTCGGGGCGTGACCGCGCCGATGTGGGCGCCACCTCGACCGAGGCCTACTTCGCGGGCAAGGAGGGCGTCGCACCGCGACCGCTCAACTCGGTGATGTCCCTCGACAAGCTCACTGCCACCGGCTTCGAGCCCGAGGACCACCTCGACGCCCTGCGCCGCTACCTGAAGGCCTGAGGCCGGCAGGTCGAGCCGACTCGGCGTTGAGGCTATTTGTCCGAACGCTCGGGCAGCCGCCAGGCGGCGGCGTTGTTGTCGAAGGCTTCCAGGCCGCGCGACTGGCGGATGAAGCCCCACAGGAGCGGGCCGAGGAGCAGCATCGCGCCGCCGAGGAGCAGCAGGAAGGTGGCGTCGGCGCCGAGCATCTTGGCGCCCGAGAGCGTCAGCATGATGACGATGCCGCGCCGGATGACCGACTGGGACACCCAACGCGCCATCCGGGAGCCGAGGAAGGTGCCGGGGGTGCCGCCGAGGATGAGCGGGATCAGCACCGCCCAGTCGACGCCGTGGTTGATCACCTGGCCGATCGCGGCGGCCATGACGAGCGGCACCGCCTGGAGCAGGTCGGTGCCGACCAGCTTGACCGCGGAGAGCGTCGGGTAGACCAGCAGCAGCGCGATCATGATGACCGAACCGGAGCCGACCGAGGTGATGCCGACCAGGAGGCCGCCGAGCGCGCCGATGACGATGGTGAGCAGCGGCTTCAGGCGGGGGTCTTCCTCGGGGGCCTCGTTGCCGCCGGTGACCAGGCGCAGCTGCAGGTACATCCGGAACATGTAGGACGCCGCCGCGAACAGCAGGGCCCCGCCGAGGATGAGCTTGAGGAAGTGATCGGTGTCGCCCGGCGCCAGCTTGTGGACGAAAGTGCCCAGGAACGCGAACGGCACCGACCCGATGATCAGGTACGTCGCCAGCCGGATGTTGGGCGAACCGTGGCGCCAGTGCACCGCGGCCCCGACCGACTTGTTGACCGAGGCGGCGACGAGATCGTTGGCGACCGCGGTCGTCGGGGGCACCCCGAGGAAGATCAGCGCCGGCGTCATCAGGGCGCCACCGCCCATGCCGGTCAGCCCGACGACGATGCCGATGCCGAAGCTGACCACGAGCACGCTGAGCGCGTCTTGGGTGAGGAGGTCGGCGAACACGGGGCAACTCTCACATAGTCTCGCCCCCATGCCAGCACCTGTGCCGTTCGCCGAGATCATCCGCTCCGACTTCGTCGAGGGACACCACTACGGTTCCGCCGTCTCCCTGGCGGCCGACGGCACCGTGAGCTGGTCGCTCGGTGACGTCGACTCGCCGATCCTGCCTCGCTCCTCGAACAAGCCGGTCCAGGCCCTCGCGATGGTGATCCTCGGCCTCGACCTGCCGCCCGACCTGCTCGCCCTCGCCTGCGCCTCCCACTCCGGCGAGGCGTTCCACCAGGAAGGCGTACGCCGCATCCTCGCCACCGTCGGCCTGGACGAGTCGGCCCTGGGCAACATCGAGGACTACCCGTTCGGTGTCGAGGCGCGGGAGGAGGCGCTCCGTCACGGCGAGCCGAAGACCCGGCTCGCGATGAACTGCTCCGGCAAGCACGCCGCGATGCTCGCCACCTGCGTCGCCGCCGGCTGGCCGCTGGAGGACTACCTGGACCCGAAGCACCCGCTCCAGGAGGGGATCCAGGAGGTACTCGAGGCGTGCACCGGCGAGGCTGCGTACGTCACCGTCGACGGCTGCGGGGCGCCCGCCCTGTCCACGTCGCTGACCGGGCTGGCGCGGGCGTTCTCGACGATCGGCTCTGCGGTCGATGGTCCGGCCGCGCGGGTCGCCGAGGCGATCCGGTCCCACCCCGAGTTCGTCTCGGGCACGACGCGCGACGAGGTCGCGCTGCACCGGGCCGTACCTGGGCTGATCGGCAAGCTGGGCGCCGAGGCGGTCTACGCCGTCGCGCTCCCCGACGGTCGCGCGTGGGCGCTGAAGGCCGACGACGGCGGTGACCGGGCGCGGGCGGCGGTGATGGCCGCCGCGCTGCTGCGGGACGGCGTCGGTGACCTGGACGGGATCGACGCCGACGCCCTGCGCGCGACCGGCGACGCGCCGATCTTCGGCGGCGGGCGCCGGGTGGGGGAGATCCGCGCGCTTCTGTGAACTGCTAGCGGACTGCTAGCGACCCCGGGAAGCCCCGAATCAGCGCGTTTTCGCCGGTTGACGAAGCAACTAGTGGGTGATGTGTGTCACTTCGGTTGCCCAGGACTTGTGTTTGCTAGCAATTGTTAGCACACTGGAGTCATGGTCAAGAGCAAGGTCACGAGTGCGGTTGGCACGCTCGGCGAGTATCTGAAGGAACAGAGGATCTCGGCTGAGATGTCTCTGCGTCAGCTCGCCGACCAAGCAGGTGTGTCCAACCCCTACCTCAGCCAGATCGAGCGCGGTCTGCGCAAGCCATCGGCTGAGGTCCTCCAGCAGATCGCCAAGGCGCTGCGTATCTCGGCGGAGCAGGTCTATGTCCGTGCCGGGATCCTCAGCCCCGACTCCAACGTCGGGGGGTCCGTGGAGCTCGCCGTGCTCGCCGACCCGAGCCTGACCGAGCGGCAGAAGCACTCGCTGCTCGACGTCTATCACTCGTTCCTTGCTCTCAACAGTCGTGTCACCGACGATGCGCCGGCCGCCGATGAAACCGCTGAACCCCATCACGAGGAGAACCCAGATGCCCACTCTGCCCAAGATTGAGACCACCAAGCCCCTCAACGCCGTCGCCGGCGTCGCCGACCTCGCCTACGAGACCGTCAAGGACCTCGCAACCGACCTGCAGAAGCGCGTCGACGGCTACCGTTCCGAGGCGACCACCAAGCTGACCGACGCCCGCTCCAAGGCGACCGAGAAGGCCACCGAGTACCGGACCCAGGCGACCGAGAAGGCGACCGCTGCCAAGTCCACCGTGACCGGCTTCGACCCGAAGTCCCTCCCGGCCCTGGCCAAGGAGCAGTACGCCGTGCTCCCCGAGAAGGTCAAGACCACCGTCAAGGCCAAGCTCGACGAGACCGCCGGCTCCGCCACCGGCACCTACGACAAGCTCGCCACCCGCGGTGAGACCTTCGTCGCGAAGTTCAAGAAGGCCGAGACCGCTGAGGCCCCGGCCGAGGCTCCCAAGGCTGAGGCTCCCAAGGCTGAGGCGCCGAAGGCTGAGGCCGCTCCGGCCGAGAAGCCGGCGCCCGCCAAGAAGGCCCCGGCCAAGAAGACCGCCGCCAAGAAGGCCTGACCCAGGCTCTCAACCGAAGACGGCCCGCTCGAAAGAGCGGGCCGTCTTCAATTTCGCCAAGGCGTCAGCTGGGGTAGTCGGCGCCTGCGGCCTGGCGGGCCTCCCAGGCGGTGGCGACCATGGAGCGCAGGTCGTGGCGCATCTCCCAGTCGAGGTCGCGCCGGGCGAGCTCGCCGGTGGCGACGATGCGGGCGGGGTCGCCGGGACGACGCGGCTTGATGATCGGCTCGAAGTCGATGCCGGTGACCTCGCGGATGGCGTCCATGATCTCGCGTACGGAGGAGCCGTCGCCCGAGCCGAGGTTGTAGACCGGCTCGAGGTCCTTGCCCTCGGCGAGCCGCTTGGCGGCGACTACGTGGGAGTGGGCGAGGTCGGCGACGTGCACGTAGTCGCGTACGCAGGTGCCGTCGGGGGTCGGGTAGTCGTCGCCGTTGATCTGCGGTGTCTTGCCCTTGGCCAGCGCGTCGAAGACGAGCGGGAAGAGGTTGTGGGGGCTGGTGTCGTAGAGATCCTTGCTGCCGGATCCCACGACGTTGAAGTAGCGCAGGCTGGTGTGCGCGAGCCCCTCGGAGCGCGCCACGTCGGCGATCAGCCACTCGCCGATCAGCTTCGACTCGCCGTAGGGGCTCTCCGGGTTGGTCGGCGTGGTCTCGGTGACCAGGTCGACGTCGGGGGTGCCGAAGGTCGCGGCGGAGGAGGAGAAGACCAGCGCGTCGACACCTGTGGCCGTCATCGCCTCGAGGAGGTTGGCGGTGCCGGTGACGTTCTGTGCGTACGTGTGCAGCGGCCGCTGCACCGAGACGCCTGCGTACTTGAAGCCGGCGAGGTGGATGACTCCCTCGACGCCGTGGTTGGAGATCGCCTGCTCGATCGCGGACTTGTCCAGCAGCGTCGCCTCGACGAACGTGACGTTGTCGGGCACGAACTTCGCGAACCCCGAAGACAGGTCGTCGATGACGACCGGCTCCATGCCCGCGTCGAGCAGTGCCTGCACGACGTGCGATCCGATGTAGCCCGCGCCTCCGGTAACCAACCAACTCATGCGATGAAGATAGCGGGGTGCCCTGAGCGGTTAGGTTTGCGGGGTGAGGCTCCTGCACGGTGACGGCGACCCGACGACCCCCGAAGGCCTGCGCGCCATCTACACGCCGCCCCGCCTGCCGTGGCTGCGTGCCAACATGGTCAGCTCCCTGGACGGTGCGGCCACCGGCTCCGACGGACGCTCCGGCACGGTCAACAACGCCGTCGACGTCGACGTCTTCCACGTCCTGCGCGACCTCGCCGACGCCGTTCTGGTCGGCGCCGGGACCGCCATCGCGGAGACCTACAAAGCCAAGGGGGCGCCGATCGTCGTCGTCTCCCGCCGCGGGCGGGTCCCCGACGATCTCCGCGGCTGCGAGCCCGGCGCGGTGCGGCTCGCCACGGTCGCCGACGCGCCCGGCCTGGACGCCGCGCGCGACGAGATCGGCGCGGAGAACGTCTATGTCACCGGCACCTCCGAGGTCGACCTGTCGGCGGTCCTCGACCGGCTGCACGAGGAGGGCATGCGGCACGTGCTCTGCGAGGGAGGCCCGACCCTTCTCGGCTCGCTGCTCGAGGCCGGCTTGGTCGACGAGCTCTGCCACACGATCACGCCCAAGCTCCTCGCCGGCGACGGCCGGCGGATCGTGACCGGGCCGCCCACCGACGTACCGGTGTCGTTGGGGTCCCTCATCGAGCACGACGGGACGCTGCTCGGACGCTGGCTCGTCGAGGGCTAGCGGTGCCCTACGCTCGGTTCTCGTGAGCGAGGACTTGGTAGTGGAGCGGCGCCCGGGCGTCGTACAGGTGACCTTCAACCGGCCGCAGAAGCACAACGCCTTCACTGCGGAGATGTACGGCGCGCTGCACGAGCTGTGCGACGAGCTGGCGAGCGATGAGTCGGTGAAGGTGCTGGTGCTGACCGGCACCGGCGGTCGGGCGTTCGCCGCCGGCAACGAGATCTCCGACTTCCTCTCCCGCGACGCGGTGGACTACGAGGACTGGATCCGCTCGCTGCTCGAGAAGCTGTTCGCGCTCCCGCAGGTCACCATCGCCGCGGTCGACGGCGTCTGTGTCGGTGGCGGGCTCGCGGTCGCGACCCACTGCGACCTGCGCGTCGCGACGCCGCACTCGCGCTTCGGCTACCCGATCGCGAAGACGCTCGGCAACGCGCTCGCGGCCTCCATCGTCTATCGCGCCGCCGCCGTCTTCGGCGAACCGGTCGTACGCGAGATGCTGCTCGCGGCGCGGCTGGTCGGCGCGGACCGCGCCTATGCCACCGGCGCGCTGACCGCCGTCACCGACTCGCTGGCCAACGAGGTCGACGCGCTGGTCGAGGGCATCCTGCCGCTCTCCGGCGTCACGGTCCGGGCCACCAAGAGCCAGCTCGCCGCGTACGCCGCCAGGGCGGAGGCCTCGCCGGAGGGCGATGAGGACCTGCTGCGCGAGGTCTACACGGGTGCGGACTTCAAGGAGGGCGTACGCGCGTTCCTGGCCAAGGAGAAGCCCGCTTTCCGCTGAGCCATAAGTGCGTTGACCGGGTCGCGGCCCGGGACGAGACTGAGGCGATGACCAGCCAGAGCGGGACCGAGTACGCCGAGACCGACCAGTTCCGCGATGCACTGATCCGGCAGAGCGATGTCAGTGGTCTGGAGATTCGTGACTGCTGGTTCGAGAGTCGGCTGAAGATCGTCGACGCCTTCGGCAAGGACGTCTACCTGGGTGGCGACTTCGGCCGGGTCGTGGTCAACGACGTCGACGTGACGGCGTACGTCGAGGCCGAGCTCGATCGCGCGGAGCCCAACCGGGTGTTGGCCCGTGAGGCGCAGACCGCGGATGAGATCCGTGCTGCCTGGGATGCGATCGAGGCGACGTGGGCAGCGACGGTCGAGCGGGCTCGGGACTTGCCGGAGAAGATGCTCCACGAGCGGGTCGATGACGAGTGGTCGTTCGTAGAGACGCTGCGTCATCTGCTCTACGCCAGCGACAAGTGGTTCGGAAACCCCGTGCTGGAGGAGGAGTCGCCCTACCATCCGCTCGGTTACGGGCCGATGGACGCTCCCGCCGAGGTCGGGCTGACCCTGGATGTGGTGGCGAGCCTGGAGGAGGTGCTGGAGCCACGGCTGGCCCGGATGGCCACGATCCGCCGCTATGTCGACGCGCTCACCGCCGACGAGCTCGACCGGCTCTGCGCCCGGGCGCCGGTCGGCAACGACCCCGACGCCGACTACGAGGTACGCCGCTGCCTCAAGGTCGTGCTCGCCGAAGAGGCCGAGCACCACCGCTATGCCGTGCGTGACCTGGCCGTTCTGACCTCGCGCGGCTGAGCGTCCGCCCAGTCATCAGACCTGGCTGCCGCGCTGCGGGTGGCAAGTCGGCCCGCGGTGTGCGTAGGGTCGAACCGTGATCGCCGAAGCGCTTGCGTTCGCCACCGAGGAGCCCGCGGGGCTCCTACCGGCGCGTCAGCAGATGGCCTTCTCGCTCGGATGGCACATCATCCTGGCCTGTTTCGGCGTCGCCTTCCCGAGCATGATCTTCGTCGTCCACCTCCTCGGCCTTCGCGGCAACGAGGTGGCGCTCGTGCTGGCGAAACGGTGGGCGAAGGTCTCCGCGGTGCTCTTCGCGATCGGCGCGGTCTCGGGCACGGTGCTCAGCTTCGAGATGGGGCTGCTCTGGCCAGGACTGATGGGCAAGTTCGGCGACGTCCTCGGGCTGCCTTTCGCGTTCGAGGGGCTCTCGTTCTTCACCGAAGCGATCTTCCTTGGCCTGTATCTGTACGGCTGGGGACGGATGTCGCCCCGCCTGCATCTGCTCTGTCTGGTGCCGATGGCGGCGGCCGGGATCTTCGGCACCTTCTGCGTGATCTCCGTCAACGCCTGGATGAACATGCCCACCGGCTTCCGCATCAACGCCCGCGGAGACGTGGTCGACGTCGAGCCCTGGAAGGCGATGTTCAACGAGGGCGCACTGCTGCAGTTCCTGCACATGTGGCTGGCGGCTTTCATGGTGGCGGGTTTCGTGGTCGCCGCGGTCTACGCCGCCGGCGTCCTCCGCGGCCGGCGCGACCGCCATCACCGGCTCGGCTTCACGGTGCCGTTCGCCTTCGCCTCGGTCGCGGCCGTTCTCCAGCCTGTCGTCGGTCACGTCCTCGGCATCCGGCTCGGCGAGACGCAGCCGGCGAAGCTGGCTGCCTTCGAGCTCGCCGACACCACCGAGCAACCGGCGCCGCTGCGCCTGGGCGGGCTGATGATCGACGGCGAGCCGCGCTACTTCATCGAGATTCCCAACTGGGGGTCCTTCATCGCTCGCGGAAGCTTCGACCTGCCGGTGCGCGGACTCGACACCTTCCCTGCCTCCGACGTCCCGCCGGTCAACATCACCCATCTCGCGTTCCAGACGATGATCGGCATCGGGAGCCTGATGATGCTGGCCGCCGTCGTCTACTGGCTGCTTCGCTGGCGTGGCCGCGACCTGCTGGAGAACCGCTGGTTCTGCTGGTTCGCGGTCGCCGCCGGACCGCTTGCCGTCGTCGCGCTCGAGGCCGGTTGGGTCGCTACCGAGGTCGGCCGCCAGCCGTGGGTCGTCTACGACGTCATGCGCACCGTGGACGCGGCCGGGGACAACCCCGGCCTGTGGTGGGTCTTCGGCACGATGGTGGTCGTCTACACGCTCCTGACGATCGGCGCCGTGCTGGTGCTCCGCTCGATGGCGCGGCGATGGCGCCAGGGCGGCGAAGACCTGCCGAGCCCGTACGGCCCGGCCGCGATCTCTGCGGACAGCCGGCCATGAGCCTGGAGGTGGCGGTCGCGGCGGCGCTCTTCGTCGGGGTCCTGGCGTACGCGCTCTTCGGCGGAGCCGACTTCGGCTCGGGCTTCTTCGACCTCACGGCCGGTGGGGCGCGGCGGGGAGCGGAGCTTCGAACGCTGGTCGACCACAGCATCGGCCCGGTGTGGGAGGTCAACCATGTCTGGCTGATCTACTGCCTGGTGGTGTGGTGGACCGCGTTCCCGGAGTCGTTCGCGGCGGTGATGACGACGCTGATCGTGCCGTTGCTGCTGGCTCTGCTGGGGATCGTGCTCCGTGGTGCTTCGTTCGCGTTCCGGAAGTACTCCGCGACGCTGTCGCAGGCCCGTACCTTCGGTGCCGTCTTCGCGGTCTCTTCGATCATCACGCCGTTCTTCCTGGGGACCGTCGCGGGTGCGATCGCCTCCGGCAGGGTGCCCGCTGAGGGATACGGGGATCGATGGTCGTCCTGGGTGAACCCCACCTCGGTCTTCGGGGGAATCATCGCCGTTGGCACCTGTGCCTTCCTTGCGGGTGTGTTCCTCTGCGCTGATGCCGTACGTGCCGGGAAGCCCGCTCTTGCGTCGACCCTCCGGATCCGGACCCTCGGGGTGGGTCTGGCCACCGGACTGATCGTCTTCATCGCGCTGATCCCGATCCAGATGGATGCGCCGACACTGGCCGAGGGATTGGAGACCCAGGCCGCGCCGCTGATCGTCTGCTCGTTCCTGGCCGGCGTCACCACCTTGTGGCTGCTCTGGAAGAGCCGCTTCGCGATCGCTCGGCTACCCGCCCTGATCGCGGTGGCCACCGTGATCTCCGGCTGGGGTGTCGGCCAGTACCCGTGGCTCTTGGTCGACGAGGTTCTTCTCGCCGATGCGGGCGGCGCCGACGCGACCCTGAGGGCGCTGCTGGTGGCCGTCGCGATCGCGGGGGTCGTGGTCGGACCTCCGCTGGTCCTGCTGTTCCGGCTCACTCAGACCGAGCGATGGAGCAGGTGAGCCTCGCCGACGATATTCAGGCGCCGTACGCGTGGGCCGACCCTACGATGTCGCCGTGACCGTCTTTGGCTGGTTCGTGCTGACTCTGGTGTTCGTCGACGAGCTGTTGGCGATGGCGGCCTTCGGGGTGTGGGGCTGGCAGCACGATCCGCGGTGGCTGCTGGTCTGGCTCCTGCCGGTGGTGGCCGCGGTCGTCTGGGCACTGTTCGCCTCGCCCAAGGCCACTCGCAGCGGACCGGTGATCCGGCCGGTCGTGAAGGTGATCGTCTTCGGCCTCGCCTCGCTGGCGCTCCTGGACGCCGGTCAGCCGGGATGGGCGCTCGCCCTGCTGGTCTTCTCGGTCGTCGTCAACGGCCTGGCTCAGGTGCCGGCGATCAGCCGGCTGCCCACCGATGTGCCTCGACCAGACTCGGCCCGTACCAGGTGATCAACCGGCCGCTGACCAGCTCCGTCGGCGTCCGCGCGAAGGCCTCCGGGCCGTCCTCGGCGGTGAAGACGTACGGCTCGTCGGGCAGCAGCGCGACGTCGGCCCCGGCGCCGTCGATCTCAGCCAGGTCGACGTGCGGATAGCGGTCCGCGTGTTCGCCGAAGACGTTCTCCCAGCCCAGCCGCCGCAGCAGGTCCCCGGTGAACGTCCGTGAGCCGACCACCATCCACGGGTCGCGCCAGATCGGCACGACGACCCGGCGAGTGACCCGGGGGAGCGGCCCGCACCAGAGCCGGCGGGCCTCGACGAGCCAGTCGGGGCGGCCCCAGCCGAGACCGTCGAGGAGGTTCTCCATGGACGCGACCGCCTGGGGGACCGTCTCGATGTCGGTGACCCAGACCCGGATGCCCCGCTTCCGCAGTCGGCGTACGTCCAGTTCCCGGTTCTCCTCCTTGTTGGCCACCACCACGTCCGGCGCCAGCGCGGAGATCGCGGCCAGATCGGGGTTCTTGGTGCCGCGTACGCGGGGCACGTCCAGGTCCGCCGGATGCGTGCACCAGTCCGTCGCCCCGACGACCCGGTCCGCCGCGACCGAGACGAGCGCCTCGGTCAGCGACGGGACCAGCGACACCACCCGCGTCGCCGGCTGCGGCCCGTCGTACTGGGTGCCCAGGTCGTCGTGCGGGGCTGGATGCTCACCGAGGTAACTCACTCAACGCTCGCTTCCTTCGTGGAACTCCACGAGGGATGTGGCTGTTCACCGAGGTACCTCGGTGAACAGCCGGCCCCCTCACACGTTGCGTCGGTACTGGCCCCCGACCTCGAAGAACGCCTCGGTGACCTGGCCCAGCGAGCAGACGCGAGCCGCGTCCATGAGCGCCGCGAAGACGTTCTCGTCGGAGGTGGCGGCCTGCTTGAGGCGTACGATCGCGGCTTCCGCCTCGGCCGAGTGGGAGGCCTGGAAGGCGTGGACGCGGTCGAGCTGGGACTTCTTCTCGGTCTCGGTCGCACGGGCGAGCTCGACGGGGCCGGCGGGGGCGCCATTGGTGTCACGTACGAACGTGTTGACGCCGACGATCGGCAGGGTGCCGTCGTGCTTGCGGTGCTCGTAGAGCATCGACTCGTCCTGGATCTTGCCGCGCTGGTAGCCGGTCTCCATCGCGCCGAGCACGCCGCCGCGCTCGGAGATCCGGTCGAACTCCTTCAGTACGGCCTCCTCGACGAGGTCGGTGAGCTCGTCGATGATGAAGGAGCCCTGGAGCGGGTTCTCGTTGAACGCCAGGCCCCACTCGCGGTTGATGATCAGCTGGATCGCCAGCGCGCGCCGCACCGACTCCTCGGACGGGGTCGTCACGGCCTCGTCGAAGGCGTTGGTGTGCAGCGACTGGGCGTTGTCGTAGATCGCGATCAGCGCCTGCAGCGTGGTGCGGATGTCGTTGAAGTCCATCTCCTGCGCGTGCAGGGACCGGCCCGAGGTCTGGATGTGGTACTTCAGCTTCTGCGCGCGCTCCGAAGCGCCGTAGCGGTCCCGCATCGCGATCGCCCAGATCCGTCGGGCGACGCGGCCGATGACCGAGTACTCCGGGTCCATCCCGTTGGAGAAGAAGAAGGACAGGTTGGGCGCGAAGTCGTCGATGTCCATGCCGCGGGCCAGGTAGGACTCCACGTAGGTGAAGCCGTTGGCGAGCGTGAAGGCGAGCTGGGAGATGGGGTTCGCCCCGGCCTCGGCGATGTGGTAGCCGGAGATCGAGACCGAGTAGAAGTTGCGCACCCCGTTCTCGATGAACCACTCCTGGATGTCGGCCATGCAGCGCAGCGAGAACTCCGTGGAGAACAGGCAGGTGTTCTGGCCCTGATCCTCCTTGAGGATGTCGGCCTGCACCGTGCCGCGCACCGTCTGCAGCGCCTTCGCCGGGTCGATCCCGCGCTCGCGCGCCTGGTCGATCACGGTGTTGAGGAAGAACGCCAGGATCGTCGGCGCCGGCCCGTTGATCGTCATCGACACCGAGGTCGTCGGGGCCAGCAGATCGAAGCCGTCGTAGAGCGCCTTCATGTCGTCCAGCGTGGCCACCGAGACGCCGGAGGTGCCGACCTTGCCGTAGATGTCGGGGCGTACGTCGGGGTCGCGGCCGTAGAGCGTCACCGAGTCGAACGCGGTCGAGAGCCGCGTCGCCGGCTGGCCCTCGGAGAGCAGCTTGAAGCGGCGGTTGGTGCGGAACGGGTCGCCCTCGCCGGCGAACATCCGCGCCGGGTCCTCGTTGGCCCGCTTGTAGGGGAAGACGCCCGCGGTGAACGGGAAGAACCCGGGCAGGTTCTCGTTGCGCAGGAACCGGGTCAGCTCGCCACGGTCGGTGTAGCGAGGGGTCGCCACCCGCGGGATGTAGTTGCCGGCCAGAGACGTGCGGCCGCTCTCGTCGGCAGCGTACGTCTCCCGGGTCTCCTCCCACGAGGAGAGCTGCTTGCGCAGGTCGTCGGGGATCTCGCTGGCAGGGGCCTCGAGCTCGGGGTGATCCTCGGCCACGATCTCGTAGGCCTGCGCCTTCCGCGCCGCGGCGACGAGCTCGACGGTGCGGGCGTGGTAGTCGCGTACGTCGCCCGCGATGTCCGCGAGGTAGCGGACCCGCCGCTCGGGAATGATCGGGTGAAGGCCCGTCGAGTGGCGAGTCGCGATCCGGGGAAGGACGCCCTCGCTGACCGCGAGCCCCGCCTCGGCGAGGAGCCCGCGCAGGTGCTGGTAGAGCGCGGTGACGCCGTCGTCGTCGAAGGCGGCGGCGGAGGTGCCGAAGACGGGCATGTCGTCGGGGGAGGAGGTGAACGCCTCCCGGTTGCGGACGAGCTGGCGGGACACGTCGCGAAGCGCGTCCTCGGCCCCGCGGCGCTCGAACTTGTTGATCGCCACGACGTCGGCGAAGTCGAGCATGTCGATCTTCTCCAGCTGCGACGCGGCGCCGAACTCGGGCGTCATCACGTAGAGCGAGACGTCGACGAAGTCGCTGATCCCGGTGTCGCCCTGGCCGATGCCGGGCGTCTCGACGATGACGAGATCGACGGCGGCCTTCATCACCGAGAGCACGTCGGCGAAGTGCTCGGGCACCTCGTGCCCGCCGCGCGTGGCCAGGGAGCGGTAGTACGTCGTCGAGCCGCCGTCGGTGATGGCGGCCAGCGAGTTCATCCGGATCCGGTCGCCCAGCAGCGCACCGCCGCCGCGTCGCCGGGTCGGGTCGATGGCGAGTACGCCGATGCGGATCTTGTCCTCCTGGTCGACCCGCAACCGCCGGACCAGCTCGTCGGTGAGCGAGGACTTGCCGGAGCCGCCGGTGCCGGTGACACCGAGCACGACGGCCTGGTCGGCCTCGCCCAGTCGCGTCAGGAAGTCCTCGGGGAGCCGGCCCTGCTCGGCGCCCGTGATCGCGCGTCCGATGGAGAGCCCGTAGCCGGCGATCACGCCGTTGGGGGTGATCGGGAAGGTGGGCCACAGGTCGCGGTCGATGTCACGCACGACCGTGTTGATCATCCCCGGGAGTCCCAGCCGCTGGCCGTCCTCGGGGGAGAAGATCTTGACGCCGGAGTTGGCGAGTCGCTCGATCTCGTAGGGAACGATCACGCCGCCGCCGCCGCCCACGACCTTGACGTGGCCGGCGCCGCGTTCCTTGAGGGCGCACACCAGATACTCGAAGAACTCCACGTGCCCACCCTGGTAGGAGGAGACCGCGACGCAGTGGGCGTCCTCCTGGACGGCGGCGTCGGCGATCTCGGTCACCGAGCGGTTGTGGCCGAGGTGGATCACCTCGCATCCCTGTGCCTGGAAGATCCGGCGCATGATGTTGATCGCCGCGTCGTGACCGTCGAAGAGGCTGCTCGCGGTCACGATCCGTACGTGGTTCTGGGGGATGTGGAGGTCAGACATGGGCGGTGCTCCCAGGAAATAGTTGGACGTCCAAGTAATTCCAGCATAGGTCGTCCCTGGCGTACTTGCCAGTACGCGACGTCGGCGTCTCAGCCGACCATGTCCCCCGACGCCGCGCGGAGCTGTGTGAGCAGCGCGGTCAGGTCGTGTACGTCATCGATCCCGGGCTTCTCGAAGACCTCGCTGTTGAGCGAGATCGTGGCGGCCTCAACCGCCTCCCGCCCGGCGTCGGAGATGGCGGCGAGGACCACGCGCCCGTCGTCGGCGGAGCGGCTGCGGCGTACGAAGCCCTGCTTCTCCAGGCGAGCGACGGCGCTGGTCACCGAGGCGGGGTGGACCTGGAGACGGGAGCCGAGCTTGGCCATCGGGAGCTGGCCGTCCTGGGTGAAGGAGAGGAGGCGGAGCACCTCGTAGCGGGCGAAGGAGAGGTCGTGGGGGCGCAGCGCGGCGTCGACGCGCTCCATGACGAGCTGGTGGACGCGCACGAGCGAGGTCACCAGCGCCATCCCGTCAGCGGCATCGGCCCAGCCGTGCGCGATCCACTGCCGTTTCGCCTCGCCGATCGGATCCATGCGGGCCAGCATCACACAAAGTGTTTGCGAGGTGTTTACGAAGGCGCGCCGAACGTCCCCAGCAGGTTGAGAATCACCGCTACGCCGATGAGGGTCGCGATCACCGAGAGCGTCACGACCAGGCCGACCGCGACGGAGAAGCCCGCCCCCTCGTGCCGGGCGCCGCGCTGCTGCAGCGCGTAGAGCCGGGCGACGCTGGTGATCAGCGTGCGCCCCTCCTCGGCGTCGAAACGGTACTGGTCCGTGTCGGGGACCGCCTCGGGGTCGTGCACGGTCCACACGCCCTGGTCGGTCTGCTCGTCATCGGCCTCGATGCGGCGTACGCCGGTCTTCTGCGTGTGCGGCACATCGCCGAACCAGACGAGGCTGCGGGTGTCCTCGATGATCGCGTACGAGCTCCGGGTCGGCATCGAGACGTGGTAGGTGAAGACCCAGTGCAGCTTGGTGGCCAGCAGCGTGGAGTGCCAGCGTTCGTCGGCCAGGTCGAGCTCCACGTCGAAACCGCGCGCCGTCTCGGTCGCCTTGTAGGGAGTTCCGTCGCACACGCGCGCGACATGTTCGAAGAAGGGCCTCGCATGAGGGGACACGACTCAACAGGCTATCTGCTCAGAGGACTCTGTGGGCTCACTCCGTGGCGTTGGGCGGCACGTCGATCTGGAAGTGGACCCGGCCACCGTCGACGTCGTCGACGGTGATGATCGCGTCGTACTTCTCGCCCTCGGAGGTGAGGACGCAGGTCATCTCGGTGCCGACCTTGCCCTCGAGGTCGCCCGGGCAGTCGAGGCCCTCGGGGGTGACGCCGATGGCGTTGGTGAGCTGCTCGGTCGCGATCCGCTCGACCGTCTTCTCCTGCACGTAGTCCTTGCTCGAGCCGCCGCAGGCCGTCAGGGACAGGCCCAGGAACAGGCCCAGCGGCATCACGAGCAGTGCCGCGCCGGTCTTGGCGCCCGAGAAGGCGCGGATGCGTGTCATGCGCACAGACTAGGGGTAGGCAAAGATCAGGCAGACGTACGCCGCACCAGCACGGGCACGACGACGCCAAAGGCCGCCGACCCCGAAGGGGCCGGCGGCCGGGCGGCGGAGCGGTCAGCCCACCGGGGTGAAGTCGCGCGCCCCGATGAACGTGGGCCGCGGCCTCGGGGCCGAGAACGGCTCGACCGCGGTGTTCTCCACGCTGTTGAACACCAGGAAGACGTTCGAGCGCGGGTAGGGCGTGATGTTGCCGTTGGAGCCGTGCATGCAGTTGCAGTCGAACATGACCGCGCTGCCGGCAGCTCCGGCGAGCACGTCGATCCCGTAGGAGTCCGCCATTTTCGTGATGGTCTCCTGGTCCGGGGTGCCCGCACCCTGCATCACCAGCGAGGACTTGTAGTTGTCCTCAGGAGTGGCGCCACCGCACGAGACGTACGTCCGGTGCGTGCCGGGCATGATCATCAGCGGCCCGTTGAACGAGTGGTTGTCGGTCAGCGAGATCGAGATGCTGACGGTCCGCATCCGGGGCAGACCGTCCTCGGCGTGCCAGGTCTCGAAGTCGGAGTGCCAGTAGAAGTCACCGCCACCGAAGCCGGGTTTGAAGTTGATCCGGCTCTGGTGGATGTAGACGTCCGAGCCCAGGACCTGCCGGGCCCGGCCGACCACACGCGGGTCGGCCGCCAGCCGGGCGATGATGTCGCTGGTCCTGTGCACCTCGAAGATCGAGCGCACCTCCTGCGAGGCGGGTTCGATGATGGTGCGCTCGTCGGCCCGGGTCTCGGGGTCGTTGCTGAGCCGGTGCAGCTCGGCACGCAGCTCCGCGACCTCCTCGGGAGTGACGAGATCGGGGACGGTCAGGTAGCCGCGCTCGTCGTAGGAGTCGAGCGTCTGCTGGTCCATCGGCCCGTCGGCGACGGTGCCCCAGACGACCTGGTCCTGGCGGGGGAGCGTGGAGAAGCCCTCTTCGAGACGGGTGGGGTACACGTCCTCGACGTGTTCGATCGCAGTGGTCATGCAGTTACCTCCTCGGTCAGGAGCGGGTAGACGCCGTTCTCGTCGTGCACCTCGCGGCCGGTGACCGGCGGGTTGAAGGTGCAGATCAGACGCAGGTCGGTCTTCGCGGTGACGGTGTGCTTGTCGTGCTTGTCGAGCAGGTAGCACATCCCGTCGCGGATCTCGTACGTCTCTCCGGTCTCGCGGTCGAGGAGCTCGCCCTCGCCGCCGACGCAGTAGACGCACTCGATGTGGTTGGCGTACCAGAACTCGTTCGTCGTCCCGGCGGGGATGTTGGTCTCGTGGAAGGAGAAGCCGACGCCCTCGCGGGCCAGCACGATCCGGCGGCTGCGCCAGTTGCCGTGCTCGGACTCGACGTGTACGTCTCGGTCCGTGCCGTCGAGGTCTTCCAGATAGGTGACGCGCATGTTCTCTCGTTTCAGCTGTCGGGGGAGGTCAGGCCGGGACACCGTCGCCGAGGACGGACGCGGTGGCCTCCTCGACGATGGCGAGACCGCGGGCGAGCTCTTCGGAGGTGATGGTCAGCGGCGGCATCGTCTTGAGCACCTCGTCCTCGGGGCCAGAGGTCTCGACGAGCAGACCCCGCTCGTACGCCGCTGTCGCGATCTTCCCGGCCGCGCTGACGTCCGGGAAGGCGATGCCGGTCAGGAGGCCGCGACCGCGGACCGTCGCACCCTCGTACCGCTCGGCGATCTTCGTCAGCCCCTCACGCAGCTCGCCGGCCTTCGCCTGGACGTCCTTCTGGAAGGAGTCATCGGCCCAGTACGTCTCCAACGCGGCCCGACCGGTGACGAAGGCGATGTTGTGACCGCGGAAGGTGCCGTTGTGCTCGCCGGGCTCGAACTGGTCCAGGTCAGGCCGGATCAGGGTCAGCGCCATCGGCAGGCCGAAGCCGGAGATCGACTTCGACAGGCAGACGATGTCGGGGGAGAACCCGGCCTCCTCGAAGCTGAAGAAGGTGCCGGTACGCCCGCAGCCGGCCTGCACGTCGTCGACGATCAGGATGATGTCGTACTCGCGGCACAGGTCCGAGAGCGCCTTGAGCCACTCCAGCCGGGCGGCGTTGAGGCCGCCCTCGCCCTGGACGGACTCCACGATGATCGCGGCCGGCTTGTCGACGCCGGAGCCGCTGTCCTGGAGCACCCGCTCCAGCCACATGAAGTCGTCGACGGCACCGTTGAAGTAGTCGTCGTACGGGATCTTCGAGCTGTTGGTCAGCGGGATCCCTGCGCCCTTGCGCTTCATCGAGTTGCCGGTCACGGCCAGCGAGCCGAGCGTCATCCCGTGGAACGCGTTGGTGAAGGACAGCACGTGCTGGCGTCCGGTCACCTTGCGGGCCAGCTTGAGAGCGGCCTCGACGGAGTTGGTCCCGGTCGGACCGGGGAACATCACCTTGTAGTCGAGGTTGCGCGGCTCGAGGATCAGGTCCGAGAAGGCCTGCAGGAAGTCCCGCTTCGCGCTGGTGTGCATGTCCAGCGAGTGCAGGATGCGACCCTCGCGCAGGTAGTCGAGCAGCGGATCCAGCAGCGCGGGGTTGTTGTGCCCGTAGTTGAGCGCGCCGGCTCCGGCGAAGAAGTCCAGGTACTCGGTCCCGTCCTCGCTGGTGACCGTGGAGCCCTGGGAGTGGGTCATCACAGCGGGCCAGCTGCGGCAGTAGCTGCGGACCTGCGACTCGAGGGAGTCGAAGATCGCGGTGTCGCCATCGGTCCGGGGAGTCTCGGCAGTGGCGGGTTCGGTGGTCGTAGTCATGGACATGGCACCTCCGTGATCGGGTCGTGCGGGTGGGAACGGGCCGATACGGAACAACAGCTCCGCGTCGTGCCCGTCGGGGAACATCGCGGCTTCGAAGAGCGGGGTGCGCTCGATCGGTGCGCCGCGTGCGTTCGCGAACGAGGTGAACAGGGCGATGGAGGCGCTGTTGTCCGCGGTGATGGTCGTCTCCAGGTGGCGTACGCCCTGGTCGACGGTGAGACGGTCGACGAGCTCGTCGAGCATGCGGCGGGCCAGGCCCTGGCCGCGGTGCTGCTCGTCGACGGCGACCTGCCAGATCATCAGGGTCTCCGGCTCGTCCGGCCGGAGATAGCCGGTGACGAATCCTCCTGGATCGTCATCGACGGTCGCGATGAGCGACGTCTGCGCGAAGTCGCGCGCCCACAGCAGGTAGGCGTAGGAGGCATTGACGTCGAGTACCCGAGATTTCGTAGCCATCCGCCACAGGTGCTGACCGTCCTCGAGGTCCGGTGAGCGGAAGTCGACTCGGGAAGCCGACTTCAGGCGGGGCACGCTGCCAGTCGAATTGCGATGTGGCATCGCCCCAGGACGCTAACAGCCTTGCGGCAGGCGTGCCCGGATCGCGTCCGCACTCCGATATGCGGGCGGACGAATGGTGCGTCGGTCAGCTCACGCAGACGTACGCCGCACCAGCTCGGGCGCGAAGACGACGCGCCGCGGGATGGTGGTGGTGCCGTCGAGCTGGGCGAGGAGGAGCCGGGCGGCCTCCTCGGCCATGTCGCCTATCGGGTTCTTGACCGTGGTGAGCGGGGGAGTGGTGCGCTCGGCGATGCCGAGATCGTCGTAGCCGACGACCGCGATGTCGTCGGGGACACGGCGGCCGGCGCGGTCGATGGCGCGCAGCGCACCGGCGGCCATCAGGTCGGAGGCGACCATGAGGCCGTCGATGTCCGGATGGCTGCCCAGCAGGATCTCGCAGGCGGCCTCGCCGCCGTCCTCGGTGAAGTCGCCCTCGACGACCGCGTCGGCGGCGAGACCGGCGGCGTCCAGAGCGGCCCGCCAGCCGGCGACCCGGTCGGCGCCCGCGCTCATGTCGGCGGGGCCGGTGATGGTGCCGATCCGTCGGCAGCCGCGGTCGATGAGCACCTGGGTGACCTCGCGGGCGCCGGCGAAGTTGTCGGTGTCTGCGTAGGAGACCCGGTGGGCGCCGGTCCACGGGCGGCCGACGAAGGCCGCCGGCAGACCGAGGTCGGCGACGTGGTCGGCGAGCAGGTCGCTGCGGTGCGAGGAGACGACGATGGCGCCGTCGATGTGGCCACCGCGCAGGTAACGCAGCATCCGGTCCTCCTCCTCGCCCGGACGCGCGATCAGCAGGACCACCTGCAGGTCGCGGGACGAGAGGGCCCGGGTGACGATGCGCAGCGTACGGGCGAAGAACGGGTCGGCGAAGACCCGCTCGTCGGCCTCGGGGATGACCATGGCGACCGAGTCGGTACGCCGGGTCACCAGCGAGCGCGCCGCCGGGTTGGGGGTGTAGCCGAGCGTGCGGACCGCCTCGGCGACGGCCTCGGAGGCCTTCGCCGAGACGCGCGATCCGCCGTTGATCGCGCGCGACGCGGTCGCCCGGCTGACACCAGCCAACCGGGCGACATCGTCGAGCGTTGCCGAACTCATGCGAGCAGCGACATCAGCGTGCCGGCACTCGGTTGTGAGCGGCGACATCGGCGAACCAGAGGCCGCTGTCCTTGGGCGTACGAACCTGGGTCTCGAAGTCCACGTGCACGATCCCGAACCGGTGCGCGTAGCCGTAGCTCCACTCGAAGTTGTCGAGCATCGACCAGGCGAAGTAGCCGCGTACGTCCGCACCCTGCTCCATCGCATCGAGGGTCGCGCGCAGGTGCGTGTCGATGTAGTCGAGTCGGGCGGTGTCGTGCACGGCGCCATCCTCCACCACATCATCGTAGTAAGCCCCGTTCTCGGTGATGTAGATGGGCGGGGCGCCGTACTCACCGCTGAGCCGGGTCAGCAGCCGGGTCAGCCAGACCGGGTCGATCTCCCAGTCGCGGGCGGTCGTGGCGCGGCCGGTGCGCGGGGTGACGAACTCGGCACCGGGGTAGGGGTTCCCCCGCGGCAGGTCGGAGTGCACGAGCCGGCTGCCCAGCACCTGGTCGGGGTCGATCTCGAACGGCTCCGCCGCGATGGCGTTGCCGAAGTAGAAGTTGACCCCGAGCACGTCGAGCGGCGCGGAGATGACCTCCAGGTCGCCCTCGAGCACCCAGTCCTGCCACGGACGGCCCTGGAAGGTCAGGCCCTCGGTGTCCGCGGCCAGGTCGTCGGCGTACTTGCCCCGGAACAGCGGGTCGAGGAAGACCCGGTTGTGCAGACCGTCGATCCGCCGGGTCATGTCGACGTCCTCGGGACGGTCGGCGTCGTAGGGGTCGACGACCGTCGGGTTGAGGGTGATGCCGAGCGACTTCCCGTTCTCCGGCGTCGCGCCGCGGGCGCGCAGCTCGTTGATCACGAGGCCGTGCCCGAGCATGAGGTGGTGAGCCGCGACGATGCCGGCCACACCCTCCTGGCGACCCGGCGCATGCTGACCGCCGGAGTAGCCAAGGAACGCCGAGCACCACGGCTCGTTCAGCGTCGTCCAGTTGTCGACGCGGTCGGAGAGAGCGTCGTAGACGGTCGTGGAATACTCCACGAACCGGTAGGCGGTGTCGCGGCTGGTCCAGCCGCCCTGGTCCTCCAGCGCCTGCGGCAGGTCCCAGTGGTAGAGCGTGATCCACGGCGCGATCTCGGCCTCGAGCAGCTCGTCGACGAGACGGCTGTAGAAGTCGAGCCCCGCCTGGTTGACCTTCCCGCCGTCGGGACGGATCCGCGGCCACGCCGTCGAGAACCGGTACGAAGCCAGGTTGAGCCGCTTCATCAGCGCGACGTCCTCGGGCACCCGGTGGTAGTGGTCGCAGGCCACCTCGCCGGTGTCGCCGTTGAGGATCGCCCCAGGAACCTTGGTGAAGGTGTCCCAGTTGCTGGGCGTACGTCCGTCCTCGTCGATGGCTCCCTCGATCTGGTAGGAAGCCGTCGCCGCGCCCCAGAGAAAGTCCTGGGGGAACGTACGTTCGGCGTGGGCTGGGTTTGTCGAGAGATTCATCCCTTGACGGCTCCTTGCATGATGCCGGACACCAGGTGGCGGCCGGTGGCGATGAACAACAGAAGTAGGGGCACGGTCGCGAGGATCGTTCCGGCCTGGACCAGGGCCATGTCGGCATGTCCTTGACCGGGCGCGACCTTCAGTGCGTCGAGCGCGGTCTGCAGGGTCTGGACGTCGGAGCCCTGCAGCACGATCAGCGGCCACATGAAGTCGGTCCACACCTGCATGAAGGTGAACAGGCCGAGGATCGCCATCGCCGGTCTCGCCGCTGGGATGGCGACGGTCCAGAACGTACGGATCATGGACGCGCCGTCGACGCGGGCCGCGTCGATGAGCTCGTCGGGGATCGCGTCGACGAGGTACTGCCTCATGAAGAAGACACCGAACGCGGTCACCACCCACGGCAGGATCACGGCGGCGTGGGTGCCGGTCAGGCCCAGGTTGGAGAACTGCTTGAGCATCGGCACCAGAGCCAGCTGGGTCGGCACCGCCAGGGTGGCGACGACGAAGATCATCCCCGCGTTGGAGCCGCGGAAGCGGAGCTTGGCGAAGGAATAGCCGGCCAGGGTCGAGAAGAGCACGACCGAGGCCGCCGAGATCCCGGAGATGATGATCGAGTTGAGCAGCGCCGACCAGAAGTCGATCCGGTCGAAGACCCGGGCGGCGTTCTCGAAGAAGTGCCCGCCCGGGACCAGCGGCGGAGGCGACTGGATCGCCCGATGCCGGGTGACCGATCCGATCACGAACGACCAGTACAGCGGGAACGCCGAGCCCAGCAGGAAGGCCGTGAGCAGGCCGTAAACGAGGAATCCGGGACGTCTACTCATCTGAGGTTCCTCCGTTGTACGGCCCGGGTGACCAGGAAGTTGACCAGGGCGATCCCCACGATGATCAGGAACAGCACCCAGGCGGCGGCGGCCGCACGTGGATACGGGTTGGTCGTGGTCTGGGCGGTGTTGAAGACGTACATCGTCAAGGTCGTGTACTGGAAGTCGGAGCCACCCTGGAAGCGCAGGTTGGTGTCGAAGATCCGGGGCTCGGTGAAGATCTGCAGGCCACCGATGGTCGAGGTGACGATGACGAAGATCATCGTCGGCCGGATCGAGGGCAGCGTGACGTGGAAGAACTGCTTCACCTTGGAGGCACCGTCGATCTCGGCCGCTTCGTAGAGATCCCGCGGGATCGCCTGCATGGCGGCGAGGATGATCAGCGCGTTGTAGCCCGTCCAGCGCCAGTTGACCATGGTCGCGATCGCGGTCCAGCTCGCGAACCGGTCGGCGTGCCACGGCACCTTGTCGAAGCCGAAGCCGTCGAGCGTCTGGTTGATCAGGCCCGTGCCGTCGGCGAAGATCGCGCCGAAGATCATCGCGGACGCCGCAGGAGCGACCACGAAGGGCAGCAGGATGCTCATCCGCCACAGGGTGCGGCCCCGGAGCCGGGTGTCGAGCAGAGCGGCGAGGATCGTCGCCACCATGATCTGTGGCACGGAGGAGAGCAGGAAGATCCCGAGGGTGTTCCAGAAGGCCTTGCGGAAGACCGAGTCACCGAGGACGTGGGCGTAGTTGTCCCAGCCGACCCACGGGCCGACCTCGGAGCCGTAGGCGGGCCAGGAGAAGAAGGACAGGTAGCCGGTGTAGAGCATCGGGTAGAGCCCGATGAGGAGGAACACGAGGAAGAACGGCGCGACGTACAGGTAGGGCGAGAACTTGAAGTCCCACCGGGAGAGCCGGTTACGCCACGCCTGGCGGCGGGGTGCTGCCCCGGTCGAGGGCGCCGGAGTGGCGTTCTCGACCGGGGCAGAGGTGGTGGTCGGCATGGATCAGGACATTCCTTCGACGCCCTCGACGAAGGTCGCCCACGACTTCTCGGGGTCGGTGCCCTCGTCCACACGTCGGATCGCCTGCTGGAAGAGGCCCAGGATGTCGGAGTACTTGTCACCCTTGAACGGGACACCCGCCGGCACGGCCTCCGCGCGGCTGGCGAGGATCTGCGAGGTGGGGGCGTTGTTGAAGTACGGGTCAGTGGCGTTCTCGTCGGCCAGGACCGTCTGCGCCTCCAGGTTGGCCGGGAAGTTGCCGGCCACCTTCGACGCGGCCACCTGGGACTCAGCGGTGGTCAGGTAGTTGGCGAACTCCTTGGCCTCGTCCTGGTGCTCTGACTGAGCCGGGACGGCGAGGTAGGAGCCACCCCAGTTGCCGCCGCCGCCCGGGAAGGCGTCGACGATGTCCCAGCCCTTCACCTCAGGCGCGGAGTCCTTGATGTTGGCGAACATCCAGCCGGGGCAGGGGATGGTGGCGAAGCCGTCGTTGGTGAAGTTGGCCGTCCAGTCCTCGCCCCACTGCTCGACCTTCGTCGACTGGGTGGGGGCGTACTGCGCGACCGTGTCGTAGACCTCCCGGAGCTCCGGGTTGTCGACGTCGATCTTCTGGTCCTTGGTCTGGAAGGGGTACTCGACCTGGTTGAGCATCGCCTGGGCGATCGCGCCGCTGGAGTCGTACCAGGCCGTCTTCGGCATCTTCTTCTTGAACTGCTCGCCGGTGGCGAAGTAGGTGTCCCAGTCCTTGAAGAGCTCCTTCACGGCCTCGCGGTCGCTCGGGAGGCCGGCCTTCTCGAAGAGGTCGGCGCGGTAGCAGAACGCCTCGGGACCGGCGTCGGTCGGATAGCCGATCTGCTTGCCGTCGGCGGTCTGGCCCTCGAGGTACTTCGACTCCATCCAGCGGCTGTCGAGCTCCTTGTCGGTGAGATCGACGAACTGCTCGGAGGCGCCTTCGGCGACGAGCGCGGGCATCATGTCGCCCTCGATGCCGACGATGTCGGTGAGACCCTCGCCGGACTGCAGACCGGTGGTGAGGCTCTGCTTCCAGGTGTCCCACTCGGCAACGACGGTCTGCTTGACCTTGAAGGGGCGGTCAGGGTCGGCGTTCCACTGCTCGATGAGGTCGCCGTAGCCGAACTCGCTGAAGGTCGTGATGGTCAGGGTGTCGTCCTTGCCGAGCTTGGCCTGCTCGCCGGTGTCGTCGCTGCCGCCGCAGGCCCCGACGAGGCCAGCGACGAGAGTGGCGACCGCGCCAGCGGCTAAGCCGCGGCGCCAGGACTTGGAGATCTTGGACACGGGGTGCTCCTGCACGTCTGTGTGGGGAGTGAGAGCGCTTCCACTCTCGGGACTACGGAGAGTGTGAGTGTGCTCACATGGCTGTGTCAAGAGGCGCGAAGGTAACGATTTCGTGTGGTGTGGGAGCGCTTCCATCAAACTGGGGAAACGGGGCGTCTGTCAGGCCGAGATGACGGTGAGCAGCCGGGCCGTCTCGGCGGCCATCGCGTCGCGGCCAGCGCCGAGGTAGCGGCGCTGGTCGACCAGGTCCGGGTCGGCTGCGAGGCTGTCGCGGACCGCGGCCGTGAAGGCCTTGTTGAGCTGCGTGGCGACGTTGATCTTCGTCATCCCGGCGGCGATGGCGGCCCGCAGACCGTCGTCGCTCACGCCGGAGGAACCGTGCAGGACCAGCGGGACGTCGACGGCACGCCGGATCTCCGCGATCAGCGCCTCGTCCAGGGCCGCGTCGCGGGTGGTCATCTTGTGGCTCGAGCCGACCGCGACGGCGAGGGCGTCGACGCCGGTGTTCGCGACGAACGCGGCCGCCTCGGCCGGGTCGGTGCGTACGCCGGGGGCGTGGACGCCATTCTTGCCGCCGACCTCGCCGAGCTCGGCCTCGACGTGGGCGCCACGGTCGTGGCAGCGGCGGGCGACGGCGGCGGTGCGGGTGAGGTTCTCCTCGTAGGCGAGCTGGGAGGCGTCGTACATCACCGAGGAGAAGCCGAGGTCGACCGCGATCCCGACCAGACGCTCGTCGGTCGCGTGGTCCAGGTGGAGCGAGATCGGCATCGTCGATCCGGACGCCATCGCGATCGCGGCATGGGCCAGCGGCGCCAGGCCGCCGTGGTAGCGCACCGCGTTCTCGCTGATCTGCACGATCACCGGCCGGTTCGCGCTCTCGGCTCCGGTGGCGATCGCCTCGACGGTCTCCAGGTTGATCGCGTTGAAGGCGGCGACGCCGCGGCCCGTCTCATAGGCCGAGCCGATCAGCGAGGCGGTGGTCGTGAGGGTCATGGTCGAAGTGTCGCAGCCGGCCGACGACGAGAACGGCCGCCGACCCAAGAGGGTCGGCGGCCGTCACGAAAGTCGGTCAGGACTTGTTGGCCTTGCGGGCGCGCGAGGCGATCTTGCCCCGGTCGTTCTGGTCGAGGACGACCTTGCGGATGCGGACCATGTCGGGGGTGACCTCGACGCACTCGTCCTCGCGGCAGAACTCCAGGCACTGCTCGAGCGAGAGCTTCTTCGGCGGGATGAGCTTCTCGAAGTTGTCGGAGGTGGCGGAGCGGACGTTGGTCTGCTGCTTCTCCTTGGTGATGTTGACGTCCATGTCGTCGGCGCGGGAGTTCTCGCCGACGATCATGCCCTCGTAGACCTCGGTGGCCGGCTCGACGAACATGACGCCGCGCTCCTGCAGCGAGGTCATCGCGTACGCCGTGGCCGCACCGGACCGGTCGGCGACGAGCGAGCCGTTGTTGCGCGAGCGGATCTCGCCGGCCCAGCGGTCGTAGCCCTCGGAGATGTGGTGGGCGATGCCGGTGCCGCGGGTCTCGGTGAGGAACTCGGTGCGGAAGCCGATCAGGCCACGGGCGGGCACGATGAACTCCATGCGCACCCAGCCGGTGCCGTGGTTGGTCATGCCCTCCATGCGGCCCTTGCGGTTGGCGAGCAGCTCGGTGATGGAGCCGAGGTGCTCCTCCGGAGCGTCGATGGTCAGGCGCTCGTACGGCTCGTGGACCTTGCCGTCGACCTCCTTGGTGACCACCTGCGGCTTGCCGACGGTCAGCTCATAGCCCTCGCGGCGCATCTGCTCGACCAGGATCGCCAGCGCCAGCTCACCGCGGCCCTGGACCTCCCAGGCGTCGGGACGCTCGGTGTTGAGGATCTTCAGCGACACGTTGCCGATGAGCTCCTGGTCAAGGCGGTCCTTGACCAGACGCGCGGTGACCTTCGAGCCCTTCACCTTGCCGACCAGCGGCGAGGTGTTGGTGCCGATGGTCATCGAGATGGCGGGCTCGTCGACGTGGATGAGCGGCAGCGCGACCGGGTTCTCCGGGTCGGCGAGCGTCTCACCGATGGTGATCTCCGGGATGCCGGCGATGGCGACGATGTCGCCGGGGCCGGCGATCTCGCCCGGCTTGCGCTCGAGGCCCTCGGTGATGAGCAGCTCGGTGATGCGTACGTTCTTGACCTCGCCGTCGCGTCGCATCCAGGCGACGTTCTGGCCCTTCTTCAGGGTGCCCTGGTGGATGCGGACCAGCGCGAGGCGGCCGAGGAACGGGCTCGCGTCGAGGTTGGTGACGTGGGCCTGGAGGGGCGCGCCCTCGACGTAGGTCGGAGCCGGGATCGTGTCCATGATCGTCTGGAACAGCGGCTCGAGGTCCTTGGAGTCGGGCAGCTCGCCGTTGCCGGGCTGCTCGAGCGCAGCTACGCCGGCCTTGCCGGAGGCGTAGACCACCGGGAAGTCGAGCGCGTCCTGGCTGTGGGAGTCGTCGAGCAAGTCCATGAAGAGCTCGTACGTCTCGTCGACGACCTCCTCGATGCGGGCGTCGGGGCGGTCGACCTTGTTGACCACCAGCACGACCGGCATGTCGGCGTTGAGCGCCTTGCGCAGCACGAACCGGGTCTGGGGGAGCGGGCCCTCGGAGGCGTCCACCAGCAGCACGATCCCGTCGACCATCGACAGGCCGCGCTCGACCTCACCACCGAAGTCGGCGTGGCCGGGGGTGTCGATGATGTTGATCGTCATCCCCTCGGGCGCGCTCGGCCCGGAGTAGTGGATGGCGGTGTTCTTCGCGAGGATGGTGATGCCCTTCTCGCGCTCGAGCTCACCGGAGTCCATGACTCGGTCGGCGACCGATTCGGCCTCGTGCTCGGTGAAGGTGCCTGCCTGACGCAGCATGGCGTCGACCAGCGTGGTCTTGCCGTGGTCGACGTGCGCAACGATGGCGACGTTGCGGAGATTGGCCTTGAGGATCTCGGACATGTGCGAAGCGGCTCGATTTCTGGGGCGGGACGGGACGTCTGATCTTATCCGCCGCGACCTCCTTGACCCGCATCCGGAGATGACGGTTGGCTGTGGCCCATGACTTCTCGGAAACACGTCTGCCAGATCGTGCCCCCGTATCTCATGCAGCGGCTCAACGCAGGCCGCCTCGACCAGGACAACGCATTTCGCGCCGCTCGGGCGGAGCACCTGACCAGGGTTCTCGCCCAGCGCCCGGCCCCTGAAGCCGGCGAGACCACCGCCGAGGCTGGGGACTGGACGGTCTACACCGCGAACAACGGCACCGACCTGCCAGGGGAGAAGGTCCGCGCCGCGGGTGACCCGGAGTCGGGCGACGAGAGCGTCGACGAGGCCGCGACCGGCATCACCGGCTCGCTGGCGCTCTTCGAGGAGGTCTACGGCCGTGACTCCTACGACGGCCGGGGCATCGAGGTCGTGATGACCGTCCACTACGACCGGGACTACGCCAACGCCTTCTGGGACGGCACCCAGCTGGTCTTCGGTGACGGCGACGGCGAGATCTTCCAGCGATTCACCAAGGCCGTCGACGTGATCGGTCACGAGCTCTCCCACGCGGTCACCGAGCACTCCGCCGGGCTCGTCTACCAGGGCCAGCCCGGCGCGCTCAACGAGTCGATGTCGGACGTGTTCGGCTCGTGCCTCAAGCAGCGTCTCCTCGGCCAGAGCGCCGACGAGGCCGACTGGATCATCGGCGAGGGCCTCTTCACCGAGTCGGTCCAGGGCGTCGGGCTGCGGAACATGCTCGAGCCCGGGACCGCCTACGACGACCCGAATCTGGGCAAGGACCCGCAGCCGGCCCACATGGACGACATCTACGACGGCACCGACGACAACGGCGGCGTCCACATCAACTCCGGCATCCCCAACCGTGCCTTCGCCCTCGCCGCCAAGGCGATCGGCGGCAGCTCGTGGGACGGTGCCGGCAAGATCTGGTACGCGGCGCTGACCAGCGGCGCCGTCACCACCGACACCGACTTCGCCGGGTTCGCCGCGGCCACCATCGCCGAGGCCGGTGACCACGCCGAGGCGGTCACCACAGCCTGGTCCGAGGTCGGGGTCGCCCCGGCGTCCGGGACGCCCGCGCCCGATGGCGAGGAGCCTGCCAAGACCGTGGTGAAGGTACGCCGCAGCGGCGGCTTCCTGGGACGTACCAAGGAGGGGGTCGCGGAGCTCGCTCCGACGGCCGCCCACGTGGCCGCCCTGCGCGACCTGGTCGGAGGCGGCGTCACCCCGTCGAAGCCGAAGGGTGCCGACCGCTACATCTACGAGTTCGAGGTCGACGGCCGGAGCGTCGTCGTGCACGAGGGCGACATGAGCCCCGAGCTGCGCGCCGTCGCCAACGAGCTGCTCGAGAGCTAGCCGACCGGCCTCAGGGGAGGGCGCGGTCGAGCGCGGCCTCGACGTGCACGGTGATGGCGTCGAGGATGGGTACGTCGACGTCGCTGGGCCGCACCAGGAGGCTGAGCTCGGAGGCGCCGAGGATCACACCGTCGGAGCCCGCGTCCCACAGCTCGTGGACGACCTCGAGGACGCGCTTGCGCGAGCCCGAGACGACGTTCCGGTGGACGAGCTCCTCGTAGATGATCGAGTCGAGCATCTCCACGTGGAGGGTGTCGGGCAGGTTCACGTCGACGCCGTGGTCGGAGATGCGCTGGGCGAAGAAGTCGTTCTCCACGGTGTAGCGGGAGGCGAGGAACCCGGCCTTGGTGATGCCGAGCTCCTTGGCCTTCGCGGCCAGCTCGTCGGCCAGGTGCAGCACGGGTACGTCGACCGCGGCCGCGACCTCGTCGTAGACCTTGTGGAAGGTGGTGGTGCACAGCAGGATGAAGTCGGCGCCGCCGGCCACCACGCTGCGCGCCGCGGCGATCAGGATCTCGGCGACCTGATCCCAGGCCTCCTTCTCCTGCAGTTCCGTCAGCTCGGCCAGGTCGACGGAGGCCAGCACGATCTTGGCGGAGTGGAGACCGCCCAGCCGCTCCTGGACACCCTTGTTGAGTCCCTCGTAGTACGCGGCGGTGCTTTCCCAGCTCATGCCGCCGATGAGTCCGATCGTCTGCACGTCATCGAGTGTGACACCGTCGGCTGTCGCGTACTGAATCCTCGGCGTCGCTCTGACCTGGACTAGACCAGGTCAGAGGCCGGATCGTGGCGGTCAGCCCTCGCGGTGCACCTTGTGAGGCGCGGCCTGGGCGCGCGGCTTGATGACCAGCTCGTCGATGTTGACGTGAGCCGGACGGGTCGCCATCCACACGATCGCGTCGGCGACGTCCTCGGCCACCAGCGGCGCCGCGACGCCCTGGTAGACGGCGTCGGCCGCAGCCTGGTCGCCGCCGAGACGTACGAGCGAGAACTCCTCGGTCTGGACCATCCCCGGGGCGATCTCCATGATCCGCACCGGCTTGTCGACGATCTCCAGGCGCAGCGCCTCGGTGACCGCGCGGGTGCCGAACTTGGCCGCGTTGTAGCCCGCGCCGCCCTCGTAGGCGCGCCGGCCGGCGATCGAGCCGACGTTGACGACCGCGCCTGCCCCCGAGGCGATCAGCGCGGGGAGCAGCGCCTTGGTCACGCGGGTCAGGCCGATCACGTTGACCTCGAACATCGCCTGCCATTTGGTCAGGTCGGCCTCGGCCACCTTGTCCACGCCGAAGGCACCGCCGGCGTTGTTGACCAGCAGGTCGAGACGGTCACCGACCGCCTCGACGAGCGCGGCGACGGAGTCGTCGGAGGTGACGTCGGTCGCGATCGCGGTGCCACCGATCTCCTCGGCCAGGGCCTCGATCCGATCGGCCCGGCGAGCGGCGAGGAAGACGTGATAGCCCTCCTTGGCGAGCTGGCGGGCGGTGGCGGCACCGATCCCGCTCGAGGCGCCGGTGACGACAGCATTCTTGGACGACATGGAGCCATTCTCTCGTCGCTCGCTCGACTTTGCCCACCGGGTCCCACGATCGAAGACGGTTCAAACGGGTTCATGCGGCCGGGAATGATGAGCGGGATCCGAGTGTTGAGAGACGGGACCACAGGCGTATACACAAAGGGGCAGGAATGATCCACCGCGTAGCGATGGTCAGTCTGCACACCTCTCCGCTCGACCAGCCCGGCACCGGCGACGCCGGCGGCATGAACGTCTACGTGCTCGAGCTCTCCCGGCGGCTGGCCACCCAGGGCATCGCGGTCGACATCTTCACGCGCGCGACCTCGTCGCGCCTGCCGCAGGTCGTGGAGGCGTACGACGGTGTCGCTGTCCACCACGTCCACGCCGGCCCGTTCGAGGGGCTGGCCAAGGGCGACCTTCCCGGCCAGCTGTGCACGTTCGCGCGTGAGGTGCTCCGCGCGGAGGCGTCCAACCCGCCGGGCTACTTCGACGCCGTGCACTCCCACTACTGGCTCTCGGGCCAGGTCGGGGCGCTCTCCCGCGATCGCTGGGGCGTGCCGCTGGTCCACTCGATGCACACGATGGCCAAGGTCAAGAACGAGGCGCTCGCCGAGGGCGACTGTCCCGAGCCCGAGGCTCGGGTGATCGGCGAGGAGCAGGTCGTCGACGCCGCCGACATGCTGATCGCCAACACCGACCTCGAGGCCAAGCAGCTGATCAACATGTACGACGCGGAGCCAGGTCGCGTCGCCGTCGTGCATCCCGGGGTCGACCTGCGGGTCTTCCGTCCGCGCGGGCGGGCCGCGGCGCGTGCCGCTCTCGGGCTTCCGGCCCGCGCTCACGTGCTCCTCTTCGCCGGTCGCATCCAGCCGCTCAAGGCTCCCGACGTACTCCTGCGGGCGGCCGCGGTCATGCTCGCGCGTGACCCGTCGCTGCGCCGCAACCTCGTCGTCCCGATCGTCGGCGGTCCCTCCGGCTCCGGTCTGGAGCACCCGACCGTGCTGGTCGATCTCGCCGCTGAGCTGGGGATATCCGACGTGGTCCGGTTCATCCCGCCGGTGCGCCAGGACCAGCTCGCGCTCTGGTACTCCGCCGCCTCCGTCGTCGCCGTTCCCTCCTACAACGAGTCGTTCGGCCTGGTCGCCGTCGAGGCCCAGGCCTGCGGCACGCCCGTCGTCGCGGCCGCGGTCGGCGGCCTGACCACCGCCGTGCACCACGGCCGCAGCGGGCTGCTGGTCGACGGGCACGGCCCGGCGCAGTGGGCCGACGCGCTCACCAACGCCATCGCCTCCCACTCGCGCTGGTCGGCACTGGCCGACGGCGCCCGCGAACACGCCCAGGACTTCTCCTGGGATCTCACCGCACGCAATACGCTCGAGGTCTATGAAGAGGCCAAGATGCTGATGCGTGAGGAGCTGACGGCATGACTGATCCGCGGACCGAGCAGGAAGAGGTCGTACGCGGCTGGCTCAAGTCCAACGACCTGACCTGGGACGAGACGTCCCAGCCTGGTGGCGAGGTGGTCTTCTCGTTCTCGCTCCCGGGCGAGCGCAAGCTGCAGACGCCGATCCGGCTCGACCTGGGGCAGCACGCCCTCGGCGTCCATGCCTTCGTCTGCCGCCGTCCCGACGAGAACTTCGAGACCGTCTACCGCTGGCTGCTCGAGCGCAACCTGCGGCTCTACGGGGTCTCCTTCGGGCTCGACCGGCTCGGCGACATCTACCTCGACGGCCGGCTGCCGCTGGCGATGGTCACCCCCGACGAGCTCGATCGGCTGCTCGGCTCGGTCCTGACGTACGCGGACGAGTCCTTCAACACGATCCTCGAGCTCGGCTTCGCCTCCTCGATCCGCAAGGAGTGGGAGTGGCGCAAGCTGCGCGGTGAGTCGACCGCCAACCTCGAGGCGTTCCGAGGCTGGCTCGAGCGGGACGAAGACCCGAAGGACTAACGCGGCTGGCGGCGGGTGATCAGCACACCCGCGATGCACATCGCGCCACCGATGAAGGCGAGCGCGGGCGGCACCTCGTCGAGCACCAGCCACGCCATCAGCGCGGTGATGAACGGCACCAGGAACGTCGACTGCGCGAACTTGCCGGCATCGGAGTGGGACAGGGCATAAGCCCAGGTCACGAAGGCCAGCGCGCTCGGGAAGAGGCCGAGGTAGACGATCCAGCCGATGTTGCCCACGCTGATGTCGGGGAGCGTCGTGGCCAGCTCGAACGACCAGGGCAGGCAGATGACGAGGCCGGCGATGGCGTACCAGAACGTCAGCAGCAGAGCGCTCATCGTCGGCAGCAGCTTCTTCTGGGTCAGGACGCCGACCGCGAAGGTGAGCGCGGCGACGACCGAGAGGGCGACGCCGATCCAGTCGCCGGTGTCACCGTTGGCCGAGGCGCGGCCGATGACGACGACCCCTGCGAAGCCGACACCGGTGCCGATCAGGATCCACCGGTGGATCGTCTCCTTGAGCACCAGGCCCGCCAGCAGCGCCACCACGATCGGACCGACCTGCACGATCAACGCCGCCGTAGCTGCGTCGATCCGGCGCTCGGACTCGTTGAGCGCGAGGTTGTAGACACCCAGCCACGACGCACCGCCCAGTGCGATCAGCGGCCATTCCTTCCGGGTCGGCAGCCGGAACCCGCCCTTCAGCGCGAGGTAGGCGCCGAGCGCCGCCACCATCACCACGAGCCGGCCCAGCGACAGGCTGCCCGGCGGGACGGTGTCGCCCAGGTGACGGATCCCGACGAACGCCGATGCCCACAGGACCAGCGTGATCCCGCAAGCGACGAGTGGCTTCCAGATCGGCGTGGTTTCTGAGGGGGCGGGGCTAATCGTCGTCGTCACGATAAAAGAGTAAAGATGCGCGTCCCGGAGCGCGAGCGGATATCAGCCATCGATGTTCGACATCCCGCCAACGAGCCCCAGCCGAGGCGTCACCCCCGTCGGCCGAGGCGTCACTGGCGTCGGCCGAGAGGTCACAGCGCTGCCCATTCGGCCGACCGGAGTGACGCCTCGGCCGGTCGGGGTGACGCTTCGGCTGGGGTCAGCCGCGGAAAGTGCGGCGGTACGCGGTGGGGGTGATGCCGAGGGCGGCGTGGAAGTGGAGGCGGAGGGACTGGGCGGTGTTGAGGCCGCAGCGGGCGGCGACCTGCTCCATCGAGAGGTCGGTCGTCTCCAGGAGAGTGCGGGCGAGCTCGATGCGCTGGCGCTGCAACCAGCGGCCGGGGGAGTCGCCGGTCTCGTCGCGGAATCGCCTGGTGAAGGTACGTACGGACATCGAGACCTGGGCCGCCATCGCCTCCAGGGTGAGGGGCTGGTCGAGATGGGCGAGGGCCCAGGCGGTCGCGGCGGAGATGCCGGTGTCGCCGGGGGCAGGTGCGTGGTGCCGGATGAACTGCGCCTGCCCGCCGTCGCGGTGGGGAGGTACGACCGTCACGCGGGCGACGCGGTTGGCGACCGCGGCGCCGTGGTCGCTGCGTACGACATGCAGGCAGAGGTCCAGGCCGGAGGCAACGCCGGCGGAGGTGAGGATGTCGCCGTCGTCGACGAAGAGTACGTCAGGGTCCAGCTTGACCTGCGGAAACAAGGCACGGAAGTCGTCGGTGTGTGACCAGTGGGTGGTCGCCGGACGACCGTCGAGGAGACCCGCGGCGGCGAGCGCGAACGCTCCGGTGCAGATCGACATGATCCGGGTGCCGGGGCGGATCATGTCGAGCGCCTCCTTCAGCGGCGCCGACAGCACCCCGTCCGAGACGGTCGGGTAGTCGAGGCCGAACTTCGGGATCACCACGGTGTCCGCGTCGGCGAGCGCCTCGGGTCCGTGCGGCGCGAGGAGGACGACGTCCGAGTCGGACTGCACCGGTCCGGGGCCGCCGGTGGTGCAGGTGACGACCTCGTAGAGCAGGCGGTCCTCGCTGTCGCGGGCCCTGCCGAAGATCCGGTGCGGGATGCCGATCTCGAACGGGATGAACCCGTCCTGGATCAGCACCGCGACCCGATGCGGAGAAGCCACCCATACGTCACTCATGGCTGGATCTTACCGATAGATGTCAATCAGGCCACTGTCCGGAGCGGCGCGAACCCGAAAGGATCATTCCCATGACCCAGACGACGACCCCGCCGCCTGCCGGCAGCGCAGCTGCGCGCCGCCCCCGCATCCACCCGGCCTGGTGGGTGGCCGCCATCGCCTTCGTGACCATCGTCGGCGCCGCCGCCTTCACCGCGGCGCCGGGCCTCCTGGTCGGTCCGCTGCACGAGGAGTTCGGCTGGTCGCGCGGCACGATCGGCGTCGGGATCACGCTGCAGCTCGCGCTCTACGGCCTGACCGCGCCGTTCGCGGCCGCCCTGATGGACCGCTTCGGGATCCGTCCGGTGGTCGCCGTCGCGCTCACCATGATCACCCTCGGCTCGCTCGGCACCGTCTGGATGAGCCAGTCGTGGCAGTTCGTCCTCGGCTGGGGCGTCCTCGTCGGCGGTGGCAGCGGCTGCATGGCGCTCGCCTTCGGGGCGACGATCACCACGCGCTGGTTCGACAAGCGGCAGGGCCTGGTCAGCGGTCTGCTGACCGCCGGCGGCGCCTCGGGGCAGCTGATCTTCCTGCCGGTGCTGGCGGTGCTGATCGGGGAGCTCGGCTGGCGGGCCGCCTCGGTCACTATCGCCCTGGTCGCCGCCGCGGTGATCCCGTTCGTGTTGCTGCTGCTCCGCGACTACCCGGCGGATATCGGCCTGGCGCCCTACGGCGCCTCGAAGATCGTGCCGCGCCCTGCGCCCGCGACCGGCGCCGCGCTGCGGACCGTGCGCGTGCTCGGGATGGCGATGCGCACGAAAGCTTTCTGGCTCCTCGCCGGTGCCTTCGCGATCTGCGGGATCACCACGAACGGCCTGATCAGGACCCACTTCGTGCCCGCTGCGCACGACCACGGGATGGCCACGGTCGCGGCCGCCTCGCTGCTCGCCGTGATCGGGATCTTCGACGTCGCCGGGACGATCTTCTCCGGCTGGCTCACCGACCGCTTCAACCCGGTCGTGCTGCTCGGCGTCTACTACTCGCTGCGCGGGATCTCGCTGATCTTCCTGCCGATGCTGCTCTCGTCCGAGGTGCACCTGCCGATGGTGTTCTTCATCGTCTTCTACGGCCTCGACTGGGTCGCCACCGTGCCGCCCACGCTCGCGCTGTGCCGCGAGATCTGGCCCGAGGATGCCCCGATCGTCTTCGGCTGGGTCCTCGCCTCCCACCAGGTCGGGGCCGGCCTGGTCGCCTGGGTCGGCGGCGTCGTACGCGACGTCACCGGCTCCTACGACCTGGTCTGGTACGCAGCCGGCGCCCTGTGCGCCGCAGCCGCGCTGATGTCACTGGTGATGCCGCGCGGCACGTTGGATGCTCACCGAGGTGACTCGGTCGAGGCTCACTGACTTCGCGGAGTTCCACGAAGGAAGCGACCGCTCACCGAGTCACCCTTCGACAGGCTCAGGACATCGCCTCGGTGAGCGGTCGCGCATGCCGCACCTCAGAGGTCGAGCTTGTAACCCAGACCGCGCACGGTGACCAGGAACTTCGGCTCCGACGGGTCCGGCTCGAGCTTGGCGCGCAGGCGCTTGACGTGGACGTCGAGGGTCTTGGTGTCGCCGACGTAGTCGGAGCCCCAGACGCGGTCGATGAGCTGGCCGCGGGTGAGCACCCGGCCGGGGTTGCGCAGGAACATCTCCAGGAGCTCGAACTCCTTGAGCGGGAGGCGCTGCTCGTTGCCGTCCACGGTCACGACGTGGCGCTCCACGTCCATCCGGACGGGTCCGGCCTCGAGCGTCGCCGGGGCGGCGTCGGGCTCGGTGCCTCGCCGGAGGACGGCGCGGATCCGGGCGACGAGCTCGCGCGGGGAGTAGGGCTTGGTGACGTAGTCGTCGGCGCCGAGCTCGAGGCCGACGACCTTGTCGACCTCGTCGTCCTTGGCGGTCACCATGATGACCGGGACCGACGAGGTGGCCCGGATCTGCCGGCACACCTCGGTGCCGGAGAGGCCGGGGAGCATCAGATCGAGCAGCACGATGTCTGCGCCGTTGCGGTCGAACTCCTTCAGAGCGTCGGTGCCGTCCTCGGCGACGGCGACCTCGAAGCCCTCCTTGCGGAGCATGTAGGACAGTGCCTCGCTGTAGCTGGCTTCATCTTCGACGACGAGTACCCGGGTCACGGGCGTTCCTCCTTGCTTGTGCCGGACTGCCCGGCAGTTGGTAGGTGCTGGGGCAGAGTGAGGGTGAAGGTGGAACCCTGACCCTCCTGCGACCAGACCTTGACCTCGCCACCATGCGTAGCGGCGACGTGCTTGACGATCGACAGGCCGAGCCCGGTGCCGCCGGTGGAGCGGTGGCGGGCCGGGTCGACGCGATAGAAGCGCTCGAAGATCCGGTCGATCTCCGTGGACGGGATCCCGATGCCCTGGTCGACCACGGAGATCTCGACGGAGCCGTCAGTCGCGCGGGTCGAGACGGTCACGGTCGAGCCGGGGTCGGAGTAGGCGACCGCGTTGGAGACCAGGTTGGTGACCGCGGTCGAGACCTGCTCGTCGTTGCCGAAGACGTGCAGCCCGGCGGTGCCGGCGCTGACCACGTTGATGCCCTTGGCGTCGGCATCGACCGTCGAGGCGTCGACGGCGGCCGCGATGACCTTGTCGACGTCGACCGCGATCGGTGCTTCCAGGGGCTCGTCGCCCTGGAGCCGGGAGAGCTCGATGATCTGCTGGACGAGCGCGGTCAGGCGCTCGGACTCGGTGATCATCCGGTTGGAGAAGCGGCGTACGGCCTCGGGGTCGTCGGAGGCCTCGGTGACCGCGTCGGCGAGCACTCTTATCGCGCCGACCGGCGTCTTGAGCTCGTGGCTGACGTTGGCGACGAAGTCGCGGCGTACGGCCTCCACGCGGCGCTCGCGGGTGCGGTCCTCGACCAGGGCGAGGGCCAGGCGGGTGCCGAGCGGAGCAACGCGGGCGGTGACGTGCCGGGTCGCGCCGTTGGCGCGCGAGATCACCAGCTCGGTCTCCCGGATCTGGCCGTCACGGCGCACACCGTGGACGAGCTCGGAGAGCTCCGGCGAGACCAACGAGGTGCCGCGCACCAGGCCCAGGGCGTACGCCGGGGCGCTGGCCTTGAGCACCGTGTCGTGCTCGTCGACGACGACCGCGCTGCTGCGCAGGACCGAGAGGACCGCGGCCACCTCGGAGGGAACCTTCGGGGGCTCGACCTCGGGGATCCGATTGCGGGAACGCTCGCTCATCGCCCACGCAAGCACCGCCGCTCCGGCGACGACAGCGCCGAGGAGCGCAGCAAGAAAGGCCTGCGTCGTCGAGTCCACACGATCAGGGTAAGCCCATCAAACACCCTTTCTTCACCACTGGACGTCTCCGCGCCGAACGTTCACCATCGGTTCACTCGGGATGGAGATCAGTACATGTCGTGTGTCTAGGATCGGGCCATGCGCGCTGCTTTCCATGAGGACCTCGATGCCATCTTCACCGATCTCACCAGTGTTTGTGAGCTGGTGTCGGTGGCCGTACGCGACGCCACCACCGCTCTGCTCGAGGCCCGCAACGACCTCGCCGAGCAGGTGATCGACAAGGACGTCGAGATCGACGACGCCCGCGAGCGCATCGAGGAGAACGCCCTCGAGCTGCTCGGCCTCCAGTCGCCGGTCGCCGGCGACCTCCGCGTCGTGGTCGCCGCTCTGCGGATGATCTCGGACCTCGAGCGGATGGGCGATCTGTCGGTCCACGTCGCCAAGATCGCCAGGCTGCGTACGCCGAACAAGGCCGTCCCCGAGCTGGCCCAGCCGACCATCGCCAAGATGGCCGAGATCGCCCAGCAGATGGTCGAGCGGACCTGCGAGATCCTCCGCACCCGCGACGTCTCCGCCGCTCAGGACCTGGTCGCCGACGACGACGAGATGGACCAGCTGCGACGCAAGTCGTTCGCCGAGCTGCTGGGCCAGGACTGGACCCACGGTGTCGAGCCCGCCGTAGACGTGGCGCTCCTGGGTCGCTACTACGAGCGCATCGCCGACCACGCCGTCACGGTCGCCAACCGGGTCGTCTTCGTCGTGACCGGCGAGACTCCCGCGGACTCCTGACCCGCCGAGTCGGCCCATCCTGACCGAAAATCCCGCTGAGCCGGCTCGTCAAGACGAGCCGACTCAGCGGGATTGTTGTTGCTACTGCTTGCCTTGGTTGGCGACAGCCTCAGCGGCGGCGGCCGCGGCCTCGGGGTCGAGGTAGGTGCCGCCGGCGACGACCGGCTTCAGCGACTCGTCGAGCTCGTAGACCAGCGGCTGGCCCGTGGGGATGTTGAGCTTCGCGATCTCGGCCTCGGAGACGTTGTCGAGGTGCTTGACCAGCGCGCGCAGGCTGTTGCCGTGGGCGGTGACCAGGACCGTCTTGCCGGTCTTCAGGTCGGGCACGATCGCCGAGTCCCAGTAGGGGAGCATCCGGGCGACGACGTCCTTGAGGCACTCGGTCGCGGGCACATCGATGTCGGCGTAGCGCGGGTCACCGGCCTGGGAGAACTCCGAGTCGGCCTCGATCGGCGGCGGCGGTACGTCGTAGGAACGACGCCACAGCTGGAACTGCTCCTCGCCGAACTTCTTCAGCGTCTCGGACTTGTTCTTGCCCTGCAGCGCGCCGTAGTGGCGCTCGTTGAGGCGCCAGTCGCGCCGCACCGGGATCCAGTGGCGCTCGGCGACGTCGAGGGCGATGTTGGCGGTGTTGATCGCGCGGCGCAACAGGCTCGTGTGGACCAGGTCGGGAAGGATCCCGGCCTTGCTGAGCAGCTTCCCGCCGTTGACCGCCTCGGCCCGGCCCTTGTCGGTGAGGTCGACGTCGACCCAGCCGGTGGAGAGGTTGAGCGCGTTCCACTCGCTCTCGCCGTGACGCAGAAGGACGAGCTTGTAGGTCATCAGTGAGCTTCCTCGGCACCCGGCAGGGCGGCCGGGGGGAACTCGCAGGAGTAGGGGTCCTCGGAGATGGTGCCCGCGGACTCGTCGTGCGCCTCACCCTCGCCCTCGGTGGCGTGCTCGGTCTCGGTGCCCGCCTCGGTCTCGGTCGCGTGCTCGCCTTCGGCGGGCTCGTCGGCCGGCAGGGTCGAAGCCTCGTCGTGGCCCTCGGTGCCCTCGGCGGCAGCGCTCTCGGACGCCTCGGCCTCGGCGTTCTTGCCCTTCTTCGCGGGCTTCGTGGTCTCGTCGACAGCGGCGACGACCTCGGCGTACGGACCACACTGGGTGACGACTGGGACGGAGATGGTCCGCTCCTCGCCCTCGGAGAAGGTGAAGGTCATCGGGATGCTGTCGCCCGGCTTGAAGTCGCCGGTGACCGCGATGCCACCGTTGGCCGGGTCGGCCAGGTTGATGATGCCGGACTTCGGCAGCTCGATCGGGGTGAACGACTCGGGCGTGACCGTCTCCTCGGCGTCGGTCGCCGTGGCGATCGAGGTGACCGACGGCAGCGCCTTGCCGGCGACCGCCGGGTTGATCGCCGGGTCGAGCGAGAAGGTGCCGACCAGGACGCCGGAGCCTTCCTGCGCGGTCACGATGCGAGCGGCGTTGATCCGGATGGCACCGTCGAGCGTCGACCCGCCGTGGGTGATCTCGTTGGGCCGGTCGGTCGCGTAGTCGAAGCTGCTGCAGGCGGTGAGCGCCGGGAGGGCGAGAGCCACGAGTGCGCCCGTCACTGCGAGCCGCTTCTGCATAACCTTGGTCGTCACGCGCGACACTCTATCCGCCCGATCTGGCGATATCCGAAAAGGGTCAGGCACGTAGCCCGACGACGCTCGCGGCGTACAGCATCCCGCCGATCACAGCGGCGATGTAGACCAGCGTGACGAGGAGGAGCTTGCCGGCGCCGAGCTTCAGTCCGGCCTTGAGCGGCAGGTACGTCCACTTGTCCTCGTTGTCGGCGACCAGGCCCCACAGCGCGGTCAGGAAGTGCACGCCGACCCCGAGCGCCGCGGCGAGCACGACCATCACCCAGTGGGGCGGTCCGCCCGAGGACTCACCGGCCCAGCCGGCGTACGAGAGGTATCCGGGGTAGCAGGCGAAGGCAGCCGCCCACAGGACCCAGGAGAAGAGGCCCTTGCGCAGCAGTACGTTGGCGAGCATCCCGATCACCAGCGAGCCCAGGTAGAACAGCCCCGCGACGGTGCCCGAGGTGACCGAGAGCGGAATGACGAGCAGTACGCCGCAGCACAGCGCGAACCAGACGCCGCCCGGCTCGAGACGGCCGTCCGAGATCGGCTTGCCCTGGCGCTCGTGACGACGGTCGACGACCTGGTCGACGAGATCGTTGTGCCAGCCGAGGACGGCCTGGCCGACGAGCACGGTGACCGCGATCAGCGCGACCTCGCGTGTCGTCAGCCCGGCGAGGACGGCAGCCACCGAGAGGCCGATGGCGGTCAGCACCGCCTGACGGGGGTGGGCGGAGCGGATGAGGAGGAACGGGGCCCAGTTGCCCACCTTGTCCATGACGCTAGCTCTGCCCGCCGGGGCATCAGGAACGGCCGACGCGCTGGCCTGCGTCTCTTCCGGGTCCTGATCCTGGGCGTGCGACGACACGGTGAAGATGGTCTTGGGGGCGCTCTGCGATGCATTCGCCATGGCGGCAGTATCGGGCACACGGCCGAGACGCGCAGGACAACAGGCTGGCTACGACGAGATTTCGGCGTCGTTTCGAAATCAGCCATGCTGCCACGTTCGATGGGCCTGCGCGCGCGGAACCACACAACTTATCAATCTGTCAACCCCAGATTGAGCCCCTGACCTGCGCAAACGTGGAATCCGAATTCTAAGATCCGTGGTAGACTTATAGCCCTAGGAAGGGGTACCTAAAAATATGACTTTCACCGTCGGCGAGACCGTCGTATACCCGAACCATGGCGCGGCCGTCATCGAAGACATCGAGATGCGCACCATCAAGGGCGAGGAGCGGCAGTATCTGGTCCTCCGCATCATCGCTCAGCAGGACCTCGTGGTGCGTGTTCCGGCCAACAATCTCGAGCTCGTCGGAGTTCGGGACGTCGTAGACAAGGACGGGCTTGATCGAGTCTTCGAGGTGCTTCGTGCGGAGCACGTCGAAGAGCCGACCAACTGGTCGCGTCGTTACAAGGCAAACCTGGAGAAGCTGCACAGCGGCGACGTCATGAAGGTCGCCGAGGTCGTGCGCGACCTGTGGCGTCGTGAGCGTGACCGTGGCCTCTCTGCCGGGGAGAAGCGCATGCTCGCCAAGGCACGCCAGATCCTCGTCTCGGAGCTCGCGCTGTGCGAGCACACCAACGAAGACAAGGCTGA
This sequence comes from Nocardioides sp. NPDC127503, assembly GCF_040302165.1. NCBI lineage: Bacteria > Bacillati > Actinomycetota > Actinomycetes > Propionibacteriales > Nocardioidaceae > Nocardioides > Nocardioides sp. NPDC127503. Next base: position 245,439 of record NZ_JBEORH010000005.1, on the reverse strand, counting down.
AGTCCTCCTCGACGAGGTGCTGGCCAGCTGACGCTGGTTTCGGTCTGCGTTACAGGCTCCGGGGAAACCCGGGGCCTGTTTCGCGCTTTTAGGGGGCTCAGCAGGGGGCTCGGCGCGGCCGATACGGTGGCCCCATGGAGGACCCCTACGCCGACTACGACGAGATCGACGAGACCGCCGAGGTTCCACCGGCCCTCGGGTTCGTCGCCGACGACGATCGAGGCTCGCTTCCGTTCACGTTGATCCACGGTGAGGCGCTGGTCGCCGCGGCGACCTGGTCCCTCGGGGAGTCCGGGGTGACGCCCGTCGACTTCACCACCTCGTGGGAGGGGATGGTCGCGGCCGAGGAGCCGCTGGTCCTGCACGACTCGCTGTGCCCGATGACCCCGCCGGCCTTCATCGCTCACTGTGTCTCGACCGCGCTCGCGCGCGAGGCGGTCGTGGTCGGCGTACGCCCGGTCACGGACACGGTCAAGAACCTCGCGATCGAGGACGGAGTGCCGGTGCTCGGTGCGACCATCGACCGCACCTCGCTGATCTCGGTCGCCTCGCCGATCGTGCTGCCCCCGGCCGTCGTCGCCGCCCTGGACGACTGGCCCTCCGGCGACTTCGCCGAGATCGCGGGCGCGCTGGCCCGCCGGTTCCCGGTCGTCTCGGTCGAGGCGCCGCCGGTCGGTCGCCGCGTCGCCTCCGAGGATGACGTACGCCTGCTCGAAGCGCTGTCGGCCAGCGCAGTCAGCTGAGCAGTGTCGTGACCGCGCCCAGGTCGTCGGCGAAGGTCACCTTGAGGTTCAGCGGCGTGCTGGGCACCGCGACGATGCGTACGCCGGAGGCGTAGCGCTCCAGGGTCGCGCCGGTGTCGGTGCCGTCGAAGCCGTCGGCCGCGGCCTGGGCATAGGCGGCCAGCAGGTCGGCCGCCCGGAACGCCTGCGGTGTCTGTACGCCGACGAGAGCACCCGCCACTGGCTGCAGGTCACGCGTCGAGAGGTGGCTGAGCGGGGCCGCCGGGATGGCGCCACCGTGCTTGCGGGCGACGCCGATGACCACGGAGAAGAGCTCGGGCGAGACCAGCGGCCGGGCGGTGTCGTGGATCGCGACCACGTCGATGCCGTCCTCGTCGGCCTCGATGTCGGGCCGGAGCACTGCGAGCGCCGCCTGCTCGGAGGCGTGGCGGGTGTCGCCGCCGGCGACCATCACGACCTCACGATCGCCGAGCAGGGGCTGGGCGACGGCCGCGACCGCCTCCTCGTCGCCCCTGCGTACGACCAGGACGAGACGGCGCACGTCGGGCACCGCCAGGGCGGTCCGTAGCGATAGGCCGAGGGCTGAAGAGGCCGGATCGTCGGACCCGTCGAGCGGGAGCAGCACCTTGTTGGTGGCGGCTCCGACGCGGGTGCCGGATCCGGCGGCCAGGAGGACGAGAGCGGCGGGCACCCCTGGAGGTTATCCGTTCGGCGACGAAGACGGCCGGTGGGCTGGGCGCTGGTGTTTACGTACGCGTAACAGAGCGAAACAGGAGGTGTCCCTCACGCGTCCTACGGTTCAAATCCACCGAAGGGAGGACCCGAGAATGTCGACGAAGCGGCTCGGGCCGGCGACGTCATGAGCGCTCATGCCCAGCGGGACGACCAGGGTGACTGGCAGTCCGTCTGCCCGGTCGAGGCGCTCGAGGTGAAGCGCGGCGCCACGGCACTGGTCCACGGGCAGGCCATCGCGATCTTCCGGATGCCCGACGACGTCGTCTACGCCCTGGGAAACCACGATCCGTTCGCCAAGGCGTCGGTGATCGCCAAGGGCATCGTCGGGGTGCGCGACGGAGTGCCGTTCGTGGCCTCGCCCGCTCATCGACACGGGTTCGACCTGCGTACGGGACAGTGTCTGGACGACCCGCACGTGACCATCCCCGCCTACGAGGTCCGGGTCGTCGACGGGCTCATCCACGTCGGCCACCGGAAGGTTGCTTGAGCCTTATCTGGGAGACTGCGGAACGTGCAGCTTCCTCTGGTCGGCATCGGGACCGACGTACACAGCCTTGCCGACGGTGTCCCGATGCATGTGGCGGGCCTCGCCTTCCCCGACGAGAAGCAGGGTCTCGCCGGGCACTCCGACGGGGACGTGGCGGCCCACGCCTGCTGCGACGCGCTCTTCTCCGCCGCGGGGCTCGGCGACCTCGGGTCCAACTTCGGCACCTCCGAGCCCGAGTGGGCCGGGGCGGCAGGAGTCGTCCTGCTCGCGGAGGCCGCGCGCCGGGTCCGTGAGGCCGGTTTCGAGATCGGGAACGTCGCCGTGCAGGTGATCGGCAACCGGCCCAAGATCGGTCCGCGACGAGACGACGCCAACCGGGCACTGACTGCGGCGGCCGGGGCAAGCGTCACGGTGACCGCCACGACCTCCGACGGTCTCGGCCTCACCGGCCGCGGTGAGGGTGTCGCCGCGATCGCCACCGCGCTCATCGTGCGTCGCGATAGGTAGGGAACACGCGTACGTCCCTAGACTTGGGGTATGGCACTCAGGCTCTACGACTCGGCGACCCGTGAAGTACGTGACTTCACCCCCTTGCAGCCCGGCAAGGCGTCGCTCTATGTCTGTGGTCTGACCGTGCAGAGCGAGCCGCATGTCGGGCATGTGCGGAGCGGGGTGAACTTCGACGTGCTGCAGCGGTGGCTGCGGGCGTCGGGGTACGAGACCACGTTCATCCGCAACGTGACCGACATCGACGACAAGATCCTGGCGAAGTCGGCCGAGCAGGGACGCCCCTGGTACAACCTCGGCTACACCATGCACCGCGAGCTCGACGCCGCCTACGCCTCGCTCAACGTCGCCCGGCCGACCTACGAGCCTCTGGCCACCGGTCACATCCCTGAGATCGTCGCCTTGATCGAGGAGCTGATCGCGAAGGGGCACGCCTACGCTGCCGAGGACGGCTCGGCCGACGTCTACTTCGACGTGCGCTCCTGGCCCACCTACGGCGAGCTGTCTGGGCAGAAGGTCGACGACATGGAGGCCGCTGCCGACGCAGACCCGCGGGGCAAGCGTGACCCACGTGACTTCGCGCTGTGGAAGGGACGGAAGGTCTCCGAGCCGGAGACCGCCTCCTGGCCTTCGCCCTGGGGTCTGGGACGGCCCGGGTGGCACATCGAGTGCTCGGCGATGGCCGGGAAGTACCTCGGTCCCGCCTTCGACTTCCACGGCGGTGGCATCGACCTGCGCTTCCCGCACCACGAGAACGAGCAGGCGCAGTCGCGTGCTGCCGGCCGGCCCTTCGCGAGCTACTGGCTCCACAACGCCTGGATCACGACGGCCGGCGAGAAGATGTCGAAGTCTCTGGGCAACTCGCTGGTCATCCCAGAGGTCCTGAAGAAGGTACGCGGCATCGAGCTGCGCTACTACCTGGTCGCGGCCCACTACCGGTCCCACGTCGAGTTCTCCTTCGAGGCGCTCGAGGAGGCCGCCGCCGGGTTCCAGCGGATCGAAGGATTCCTGGACCGCGCGGCGTCGGTGGTCGGCGAGATCCCCGGCGACGGCGTGCCCTGCGCCGACTTCGTCAACGCGATGGACGACGACCTCGGCACCCCGGCGGCCGTGGCCGCCCTGCACGAGGTCGTACGCGAGGGCAACAAGCTGCTCGCCGACGGCGACACCCCCGCGCTGCGCGGGGTCGCCGCGAGCGTCCGCGCGATGCTGGACATCCTCGGTCTGGACCCCGCCGACCCGGCGTGGGGTCCGGCGAGCGGTGATGACGAGAAGCTGACCGGCGCGATCGACGTACTTGTTCGCGGGGTCCTGGACGAGCGCGCCGAGGCGCGCGCCGCCAAGGACTGGGCCCGCGCGGATGCCATGCGAGACCGGCTCAAGGACGCCGGGATCGAGATCGAGGACACCCCTGAGGGTCCGAAATGGAGCGTTAACTGATGGCAGGCAACTCCCAGCGTCGCGGAGCGATCGCGAAGGGACGCAAGAAGGGTGCCCAGGTCGGCACCGGCGGCAACCGCCGCAAGGGCCTCGAGGGCAAGGGCCCGACGCCGAAGGCGAAGGACCGGCCCTACCACAAGGCCCACAAGGCGGCCCAGGCTTCGGAGCAGCGCAACAAGGGTCCGCGCAAGCGGGCCGCAGGCGACGCCGAGTGGATCATCGGACGCAACTCCGTGGTCGAGGCACTGCGCGAGGACGTACCGGTCAACGGGCTCTACGTCGCCGAGGGCGCCGAGCGGGACGGGCGGCTCCGCGAGGCGTTCATGCTCGCCTCCGAGAAGGGCATCTCGCTGCTCGAGGTGACCAAGGTCGAGCTCGACCGGCTGACCGGCTTCAACGGCCACCAGGGGCTCGCGGCGCGGATCCCCGCCTACGAGTACGCCCACGCCGACGACCTGCTCGACCGCGCGGCCGAGGCCAAGGAGCAGGCGCTCATCGTCGCGCTCGACCAGGTCACCGACCCGCGCAACCTGGGCGCCATCGTGCGCTCGGCCGCGGCCTTCGGCGCCCATGGCGTGGTGATCCCGGAGCGGCGTGCGGCCGGGATGACCGCCGCCGCCTGGAAGACGAGCGCCGGCGCCGCATCGCGGATCCCGGTCGCGCAGACCGTCAACCTGACCCGGCAGCTGAAGGCCTACCAGGACGCCGGCTGCATGGTCGTCGGGCTCGACATGGAGGGTGACATCACCCTGCCCGAGCTGGGTGCCCCCGACGGCCTCGCCGACGGTCCGCTGGTGATCGTCGTCGGTGCCGAGGGCGGCGGGCTCTCCCGCCTGGTCCAGGAGACCTGCGACCAGATAGTGTCGATCCCGATGGTCAACTCCGTAGAGTCCCTCAATGCCGGCGTCGCCGCGTCGGTCGTGCTCTACGCGGTCGCGGAGGCGCGCAGCTGATCTCTCGCCGCACTCTGTTTCGGGGCCTCGCCTTCTGGGCGGGGCTAGGAGTGCTGTGGCTCGTGCTCGCCGTGGCGCTGAGCGCGTGGCTCTTCCTGTCCAGCGAACGCCAGGTGGTCCTGGCCGGCCACGACTCGGTCCTGCGCCCGACGCTGTCGGGGAAGGCGGTCATCCACACCGGGCCGGTGCTGCCCGACGTACGTCTCCACGTCGGTGGCCCGATCGGCGTCGACGTCACCCTCGGCAAGACCGAGCTGCGGTCGATGGACGAGCTCTTCGAGCGCTACGCGGTCCTCGGCTCGGCCCCCGACGGCCAGCGCGCGGTCGTGGTGGAGCAGGTCGAGTCGATGCTCGTCGCGGCCGTGCTCCGCGGCGCCGCGATCTCCTTGGCGATCGTCGCCGGGGGAGTCGTGCTGTGGTGGCTGCCCGGCTCCCAACGCCGCGCTGACCTGCGCAGACGCATCAAGGACTCGGCCCGCACCCGGCACGGCCTCACCACCGCTGGCATCGGCGTGGTCACGGTGGCGGTGCTCGCGGCCGCGGTCTGGCAGCCGTGGGGCGAGGCCGGAGCGCCCGCCGCGGACAAGGAGGCCGGACCGGTCGCCGGCGACTGGACCCCGCTGGCCGACTTCCTCGGCACGGCGATCCCCGTGCCGGAGGAGTTGGACGACGTGGAGGTCCGTGGCGACGCGTACGCCAACCAGACCCGCCGGCTCGTGGCCAGCGCCGTCGACACCTACAACTCCAGCCGGACCTTCTACGAGAAGGTCGTGGCGAAGGTGCCGGACCTGGCGCTGCGCGAGCCGGACGAGGACGAGACGGTGTCGGTCCTCGTCTCCGACCGCCACGACAACGTCGGCATGGACTCCGTGGTGCGCGCGATCGCCGACGAGGGCGGTGCGACCGGCATCCTCGACGCCGGCGACGACACCTCGACCGGGTCCGAATGGGAGACCTTCTCCCTCGACTCGCTCACCGACGCCAGCGACGGCCTGGACAAGTGGGCGGTCACCGGCAACCACGACCACGGCCCGACGGTGGGTGACTACCTCGCCGACCAGGGCTGGACCATGCTCGACGGCGAGGTCGTCGACGGTCCCGGCGGATCGACGCTCCTGGGCGTCCCCGACCCGCGCACCAGCGGCCTCGGCAACTGGATCGACACTCAGGGCGTCACCCTCGAGGAGGCCGGCGAGAAGCTGGCCGACATCGCCTGCGCCTCGATGGAGGACGGCAAGCCCGTCGCGACCCTCCTCGTCCACGACCCCTCGCTCGGACGCGAGACCCTGCGTCGCGGCTGCGCGACCCTCGTCATCGGCGGCCACCGCCACGTGCACCTGGGGCCGGGCGAGGTGATCGGCGAGAACGGTGAGATCGGCTGGACCTACACCAACGGCACCACCGGTGGCGCCGCGTACGCCTTCGCGATGGGGAAGATCCGCCGCACCGCCGAGGTCACCCTGATCACCTACGCCGACGGGCTCCCCGTCGGCCTCCAGTCGGTCGAGCTGGAGACCAACGGTGCCCTCACCGCCCACGAGTACGTCCCACTGGAAAGCCCAGCCGGGAGCGAGTGAGCGGCTAGACCCGCTCGGACTGCCTCTCGTAGGTCTCCCAGTACGTCGCCCCGGTGATGCCGAGGGCCTGTGGGTCGAAGACCGGGTCGAGGCCTTGCTTCTTCTGCCGCTCGTAGTCCCGGAGCGCCGCGAAGGCCGGCTGCTGGAGGATGAGGATCCCAAGGATGTTGAGCCACGCCATCAGGCCGACGCCGATGTCGCCGAGCGTCCAGGCGTCGCTGGCCGTGGACACGCAGCCGTACGCGGACGCGACCAGGATGACGGCCTGCAGCGCCAGGGTGGTGACCCGCCCGAGCGAGACTCCGCGCTGTCCGCCGAGCCGAACGGTCGCGAACCGGCCGACGATGAAGCGCAGGTTGGTCTCGGCCATGTAGTAGTAGGCGACCATCGTCGTGAAGCAGAAGAACGCGAGCGAGATGGCGATGAAGGACGCGCCGACCCCGGGGAACACGGTGTCGAAGGCCGACTGGGTATAGGCCGGGCCGACCTCCGTACCTGTGGCGAGCACGCCGCCGTCCGCGATCACATCGCCGCTCTCGCTGCCGCCCTCGAAGACGCGATAGGCGCCGGTGGACAGGATCAGGAACCCCGTCGCCGTACAGACGAACAGGGTGTCGACGTACACGGCGAACGCCTGCACCAGGCCCTGCTTCGCCGGGTGCGAGACCTCGGCCGCGGCCGCGGCATGAGGACCGGTGCCCTGCCCCGCCTCGTTGGAGTAGACGCCGCGCTTGACGCCCCACATCACGGCCAGCCCGAGCACTGCGCCGAAGGTCGAGTGGAGACCGAAGGCGCTCGACACCACGTCGCTGATGACCCCCGGGATCTGCTCGGAGTTGACCACCACGACGACCATGGCGACGGCGACGTACGCCACCGCCATGAAGGGAACCACGAGCGTCGCGAAGGACGCGATGCGCTTGACGCCGCCGACCACGACGAACGCGAACACGATGACCGTCGCGATCGCGACGCCCCAGGTCGGAACACCCCACGCGTTCGCCATGCCGGCGGTCATGGAGTTCGCCTGGACACCGGGAAGGAGTACGCCGCACGCGAGCACGGTCACCGCTGCGAAGACGAACCCGTAGACCGTGAAGAGGCGGCGGGCGCGGGTGTGTGCGAAGGCTCGGCTGAAGTAGTAGGCCGGACCGCCGCGATACTCACCGGTGATCGGGTCACGGGTCTTGTAGACCTGACCGAGGGTGCTCTCCACGAACGATGTCGAGGCGCCGAGGAACGCGACCGCCCACATCCAGAACATCGCGCCCGGGCCACCGAAGGCGATCGCCGTAGCGACACCGGCGATGTTTCCCGTGCCCACGCGCCCGGCCAGCGACATCGCGAGCGCCTGGAACGAGGAGACCCCGGCGGACGACTTCTCTCCGCGGACCAGGAGCCGCACCATCTCGGGGAAGTGCCGCACCTGGAGGAAGCGAGACCGTATGGAGAAGAACACCCCCACCGCGAGACACAGATACACGAGCCAGTTGCTCCACACGACCGTACTGATGGCGCCCAAGATGTCCGTCATCCGTCTTCCCTTCATCTGTCCGTCATTCGGATGAGGGGAAACCCTCTCAGACGCAGGTCACGCGCGTGTTTTCGAGGGGTTGCCTCGGGGCGCTTCACAGGCGGACGACACGCCGGATGCGCGCTGGGGGCCGTCACTGGCTACGATTGTCCCGCCGTCACGGAGACGTACGGCATGCCGGTGTAGCTCAGTTGGTAGAGCGTTCGCCTTGTAAGCGAAATGTCGCGGGTTCGACTCCTGTCACCGGCTCCAACAGATACCTCAGCGGAGCTGAGTGACCTCGTACGTCGTCGGCGGGTTGGCGATGTCGTCCTGGGAGGCGACGAGCTCGAGCTCGCGGCGGCCGGACTTGAGGGTGCGCTCGAGGATGGCGAAGAGGGTGTTCGCGGTGCGACCGAGGGCAGCTGGCGTCGAACCGGTCGAGAGCAGGTGGGAGAGGTAGACCGCCGCGGTGACGTCGCCGCCGCCGTTGGGAGAGATCGGGAGCAGGGGAGTGGTGACCGACCAGGCGCCCTCGTCGGAGACGGCGACCAGGTCCAGATGGGTTGGGTCCTTGGTGATCACCGAGGTCACCAGCACGTTGGACGGGCCGGACTCGCGAACGATGTCGACCGCAGCGAGCACCTCCTGCAGCGTGTCGGTCGACTCGAGGCCGGCGAGGAAGTTGAGCTCGAAGTGGTTGGGCGTGATCACGTCGGCGGCCGGGACGACCTCGTCGCGCATGAACTCCGGGATGCCCTCGCGGACGAACATGCCGCGCCCGACGTCGCCCATCACCGGGTCGCAGCAGTAGAGGGCGCGCGGGTTGAGCGCCTTCACGCGGCGTACGGAATCCAGGATGATCGCGCCGACGGCAGGGTCGCCCTGGTAGCCGGACAGGACCGCGGAGACGGTGGAGAGACCGTCGCGCTCGGAGATCCCCTCGATGACCTCGGCGACCTGGTCGGCGGCCACGACCGGTCCACGCCACTCGCCGTAGCCGGTGTGGTTGGAGAAGTTGACCGTGAGCACCGGCCAGACCTCGTGACCGAGGCGCTGGATCGGGAAGACTGCCGCCGAGTTGCCGACGTAGCCGAAGGCCACGTGCGACTGGATGGAGAGGATCTGCATGGAGCCAGTCTCCATCAATTGGTTCAGGCGGCCTTCTTCTGGGGCTTGGTCTGCGCCTGCTTCTTGGGCGGGTCATTGAGCAGCCAAGCAGCCAGCGCGCCACCGATCGCGCCGAAGAGGTGGCCCTGCCAGGAGACGCCGGTCTGCCCGGGGAGTACGCCGAGGAGCAGGCTGCCGTAGGCCAGGAAGATGAGTACGCCGATGACGATCTGGCTGACGCGGTGGCTGAACAGGCCGCGCATGATCAGGTAGACGAGCCAGCCGAAGATCAGCATCGAGGTGCCGGCGGTGATGCTGCCCGGAGGCGACATCAGCCAGACGCCGACGCCTCCGACCACCCAGATGATCAGCGTCGCCACGATCCCGCGACCGACGCCCGAGACGAGCACCAGGAAGCCGAGGATGAGCGCGGGCACGGTGTTGCCGTAGAGGTGGGCCCAACCGAAGTGGAGCACCGGCGCGAAGACGATGCCGAGCAGACCGGCGTCGGTGCGCGGCTGGATGCCGAGCGTGTCGAGCTGGTGCCCGCTGACGTAGTCGGTGGCCTCGAGCACCCACAGCAGGGCGACGAAGCCGAGCGACCAAATGCCGGCCCGAAGCCAGTTGGCGCGTTGGGGCCGCGTGGGGGAGTCCTGGCTCACGCTTGAAATCTTACCTACCGCTCCACAGCGGCGAGCCTTTGCTCGAGACTCTCATACAGGTAGGGGACGGCGGCCGGGTGCGGACCGGTCTCGTAGAGCTCGGTGGCGAGGCCCCGTGGCGACTCTCCGGCGTGGTCGGCTGCCCAGGTCCCGCCGCCCTCGGTGATCCGCCCGCCGTCGAGGGAGAGCACCGCCTCGGTGGCCAGCGCAACCCAGCGTCCGTCGCCGTCCTCGAGCCAGGCCACCGGCACGGCGTACGCCTCTCCCTCGGTCATGTCGGCGTCGAGGCTGATCCCGCGGCCGATCGGGTGGGCTCCCTGCCGGCTCCACAGGACGGTCGTGACCTCGAGCCGGTCTGTGTCGGCAGGGCCGGCGGTGCCGAGGACGAGGTGGTCGGCGAAGGTCGCCCAGTCGCGTACGTCGGTCGCGGGGAACTCCGGAGGACCGGCCCGGTCCAGGAGGGCTCGTCCGCCGAGCACGGCGGCCCAGGCCGCCATCAGGACGACGACGATGGTGCCGGCGATCTTGAGCCGCCGTGACACCGACAGCGTCGGTCCGGTCGCTTTCTCGCCCACGTGACCCCCGTTCACCGCGCCGATGGGCTGATAAGGCGATCCTATTCCGGAAGCGACCAGTCGACCGGGGAACCGCCCTGCTCGACCAGGAGGGCGTTGGCGCGGGAGAACGGCTTGGACCCGAAGAACCCCCGGCGCGCGGAGAGCGGCGAGGGGTGGACGGACTTGATCGCGGGCACCCCGTTGAGCCGTGGCTCGAGATTCTGCGCGTGCCGGCCCCACAGGATCGCCACCAGCGGTCCGCCGCGACGGCCGAGGACGTCGATCGCCCGCCCGGTGACGTCCTCCCAGCCCTTCTTCGAGTGGGAGGCGGGAGCGCCGGGGCGCACCGTCAGTGAGGTGTTGAGCAGCATCACCCCGCGATCGGCCCAGGTCGACAGGTCGCCGTGCTCGGGCATCTTCAGGTCGAGGTCGGTGGCCAGCTCGGCATAGATGTTCCGCAGCGACGCCGGCAGGGGACGTACGTCCTTCTCGACCGCAAAGCTGAGCCCGATCGGGTGCCCGATGGTCGGGTAGGGGTCCTGGCCGACGATCAGGACGCGTACGTCCCGCAGCGGGCGCCGGAAGGCGTTGAAGATCCGGTCGCCGTCGGGAAGGTAGGGACGCCTGGCCGCCAGCTCGTCGCGCAGGAAGCGGCCCATCTGCTCGATCTGCGGCTCGGCCGGCCCCAGCGCCTCGGCCCAGTCGGCAGCCATCAAGCCCTTGTCCACGAGTCCGGCGAGTGCGCTCATAAATCATGAGGGTATCGGCTGGCACCGACGGATAAGTTGTCCGTGGCACCCCAGGTTGGACTCATCAAGGAGTAGACATGAAGTTCGGTTTCTTCGTCCCGCAGGGATGGCGCTTCGACCTCGTCGGGATCGACCCGGCGGACCAGTGGACGACGATGAAGGACCTGGCGACGTACGCAGACTCCGGCTCTGCTTTCGAAAGCATCTGGGTCTACGACCATTTCCACACCACCCCGGAGCCCTCCGACCAGGCGACCCACGAGGCCTGGTCGCTGATGGCGGGCCTGGGCGCGGTGACGTCGCGGGTGCGCCTCGGGCAGATGTGCTCGTGCATGTCCTACCGCAACCCGGCCTACCTGGCGAAGGTCGCCGCGACCGCCGATCACATCAGCGGCGGCCGGGTCGAGATGGGCATCGGCGCGGGCTGGTACGAGCACGAGTGGCGTGCCTACGGCTACGGCTTCCCCGAGGCGCGTGACCGTCTCGGGATGCTCCGCGAGGGCGTCCAGATCTTCCAGCAGGCCTGGACCAAGGGCATCTCATCGCTGGACGGGAAGTACTACCAGGTCGACGGCGCCATCTGTCAGCCGCTGCCTCTTCAGCAGGGCCGTTCCGGCATCCCGCTGTGGATCGCCGGCGGCGGTGAGAAGGTGACCCTCAAGATCGCGGCGCAGTACGCCGACTACACCAACTTCCTCGGCGACCCGGAGACCTTCACGGCGAAGTCCGACATCCTGCGCGGCCACTGCGAGAACCTCGGGCGCGACTTCGCGGAGATCACCCGCTCGTCGAACTACAACGTGCTGCTCGGCGAGAACGAGGCCGAGGTCGCCGAGAAGGTGAAGGCCTGGGAGGCCCGGCTGGTGCCGCACCTGGGCGCGGCCAAGGCGGCCGAGGTCGTCAACGGCGCCGTCGACGGCCCGACCTCGCTGGTCGGCACCCCCGACCAGGCGGTGGAGAAGCTCAAGGCCGTGGAGGAGCTGGGGATGACGTACGCCATCGGCTACTTCGCCGACGCCGCCTACGACCGCTCCTCCCTCGAGCTCTTCGAGTCGAAGGTCATTCCCGAGTTCGCCTGAGCGACGCCCGGCGACACCGTCGCGGACGTTTACAACGAGATGACCGCCCGGTAGGAAGACGTACATGAAGATGACGACCCTCCTCGGGGGAGTGGCGGTTGCCGCTGGCGTGGTCGCCGCGCGCGACCTGACCCAGCGCAAGCACGCGATCCTGCGGAACTTCCCGGTGATCGGGCACGCGCGGTATCTGATGGAGAAGATCGGGCCGGAGCTGCGGCAGTACATCGTCGCTGACAACGACGAGGAGCGGCCCTTCAGCCGTGACCAGCGGCGCTGGGTCTACGCCTCGGCCAAGGAGCAGAACAACTACTTCGGCTTCGGCACCGACAACGACATCGAGCACGTCCAGGGCCACATCCACATCAAGCACCGTACGTTCGCCGACTCGCTGCCCGACGACCACGACCGGGCCGCCAAGCTCCCGTCGGCGAAGGTGCTCGGGGGTCCGCGCGGGCGCGCGAAGGCGTTCCGGCCGGAGTCGGTCGTCAACATCTCGGCGATGTCGTTCGGGTCGCTGTCCGGGCCGGCGATCAAGGCGCTCAACCTGGGCGCACGCCGGGCCGGGGCCATGCACAACACCGGCGAGGGCGGCATCTCGCCCTACCACCTGGAAGGTGGTGCGGATCTGGTGATGCAGATCGGCACCGCCTACTTCGGCTGCCGGAACGCGGTCGGCACCTTCTCGATCGACCGGCTCAAGGAGCGGGTCGCCACAGCGCCGGTCAAGGCGATCGAGATCAAGCTTTCCCAGGGCGCCAAGCCCGGCCTCGGTGGACTGCTGCCGGCCGCCAAGGTGACCCCGGAGATCGCCGAGATCCGCGGTATCGAGCTCGGCAAGGACTGCGTGTCACCGTCTCGCCACTCCGCCTTCCACGACGTCGACTCGATGCTCGACTTCGTCGAGATGATCGCCGCCGAGACCGGGCTGCCGGTCGGCATCAAGTCGGCGGTCGGTGAGATGGAGTTCTGGCAGGAGCTCGCCGGCAAGATGCGGTCGGGCGAGCGGGGCGTCGACTTCATCACCGTCGACGGCGGCGAGGGTGGCACCGGCGCCGCGCCGTTGATCTTTTCCGACGCGGTCGCGATGCCCTACCGGATCGGCTTCTCGCGGGTCTACGGCACCTTCGCCGAGCTCGGCCTGACCGACTCGGTCACCTTCATCGGGTCGGCCAAGGTCGGCCTGCCGGAGAACGCCGCCGTCGCCTTCGCGCTCGGTGCCGACATGGTCAACGTCGGCCGCGAGGCGATGATGTCGATCGGCTGCATCCAGGCCCAGAAGTGCCACGACGACACCTGTCCGACCGGGGTCGCGACGCAGAGCAAGTGGCTCTCCGGCGGCCTCGACCCGCAGGACAAGGGCGATCGCTGCGCCAGCTATCTCAGGACCCTGCGCAGGGAGCTGACGAAGGTCTCCGCCGCCGTCGGCGTCGCCCACCCCGGCCTGATCACGCCCCACGACATCGAGGTCATGAACGGCGACTACGAGTCACGCACCCTCGCCGGTGTCTACGGCTACAAGGACCACTGGGGCGCCCTCGGGCCCGAGGTGGCCGGCGAGCTCCTCGCTGTCGTACAGCCGCACCGCACCTTCAACGAGAAGCCGAACACCGCCTGAGAGCCGAGACGTCAGGTACGTCGGCCGAGACGTCACTCGCGTCGGTCGAGTCGGCACCTGGGTGCCAACTCGACCGACGCAGCTGACGTCTCGGCCTGCGGGGGGCGTCAGGACTCGGTGGCGTAGCGGGCGCCGATGGACTCGCGGATCATGTCCATCTGGCGCATCAGGCTGAGCGTCTGGCTGTGGGGCACGAGGGGGGACTCCAGGAGGCCCTCGCGCAGGCAGCGCTGCACCTCGGCGATCTCGTTGCCGTACGCAGCGCCGATGACGGGCTCGTCACCGACGATCTCGACGGGCTCGTCGCCGTTGGCGGGCGAGAAGACCGCCGAGGACGGGTGGTGGAAGTCGGTCAGCTCGATGCGGCCCTGGTCGGTGGCGATGGCCGCCGAGCGCGAGGAGTAGGAGGTGACCGAGGAGACCATGGTGGAGAGCTCGTTGCCGGCGTACTTCCCGGTCATCACCAGGTCGAGGTCGAAGGTGCCGCCGTCGGCGCCCTCCCCCAGGTTGGCCTGGGCGGTCAGCGCGCGTGCCTCGCCGAAGAGCAGGTGGGCGAAGGTGAGCGGGTAGATGCCCATGTCGAGCAGCGCGCTGGCGCCGAGCGCGGGGTCGAGGAGGCGCTGGTGCTGCTCGGGGTCAGCGACGAAGCCGAGCTCGGCGTGTACGTGACGGGGGACCCCGAAGCGGCCCGACTTCACGTCGGTGACGAGGCGCCGGATGATCGGGTTGGTCGCCATCCACATGGCTTCCATAAGGAAGAGCTTCTTGGAGGTGGCCAGGTCGACCATCTTCTGCGAGTCGGCGGCGTTGAGCGTCAGCGCCTTCTCGCACAGCACGTGCTTGCCGGCCTCGAGCATGAGGGTGGCGTGCTCGAGGTGGTGGGAGTGGGGGGAGGCGACATAGACGACGTCGACGTCCTCGTCGGCGGCCAGCTCCTCATAGGAGCCGTGCGCGCGGACCGGGCCGCTGGCGGCGTACTCCTTCGCGAACGTCTCCGCGGACTCCTTGCTCCGCGAGCCGACGGCCACGAGTCGGCCGTCGGGGACGAGCATCAGATCGGTGGCTAGGGAGTGGGCGATCCGGCCGGTGCCGAGAATTCCCCACCTGATCGGGGCTGCGTTGGTGGTCACGCGTCGACTCTAGCCACCTGGCCGGCCCTAGTGGGCGTTGGGCGGAAGCACGTTCTTGGTGTGGCTGCCCTGCACCGCGGCGAGCTCCTCGAGGAACGAGTCGGCCCAGTAACGCACGTCCTTGGAGGCGACCTGCTTGCGCATCGCCCGCATCCGGCGGGTGAGCTCCTTCGGCTCGGCCTTGTACGCCTCGAGCAGCGCGGCCTTCATCCCGTTGATGTCGTAGGGGTTCACGAGCCAGGCCTGGCGCAGCTCCTCGGCCGCGCCGGCGAACTCGGAGAGGACGAGGGCGCCGTCGTTGTCGTAGCGGCAGGCGACGTACTCCTTCGCGACCAGGTTCATGCCGTCGCGGTAGGGGGTGACGACCATGATGTCGGCGGCGCGGTAGAGCGCGGCCATCTCCGCCCGGGGGAGCGAGGTGTGCAGGTAGGAGATCGCGGGACGCCCGATGCGGCCGAGGTCGCCGTTGAGGCGGCCGACGAGGCGGTCGATGTCGTCGCGCAGCTTGCGGTACTGCTCGACGCGCTCGCGCGACGGCACCGCCACCTGGACGAAGATCGCGTCCTCGACGTCGAGCTCGGTGTCGCGGAGCATCTCGCCGTAGGCGCGCAGCCTGGCGTAGATGCCCTTGGTGTAGTCGAGCCGGTCGACGCCGAGCAGGATCTTCTTCGGGTCGCCGAGCTGCTGGCGGATCTCCTTGGCGCGCTGGTTGACGCCCTCGTCGTGGGCCATCTCGTCGAAGCCGAGGAAGTCGATCGAGATCGGGAAGGCGGCCGCGTGCACGGTGCGCCCGTCGGGGAGATAGACCAGGTCGCGGTGGGTCTTGTGGCCGACGCGCTGGCGCACCAGGCGGACGAAGTTCTGGGCCGCCTGGGGGAGCTGGAAGCCGACCAGGTCGGCACCGAGGAGGCCCTCGAGGAGTTGGCGGCGCCAGGGGACCTGCTGGAAGAGCTCGGCCGGCGGGAACGGGATGTGCAGGTAGAAGCCGATGCGCAGGTCGGGGCGGAGCTCGCGCAGCATCTGCGGGACCAGCTGGAGCTGGTAGTCCTGCACCCAGACGGTCGCGCCCTTCGCGGCGACCTCGGCGCACTTCTCGGCGAACCTCTGGTTGACGCGCTGGTAGCCGTCCCACCACTCGCGGTGGAACTCCGGCTTGGCCACGACGTCGTGGTAGAGCGGCCAGAGGGTGCCGTTGGAGAAGCCCTCGTAGTGCTCCTCGATGTCCTCGGCGGTCATCGTCATCGGCAGCAGGTGGAGCCCGTCGTCCTCGAACGGCTCGAGGTCCTCGTCGATGCCCCCGGGCCAGCCGATCCAGACGCCGTCGTTGGCCCGCAGGACCGGCTCGAGGGCGCTGACCAGGCCTCCTGGGGAGCGTCGCCACGCCTTCGTTCCGTCCGGCATCTCCACACGATCTACGGGGAGCCGATTGGCCACGATTACCAGGTCAGCCTGCACATCTCCGACTGTAATGGACCGGAGCCAGGTTCGGCGCCGAGTCGTTCCACCCGTGACTTCCGGCCCCCTGATGCGAATACCTGTCGAGTAACACGCCGAGAGGGTGAACCACAGCCGTGTAGTTCGGCGCGTTAGGGTGTGGTCAGATGCAGACGACACCGGGGGACGAGGAATGAGCGCTGTCAACGTGCAGGTCACAGGCCCAGGCGAGGACCCCGCGAGCCTCAGCGAGCGAGACAAGCAGATCCTCGACTTCGAGCGGCAGTGGTGGAAGTACGCCGGGGCCAAGGAAGCCGCCGTCCGTGAGGCGTTCAACATGTCCGCCACCCGTTACTACCAGGTGCTCAACGCCCTCATCGACAAGCCGGAGGCCCTCGAGGCCGACCCCCTGCTGGTACGCCGCCTGCGGCGGCTCCGCGCGGCCCGGCAGCGTCAGCGTTCGGCGAGACGGCTCGGCTTCGAGGTCTGAATGACCGGCTGCGTACGTCCTTCGAAGGGTGAGCGTGGCGTCGCGCTCCCCACACCCGTCATCGCGCTGAGCGTGGTGGCCGTGGTCGCCGCGGTGATCATCTTCTGGATCACCGGTGGCGACGGAGACGGGGGCAAGGAGATCGCCCAGGCCGGCGGCAGCCCTTCGGCCTCGCCGTCTGCCTCACCGAAGGCGGCCAAGGCCGAGGAGAAGAAGCCGCCGAAGGCCGAGCCTTCGCCCGTCGACCGCGCCAAGGTCAGCGTCGAGGTCTACAACCAGTCGAACATCGCCGGCCTGGCCGGCGACGTCGCGGCGAAGGCGACCACGGTCGGCTGGAACGTCGTCGGCGAGGACAACTGGATGGGTTCCGTCCCGGAGAGCACCGTCTACTACCCGTCCGAGATGAAGCGGGAGGGTCAGCAGCTCGCCGATGACCTCGGTATCAAACGCACCCATCTGCTGGTCGAGGGCTCGATGAAGGGCGACCGGCTGACGGTGGTTCTGACCGGGGCTCTCTGAGCCTTTCCGGCCGTTCTCGACGGTGTGTGATCTGCCACACGGCGACACCCTCCCGGTCGGCTCCGAGGTGGTTGCCGTGTCACAGTTGAGGCATGGCCGAACCCCAGCCTGATGGCACCGCAGGAGAGCAGAAGTACGCCGCGATCGCGGCTGCTGCCGCCGAGACCCTCGTCGGTCTCGACTTCGACGGCACGCTCTCCCCGATCGTCGAGGACCCGGCTGCGGCTCGGATCCACCCGGACGCGGCTTCGGTCCTGATCGCGCTCGCGTCGCACGTCAAGGCGCTGGCCATCGTCACCGGCCGACCGGCCGGACAGGTCGTCGAGCTCGGCGGGCTGGCCGCGATCGCCGACGCACTCGGGGAGCTGGGCAAGGAGCTGTACGTCTTCGGGCAGTACGGCAACGAGCGCTGGAGCGGCGCCGACCGGGTCGTCGTCGGCCCGCCGCCGCCCGAGGGGCTGGCCGCCTTCGAGGCCGCGCTGCCGGAGGTGCTCGCCGCTCACGGGGCGCAGGACGCCTACATCGAGGAGAAGGGGCTCGCCGTCGGTGTGCACACCCGCCGGTTCCCCGACCCCGACGGTCTCGCCGCGCGCCTGCTCCCGCCGCTGACCGAGCTGGCCGGCGAGCACGGGCTCGTGATCGAGCCGGGCAAGCAGGTCATCGAGGTGCGTGCGCCCGGCATGCACAAGGGACACGCGATCGACACGCTGATCGCGGAGGTCTCGCCCGGCGCGATCCTGTTCGGCGGTGACGACCTGGGTGACATCGAGGCGTTCGAGGCGGTGAGGGCCTGGGGAAAGACCACCGGGTCGGCGACGCTGCTCGTCTACTCCCACGCCGGGCCCGACCGGGGTCCGCTCGCGGACCTCGCCGATCTCGAGGTGCAGGGGCCGGACGGCGTGCTGGAGCTGCTGCGGCAGCTCACCGACGACGGCGTCCGCTGACAGCGAACAGACTAACCGGAGGGAACATCCGGTTGCTCCCAGAAGTTGAGCCAGTATCACTCAACTCTTCTAGGAGGGTCCGCAATGGACAAGCTTCCTGTGCTGTTCGTCTCGGATGCCGTGGTCCTGCCGGGAATGGTCGTGCCGATCGAGCTCGACGAGGCCGCGCAGGCTGCGATCGACGCCGCCCGAGCAGGCTCGGAGAGCCGGCTGCTGGTCGCGCCGCGGCTAGGGGACCGGTATGCGACGTACGGCGCTGTCGCCACGATCGAGCGCGTCGGCCGGTTCCGGGGCGGTGAGCCCGCGGCGGTGCTGAGGGCCGTCGGCCGCGCCAAGATCGGCTCCGGCGTGACCGGACCCGGCGCTGCGCTGTGGGTCGAGGTCGAGACCGCCACCGAGACCACGACGGAGCACGCGAAGGAGCTGGCCGAGGAGTACAAGCGGCTGGTCGTCGCCGTGCTCCAGCGTCGCGAGGCGTGGCCGGTCATCGACCAGGTCAACCGGCTCACCGAGCCGTCCGAGATCGCCGACACCGCCGGCTACGCGCCCTATCTCGACGACGACGCCAAGCGCGAGCTGCTGGAGACGCCGGACGTCACCGAGCGTCTCGAGAAGGTGATCGCCTGGGCGAAGGAGTACATCGCGGAGTCCGAGGTCAGCGACAAGATCGCCGAGGACGTACGCGAGGGCATGGAGAAGACGCAACGGGAGTTCCTGCTGCGCCAGCAGCTCGCCGCGATCCGCAAGGAGCTCGGCGAGGGCGAGCCCGAGGGCTCCGACGACTACCGGGCCCGTGTCGAGGCCGCCGACCTTCCCGAGGCCGTACGCGAGGCCGCGCTGCGCGAGGTCGACAAGCTCGAGCGGGGTTCCGAGCAGAATCCCGAGACCGCCTGGATCCGCACCTGGCTGGACACGGTGCTGGAGCTGCCGTGGTCGGTCCGGACCGAGGACTCAACGGACGTGGTCGCGGCTCGTGAGGTGCTCGACGCCGACCACCACGGCCTCGACGAGGTCAAGGACCGGATCGTGGAGTACCTGGCGGTGCGGACTCGACGTGCCGAACGTGGCCTGCAGGTCATCGGCGGCCGTGGATCCGGTGCTGTGGTGCTGCTCGCCGGCCCGCCAGGAGTCGGCAAGACCTCGCTCGGTGAGTCGGTCGCGCGCTCGCTCGGACGGAAGTTCGTCCGTGTCGCGCTGGGCGGCGTCCGCGACGAGGCCGAGATCCGCGGTCACCGGCGCACCTATGTCGGCGCGCTGCCGGGCCGGATCGTGCGGGCCGTCAAGGAGGCCGGCTCGATGAACCCGGTCGTGCTCCTCGACGAGGTCGACAAGGTCGGCTCGGACTATCGGGGTGACCCTGCGGCCGCGCTGCTGGAGGTGCTCGACCCGGCGCAGAACCACACCTTCCGCGACCACTACCTCGAGCTCGACCTGGACCTCTCCGACGTCCTGTTCATCGCCACCGCCAACGTGGTCGAGCAGATCCCGTCGGCGCTGCTGGACCGGATGGAGCTGGTCACGATCGACGGCTACACCGAGGACGACAAGGTTGCCATCGCTCGCGACTTCCTGCTGCCCCGGCAGCTCGAGCGGGCAGCGGTGACCTCGGATGAGGCCACGGTCACCGACGACGCCCTGCGTGAGCTGGCCGCGAACTACACCCGCGAGGCGGGCGTACGCCAGCTCGAGCGGCTCCTCGCCAAGGCGCTGCGCAAGGCGGCGACGCGACTGGCCACCGGAGCGGAGCACGTCGAGATCGGCCTGGACAACCTCAAGGACCTGGTCGGACGGCCGCGATTCACGCCGGAGTCCGCGGAGCGTACGTCTGTCCCGGGGGTCGCCACCGGACTGGCCGTCACCGGACTCGGCGGGGACGTGCTCTTCATCGAGGCCTCGGCGGCCGACGGGCAGGCCGGACTCAACATCACCGGCCAGCTCGGCGAGGTGATGAAGGAGTCCGCGCAGATCGCGCTCTCCTTCGTCCGCTCGCACGCGGCCGAGCTGGGCGTGGACCCCGCGGTGCTCGACCGCTCGCTCCACGTCCACGTGCCCGCGGGCGCGGTCCCGAAGGACGGCCCGAGCGCCGGCATCACGATGGTCACCGCGCTCACCTCTCTCGCGACCGGTCGCCCGGTGCGCAGCGAGGTCGGCATGACCGGTGAGGTCTCGCTCTCCGGCCGGGTGCTGCCCATCGGCGGCCTCAAGCAGAAGCTGCTCGCCGCCCAGCGAGCCGGTCTGACCGAGGTCTTCGTGCCCCAGCGCAACGAGCCCGACCTGGACGAGGTGCCGGACGACGTGAAGCAGGCCCTGAAGATCAACCTGGTGAGCGACGTCAGGGATGTCGTACGCGGCGCCCTCGCCCCCGCCGAGGGAGAGGCCACCACGCAGAGCACGGTTGCCGCTGCGTGACCGGATCGTTCCGGGTACTGCCCGCTTGATGCCTCGTGCGTCGAGCGGGCAGCTCGCACACTGGACACATGAGCAACCGAGCCCTTCTCGTCATCGACATCCAGGAGTCCTTCCGGCAGCGGGAGTCCTGGCAGCAGACCCTCCACCCCGACATCGCCGAGCGCGCCGACCGGCTGGTGAGCCTCGCTCGCGCCGCGGGCGACCTGGTGGTCTGGGTGCTCCACACCGAACCCGGCAGCGGCGGCGTCTTCGACCCGGAGTCGGGTCACGTGCGCTATCTCGACGGGCTCAGCGGCCCGAAGCCGGGCGACGTCGAGGTGCGCAAGACCGCCCACAACGCCTTCACCACGACCAACCTGCAGCAGGTGCTGACCGAGCGCGGGATCACCGAGCTCGTGGTGTGCGGGATCCGCGCCGAGCAGTGCGTCGAGACCACCGCGCGGGTCGGCTCCGACCTCGGCTACCGGGTCACCTATGTCGCCGACGCGGTCACCACCGAGCCGCTGGGCGGGCTGTCGGCCGAGGAGGTCGTGGAGCGTACGAAGCTCGTGCTCAGCGGCCGATTCGCCGAGATCGCGACGATCGCCGATCTGGAGGCTGTGGCAGCATCTGCGGTATGAGCGCCGTCGTGTTCGTGCTGCTGCCCGGCGTACATCTGCTCGACCTCGCCGGGCCGGCACAGGCGTTCCACACGGCGCGCAGCCTGGGACACCCCTACGACCTCGTGTACGTCGCGGGCGCCGAGCCGGGGGAGGTGCTCTCCGCGCAGGGACTGCCTCTGGCAGTCACCGGCGAATGGCCCGATCTCGACCCCGGTGACCTGCTCGTCGTGCCGGGCTGGCGAGCGGCGTACGACCTCGTCGCCGGCCCCCGGCTCACCCGGGAGACCGCCGAGCGGCTGCGCGCCCATCATGCCGCCGGTGGCGAGGTGGCCAGCGTCTGCGCCGGCGCCGACGCCCTCGGCCAGGCGGGCCTCCTCGACGGGCGTCTCTGCACCACCCATCACGATCTCCAGGACGCGCTGTCCAGGCGCTACCCGAAAGCCCGGGTGGTGCGCGACGTGCTCTTCACCAGCGATGACCGGATCGTGACGTCGGCAGGCATCGCCAGCGGCATCGACCTGAGTCTGCACCTTCTCGCGGTGCGCCACGGACCGGCGTTGGCGGCTCGAGTCGCCCGCGACATGGTCGTCTACGCGCGGCGCAACGGCGACCAGCCGCAGGAGAGCGTCCTGCTGCGCCACCGGAACCATCTCGACGACACCGTCCACCACGTGCAGGACGTCATCGACGCCCGGTTCGCCGAGCCGCTTCCGCTCTCCGCTCTGGCGGACGGTGCGGGGGTGAGCGAGCGCACCCTGACTCGCGCCTTCGTGGGTGCGACTGGCCTCACCCCGCTCCGCTACCAACAGGCTCTTCGCCGCGAGCGGGCCGACCATCTGCTGGCCGCGGGCACCACCATGGAGTCGGCTGCTCGAGCGGTCGGTTTCGACGACGCCCGGATGCTGCGTCGCCTCCGCGCTCGCTGACTCGAGACACCCTCGGCGTCCAGATGGCGGACAGATGGTCCGAGGAGTGGAACCCGGGTGTGTTTCAGGCAAGTTGCCTGCCGTACGATCGGTATCGCTCATCGAGAGGGACTGAGGGAACGGCCCAGTGAAGTCCCGGCAACCGACCACGAGCCTCCTCCCGACCATCGGGTAGGGCGTGGAGCAGGTGCTAATTCCGGCCCGGCGCGAGAGACGTGATCGGGGAAGATGAGGAGGAGGTTTCTCATGAGCGCTGCGACCACGGAGACGAAGGGCCTGCGCGAGGGTGCGTTCGGCAATGCCTCGGCGCTGTCGTGCCGGGAGTGTGGGCACCAGATCGAGCTCGGACCGCATTACGCCTGTCCGGAGTGTTTCGGGCCACTCGAGGTGGCCTATGACTTCCCGGCCGTGACCCGCGAGGAGATCGAGGCCGGACCCCGCAACATCTGGCGCTACAAGGCGCTGCTGCCGGTGCCTGACGACATCGAGCAGAGCCCGAACACCGAGCCCGGCTTCACCCGGCTCCTGGAGGCGAAGAACCTCGCCAAGGAGCTCGGCATCGAGAAGATCTGGGTGAAGGACGACTCGACCAACCCGACCAACTCCTTCAAGGATCGCGTGGTCGCCTGTGCTCTGAGCGCCGCCCGCGAGCTCGACGCCAAGGTCTTCGCCTGCCCGAGCACCGGCAACCTGGCCAACGCTGTGGCGGCGGCCGGAGCCCGCGCCGGCATCCCCACTGCCGTCTTCATCCCCAGCAACCTCGAGCACCCCAAGCAGGTCAACTCCGCCGTCTTCACCGACAACCTGATCGCCGTCGACGGCAACTACGACGACGTCAACAAGCTGGCCCAGGAGATCGCCGCGGAGGAGGAGGGCTGGGCGTTCGTGAACGTCAACGTACGTCCCTTCTACGCCGAGGGCTCCAAGACGCTCGGCTTCGAGATCGCCGAGCAGCTCGGTTGGCGCCTGCCCGACCAGATCGTCATCCCGGTGGCCTCCGGATCCCAGCTGACCAAGGTCGACAAGGCCTTCAAGGAGCTGATCAAGCTCGGTCTCGTCGAGGAGAAGCCCTACCGGATCTTCGGCGCTCAGGCCACCGGCTGCAACCCGGTCGCGACCGCGTTCAAGGCCGGCGTCGACGCCATCCGCCCGGTCAAGCCGGACACGATCGCCAAGTCGCTGGCCATCGGCAACCCGGCCGACGGCATCTACGTCCTCGATGCCACCCGATCCTCCGGCGGCGCCGTCGAAGAGGTCACCGACGACGAGATCCGTGCGGCGATCGTGCTCTTGGCCCGCACCGAGGGCATCTTCACCGAGACCGCCGGCGGCACCACGCTCGCGGTCACCAAGAAGCTCGTCGACAACGGTCTGCTCGACCCGAGCCTGGAGACGGTGATCATCAACACCGGCCACGGCCTCAAGACGCTCGACGCGGTCAGCGGCATCGTTGGCCCCCGCGCCACCATCGCCCCCAACTACGACGCTTTCGAGGAAGCCGGGCTCTCCCAGGCGTAGGTTAATTTCGCGTTCACATCCGTGGGGTACACCTAAGGAATGTGAACACCACGAAGACGAGTGAAGAGGCCAAGTGGCTCGGCATGGTCGCCGCCACCGCCGGGGTCGCCGGCGCAGTCGGTGTGGTGGGGGCGGCGGCCGGTGCCGGATTCGTGACGCTGCTGAAGAGACAGGCGGCGCACGCGCGCGACGTGATCGGCAAGCCCCTCGGTGAGGAGGCGATCGATGCCGACAAGGTCTACAAGAAGACCTACGGAGGTACGCCGGTCGAGCTCCTCATCCTCGGCGACTCGATCGCCGCCGGGCTGGGTGCGGAGACCAGGAGCGGCACCCTCGGCGCCCGGCTGGCCAAGGGCACGGCCAAGGCTCTGCTGAGGCCTGTGCGGCTGCGTACGGCGGCCGTGGTCGGGGCCGAGACGTCGATGGTCCCCGCGCAGCTCGAGTCGCTGCCGGAGGGCTACCGGCCCGATGTCGCGGTGGTCATCGTCGGTGGGAACGACGTCACCCATCGGGTGCCGCAGAAGGACTCCACCCGGGTGCTGGGGGAGGTCATCGACGCGCTGCGCGAGCGTGGTGCCGAGGTCGTCGTCGGCACCTGCCCGGACGTAGGCGCGGTACGCCCCCTGCCGCAGCCGCTGCGCTCGCTCGGGCGCAGGATCGCCAAGCAGTTGGCCGAGGGACAGCGAGAGACCGCACTGGCCCGGGGCGCCCACGTCGTCTCGCTCTCCGAGGTCGTCGGCCCGTTCTTCATCACCAACCCCGACGAGATGTTCGCGATCGACCACTTCCACCCCAGCGCGATGGGCTACAAGCGCACCGCCAAGGCGATGCTGCCCTCCGTACTCGCCGCCCTCGGGCAGGTCCACCAGGTCCCGTTCGGACACCACCTGCCCGAGCTCCCGCCCGAGGCGACCGAGCCGCCGGATCCTGACACGAACACCGGTCGAGTCGGCTCGTCATAACGCGCCGACTCGGCGAGCTCTCACGTTCCCGGTCCACGATCGGCTCCTATGGGCTGATATCGACTCATTCGATGAAGGTGCGGATATCAGCCCATGGGGCCTCTGGGTTAGCCCGTGGGGGTCCTACTCGCCGTGTCGGTGTCGTCCTCGCCCGGGATCTTGCCGCCGGTGCTGAGCATGTCGGCGGTGAGGCCGGTGGCGGCGCGGTAGTCGACGGTCCCCGCCGGCGTACGCGGCACCGACTCGACCAGCAGGACGAGCTTGGGCTCGTGGGACTCCCCGAGCCGGTCGCGGGCGTGCTTGCGCAGGTCGGCAGCGGTGGTCTCGGTGGACGGGGCGGGCTGCACCAGCGCCGCGACCTGCTGGCCCCAGCGCGGGTGGGGCATGCCGAAGACGGCGGCGTCGACGACGTCCTCGTGGGCGAGGAGCACGCCCTCGATGGTCTCGGGGTGGATCTCGAGGTCCCCGGTGCGTACGAGGGTGGCGGCCCTGCCGAGCAGGGTGATCGAGCCGTCCTGCTCGCGGCGGGCGAGGTCGCCGGGGAAGGTCCAGCGCCGGTTGTCGACCAGCTTGATCGCGGTGGCCGAGCGGGCGTTGTCCTTGTAGTAGCCGAGAGCCGACGGACCGGAGCGGGCCAGCAGGCCCTCGACGCCGGGCGCCGCCGGGGTGAGGTCGGGGTTGAAGACCTCCACCTCCGGACCCACCATGAACCGCGCCTCGCCGGGCACGAGCGCCGTGCCGTCGTCGGCGCGGGAGCCGGTGACGCCGGTCTCCAGGGTGCCGTAGGAGTCGACGATGACCCGGCGGGCGAAGGCGTTGCGCAGAACGCCGAGGACGCCGTCGGAGAGCGGCGCCGCGGTGTTGGAGACCCCGGCGAGCGAGTGCAGCGGCCAGCGCTTCTTGCCGGTCAGCCGGGCCTTGGCGACCGGTCGCGCCTGGGCGTCGCCGAGGAGCGTGATCGCGGTGGCGCCGGCCTGCTCGGCGAGGTCGAGGAAGGCCTCCGCCGAGAACGACGCAGAGGTGTCGAGCACCGCGGTGCCGCCGGCGACCAGCGCCCGCAGGAGCAGCAGCTGGCTCTGACCGTGCAGCAGCGGACCGCCGGCGAGCAGGACGACACCCGAGTCGCGAGCGGCGGCCTCGGCGGCGAGCCCCGCGACCGACGGGATCGGAGCGTTGCGGCGGACGGTGTTCAGCGCCGCCCAGATCAGGTCCTCCTGGCGCCAGACCGCACCCTTCGGGGTGCCCGTGGTGCCGGTGGTGAAGATGATGTGCCAGTCGCCGGGCGTACGTCCGACGCTCGGCCGCTCCTTGGACGCCGCGGCGACCTTGGCGTCGTAGTCGGGGCCCAGGACCACGCGGTGGTCCAGTTTCAGGTCGAGCTCGTCGAGGTCATCGGTGAACTCGGGGGAGACGATGGCCGCGACGCAGTCGGTGGCGGCGTACGTCCTGGCGAGCTCGTCGCGCCGGTAGGCGTGGTTGATGTTGACTGGGATCGTGCGGGCCTTGAGGCACCCGTAGAGGGCGTCGACCCACTCGATCCGGTTGGTCGCGTGGACGGCGACCTGGGCACCCGGCTCGAGGCCGACGCTCAGCAGGTGGTTGGCCAGGCGCGTGGCACGCTCGTCGATCTCGGCGTACGAGTAGGCGCGGTCGGTGGTGACGACTGCCGTGCGGTCTGGGATCGCATCGGCCATCGCTTCCAGGATGTCGGGCAGTGTGAGGGGGATCACGGCGGACACAGAGACGTAGGCTTTCCAGGGGTAGGGCCGTACGGCACCGAACCGTACGTCGGATCAGCCGGTCGTCACCTACGCGCCTCGAGCAGCTCGGCAGCGACCGTAGCGCTCGCACGATAGTCCACCTTGCTCACGGGCGTGCGGGGGACTCGCTCCACGAGCAGGATGTCCTTTGGCACCTTGTAGGCGGAGATGAGGCTGCGGCAGTGCTCGCGGAGCGCGTCGGTCGAGGTCGCGGCGCCCTCGCGGAGCTGCACGAGAGCGGTGACCTGCTGGCCCCAGCGCTCGTGCGGGGTGCCGACGACCGCGGTGTCGAAGACGTCCGCGTGGCGAAGCAGGACCGACTCGACCTCCTCGGGGAAGACCTTCTCGCCGCCGGTGTTGATGCAGCCCGACCCGCGGCCCAGGACGGTGATCGAGCCGTCCTCCTCGCGCCGCGCGAAGTCGCCCGGGATCGACCAGCGCTGTCCGTCGACCTCCTTGAAGGTCGCGGCGGTCTTGACCGGGTCGTTGTAGTAGCCCAGCGGGATCGATCCGGTGCGCGCGAGCATCCCGGTCTCACCCGGCGCGCAGGGCTTCATGTCGGTGTCGAAGACCTGTACGTCCATCCCCACCTGGAACTTCGGCGCGGCCTGCGCGCCCTCGTTGCCGTCGTCGACCTGCATGCCGGCCGCCCCGGACTCCGAGGCGCCGTAGGAGTCGAGGATGTAACGGCCAGGCAGCGCCTCGCGGAGCTGGGTGCGGACGCCCGCGGAGAGCGGGGCGGCGCCGTTGGAGACCGCGAACAGGCTGCTCAGGTCCCATCGCTCCGGCTCGCGCAGGATCGCCTCGGCGACCGGGCGGCCCATCGCGTCACCGAGGAAGGTGAGCGAGTTGACCCCGGCGGCCTGGACGAGGTCGAGGATCGTCTCGGGCGACCAGGTCGGCTCGGTGTAGAGCGAGACGGTGCAGCCGGCGACATGGCCGTTGCCCATGATCCACTGGCTGCCGCCGTGCATCATCGGGCCGCAGGCCAGCAGCACCATCGGTGACTCCTGTGCCGCGGCCTCCTCGGCGAGCTGCTCGACGGTGTCGAAGGGCGCTCCGAACCGGCTCGCGTTCATCGCTGCCCGGATGATGTCCTCCTGGCGCCACACGACGCCCTTCGGCATCCCGGTGGTGCCGCCGGTGTAGATGACGTAGCGGTCGTCGGGGCTGCGCTCGATGTCGGGGCGCTCCTTGGATGCGGCGGCGACCGCGGCGTCGTACTCCTCGCCCATCACCAGCGTCGGGATGCCCAGGCCGAGCGCGGCGACCGCCTCTACGTGCTCCGGTCCGATGATCGCCGCGACCGCGTCGGAGTTGCGGTAGAGGTGGTCGAGCTCGTCGTGGAGGTACTTGTGGTTGATGTTGATCGGCACCGCCCGCGCCTTCATGCACCCGTAGAAGGCGTCGACCCACTCGATCCGGTTGCGGGAGTGGACGGCGACGTGGTCGCCCGGCTTGATGCCCTGCCCGAGGAGGTGGTTGGCCAGCCTGGTCGCGCGCTCGTCGACCTCGGCGAAGCTGTAGGCGTGTTCCATCGTGAACACGGCGGTGCGGTCGGGGATGGCGTCGGCCATCGCCTCGAGGATGTCGGGGAGAGTGATCGGGGTCACAGCACCGAGTGTGACAACTAGAACGTGTTCTCGTCTAGCGATTGGGGTGCAAAACCTTCCAAGTCACCCCGTCGCCGGACGAGGTCGGCCCGCTCCGGCCCGTGCGTGCATAGCGCGATGGCCTCCGCATACGCCTCGATCGCGTCGTCGTGACGCCCCGCCCGCTCCAGCAGTTGGGCACGTACGGCAGGCAGCCGGTGTCCCGGGAGAGCGACCGAGTCCAGCGCCGCGAGCCCGGCCT
Source organism: Nocardioides sp. NPDC127503 (assembly GCF_040302165.1). NCBI lineage: Bacteria > Bacillati > Actinomycetota > Actinomycetes > Propionibacteriales > Nocardioidaceae > Nocardioides > Nocardioides sp. NPDC127503. The sequence goes on along the minus strand of NZ_JBEORH010000005.1, from coordinate 217,164 downwards.
CGGCGCCGTTCGCCTCGGCCACCGCGACGGCCCGGTTGAGGCGTACGACCGGAGTGTCCTGGAGCGCGAGCAGCTCGTCGTAGCGATCGACGATGCGCTCCCAGGCGGTCGTCTCGGAGCTGGGGGCGAGGGCGTGCTCCGCGGCGATCAGCGCTTGGAGGAGATACGGGGCAGGGGCCGCGTGGGCGAGCGGGGTGAGGATCGCGAGGGCCTCGGCGATCTCGTCGGTCCGCCAGCGAGTCCGGTCCTGGTCCGGGAGCAGGACGAGGGCGCCGTCCGGTCCGATCCGGGCAGTCCGGCGCGAGTGCTGCAGCAGCATCAGGGCGAGGAGGGCGTCGATCTCCTGGTCCGGCTCTGGAAGGACCGACCGCAGCACCCGAACCAGCCGGATCGCCTCGCCCGCCAGGTCGGTGCGTACGACATCGGGACCGGTGCCGGGGGCGTAGCCCGCCGTGAACGCGAGATAGGCGACCTCGGCGACGATCCCGACCCGGCCGGCGAGATCTGCGGGCACCTCGAAGGAGGCGCCCGCGAGGCGCTTCCGCGCTCGGGTCAGCCGCGCCGCCATCGTCGCCTTCGACTGCAGGAAGAGGCGCCCGATGTCCTCGGTGGAGACGCCGAGAACCAGCCGGAGGGTGAGAGCCGCGGCGGCTTCGCGGGACAACGTCGGGTGGGCGCAGAGCAGCACCAGCCGCAGCCGCTCGTCGGTGACCGTCTCGCCGCCGGCCCCGAGCGGCACCGTGGCCAGCACCTGCTGCGCCTCCTGGGTCAGCGCGGCGTCGACCACGAGCAGCGGCATCTTGCGGGCCAGCACCTCCTCCGAGCGCATCCGGTCTACGATCCGCCGCCGCGCGGTGGTGAGCAGCCACGCCGGTCCGTTGACGGGCTCGCCGTCGATGGGCCAGCTCCTGGCGGCCGCCTCGAAGGCGTCGGCCAGGCCGTCCTCGGCCAGGTCGAGACGGCGGAACTGCGCGACGAGCAGGGCCAGCAACCGGCCCCACTCCTCGCGCAGCACCTTCTCCAGCATCGCCGTGGGTCGCCCTAGTCCGCCGCGCGGATCTCGATCGCCGACTCGACCGTGGCGAGCAGCCGGCAGCACTCGGCCAGGTCGTCGCGATCCTCGGACTCCACGACGTAGAGCCCGGCCAGGTGCTCGGCCGTCTCGGTGTAGGGACCGTCGGTGACGCCGGAGGAACGCACGGTCACCGCCGTCGACGGAGCGGCGAGCACCGCGCCGTACCCCCATAAGATCGTGTGGCCGCGCTCGGCGAGCAGAGCCGTGAACTTCTCGTGGACGGCGAACAACGCGTTCCGGTCCTCCTCCGGCTTCGCCTGCCACTCGGCCTCGACGTTGGGGATGAGCAGGTAGTAGCGAGTCATCGGATCTGCATCCCCTTCGTCGGGCGGATCTCGACCGCGAAGTACTTCGGAAGCAGCTTCGCGAGGGCGACGGCGTCGTCGATCGTGGGCACGTCGATCACGTAGTAGCCGCCCAGCTGCTCGACCGACTCCGCGAACGGGCCGTCGGTCACGGCACCGTCCTCGTGGACGGTCAGCGACGTGGTGGCCGGCTGCAGGGCGTCGCCGTCGATCAGCTCGCCCCGCTCCGCGACCGCCTTCGCGAAGGCACTGAAGTCTGCGTACGCGGTCTGCTTCTGCTCCTCGGAGAGGGCGTCCAAGCGGGCCTCGTGGTCGGGACCACCGATCAGCAGGAGATACCTCATGCGGACGTCCCCTCGTGCTCGACGACCTCGCGGACCTCGAGCGCCGTCTCGAGCTCGGCGAGCACCTTGCAGCACTCGAGCATGTCGTCGGCGTCGTCGGTCTCGATCGTGTAGAAGCCGGTCACGTGCTCGACGGTCTCGGCGAACGGGCCGTCGGTGATCACGACCCCGTCACCGGTCTTGCGCAGCGTCTTGGCCTTGCTGGAGTGGTGGAGCTCGGCGCCGCCGGTGACCTTGTGGCCGCGTTCGGCGAGCAGCTTGGCGAACCTGCCGTGCACCTCGTATCCGGCTGCCTTCTCCTCCGGCGACGACTCGGCCCAGAAGGCCTCGTTCGTCGGCAGCAGCACCATGTATCTGGTCATCGTGATCCCTTTCGTCCGCTCGGATTGAGTCTGTCATCGGGGATGACGGGTGGGACAAGGCCAAATCGACACCGGGAAGGAACGAAGATGTACGTCATCCGTTCAACTATCACCGGAAGGCTCCGCGTGTGACCGACCCCCTGCTGCGAGGCGACCTCGCGCCCGAGCCCCGGACGCTCGTCGACATCTTCCGGGCCACCGCGGCCCAGGTGCCCGACGAGCCGGCCGTCGACGCGGGCAACGGGCTGCTGACGTACGCAGAGCTCGAGGAGGCCGCCGACGGGCTGGCAGCCGAGCTCAACGCCGCCGGGATCGGGCCGGGGGACAAGGTCGGGCTGCGGATCGCGAGCGGCACCACCGACCTGTACGTCGCGATCCTCGGCATCCTCTGCGCGGGCGCTGCCTATGTGCCGGTCGACGCCGACGACCCCGAGGAGCGGGCCCGGCTGGTCTTCGGTGAGGCGAAGGTCGCCGCGGTCGTGACCAACGACCTGCGAGTCACACTGATTCCGATGGGCGGGCCTGGCGATCCCGGCGAGGCACGCGAGGAACGTGAGCCGGAGGAGCCGTCGACCGAGGACGACGCGTGGGTGATCTTCACCTCCGGGTCGACCGGCACCCCGAAGGGCGTCGCCGTCACCCACCGCAACGCCGCCGCGTTCGTCGACGCCGAGGCGCGCCTCTTCCTCCAGGACGCGCCGATCGGGGTCGGCGACCGGGTGATGGCGGGTCTCTCGGTGGCCTTCGACGCGAGCTGCGAGGAGATCTGGCTGGCGTGGCGCTACGGCGCCTGCCTGGTCCCGGCCCCACGGGCGCTGGTGCGCTCCGGGGTCGACGTCGGCCCGTGGCTGGTCGCGAACCAGATCACCATCGTCTCGACGGTGCCCACGCTGGTCGCGCTGTGGCCGGCGTCCTCGCTGGACCGAGTCCGGCTGCTGATCACCGGCGGCGAGGCGATCCCGCCCGAGCTCGCCGCCCGACTGGTCACGTCCGACCGGGAGGTGTGGAACACCTACGGCCCGACCGAGGCGACGGTGGTGGCCTGTGGCGCCCAGCTGACCGCCGAGGGGCCGGTACGGATCGGCCTCCCGCTCGACGGCTGGGACCTCGCCGTCGTCGACCCTGCCACGGGCGTCCCGGTCCCCGAGGGCGAGACCGGCGAGCTGATCATCGGCGGCGTCGGCCTGGCGCGCTACCTGGACGCGGCCAAGGACGCCGAGAAGTACGCCCCCATGCCCACCCTCGGCTGGGAGCGCGCCTACCGCTCCGGCGACCTGGTCGTCAACGACCCCGCCGGGTTGCTATTCGGCGGGCGCGCCGACGACCAGATCAAGCTCGGCGGCCGGCGCATCGAGCTCGGCGAGATCGACAGCGCCCTGCTGCAGCTGGACGGGGTCGTCGGGGCCGCGGCGGCTGTGCGGAGGAGCGCCGCGGGCAACAGCCTGCTGGTGGGCTACGTCACCGTCGACGACACCTTCGACCAGGCCACCTCCGTCGCCCGGCTCCGGGCCGACATGCCGGCGGCCCTGGTGCCGCGACTGGCCGTGGTCGACAGTCTCCCGACGCGTACGAGCGGGAAGGTCGACCGCGACGCACTGCCGTGGCCGCTCGCCTCGGGTGCGGGTTCGGGGGAGGGGCTCAGCGACACCGAGGCCTGGCTCGCCGGGCTGTGGAACGACGTCCTCGGCGCCGAGGTCACCGGGCCGACGGCGGACTTCTTCGACCTCGGCGGCGGCAGCCTCACCGCGGCGCAGATGGTCAGCCTTATCCGCGAGCGCTTCCCCGAGGTCGCGCTCGGCGACATCTACGACCAGCCGTTGCTCGGCGCGCTGGCCACCTACATCGACGAGATGGGCAGCTCCGCCGCGGTCTCCGAGCACGAGGTGCCGGCCGTACGCCTCAAGACCCAGGTCGCGCAGGTGGTCGCGACGATCCTGCTGCGCTGCCTTGCGGCACCGCGCTGGCTGACCTGGATCCCGCTCGGGTCGACGCTCGCCCAGCCGTGGGCGCCCTGGCTGCCCTCGCTCAGCTGGTGGGTCCTCGTACCGGCCGTCCTCGCCTTCCTGACCCCGCCCGGCCGGATGCTGCTCGCCGCGGGCGCGGCGCGACTCATCCTGCACGGCGTACGTCCGGGGGATTACCCCCGCGGCGGCAAGGTCCATCTCCGGCTCTGGCTGGCGACGCACGCCGTCGACGAGCTCGGCGCGCACGGTCTCGCCGGGGCACCGTGGATGCTCTGGTACGCCCGGCTGCTCGGCGTGCGGATGGGCAAGAACGTCGACCTGCACAGCCTCCCGCCGGTCACCGGCATGCTCACCCTCGGCAAGGGCTGCTCGATCGAGCAGGAGGTCGACCTCTCCGGTCACTGGATCGAGGGCGACGTGCTCCATCTCGGCGAGGTCGAGGTGGGTGAGCGGGCCAGGGTCGGGGCGCGGTCGACGCTGCTGCCCGGCGCCGGGGTCGGCGACGACGCCGAGGTCGGACCGGGTTCGGCGGTCTTCGGCGTGGTGCCGGCGGGCGAGTTCTGGTCGGGTTCGCCGGCTGGCCGCGCCGCCCGGGAGGCGCGCGGCCCGTGGCAGCCGCCCGAGGCGCGAGCCCGGGTCTGGATGCTGCTCTACGGCATCGCGGCCGCCGTCCTCGCCCTGCTCCCTGCGGTCGCCATCGGCGTCGGGGTGCTCGTCGGAGTCGCCCTCGCCGGCGTGCCCACCTCCTACACCGACATCGGGGCGCTGCTCGCCTGGAGCCCGGTCGCGGTGGCGGCCGGCTGCGCCACGCTTGCCGCGCTGATCTGGGCGGTGGTGCGGCTCGCGGGCCTGGCGATCGCCCCCGGCGTACATCCCGTACGCAGCCTGGCCGGTGTCGCGGTCTGGTCGACGATGCAGGTGCTCGACGAGGCGCGCACCTGGCTCTTCCCGCTCTACTCCTCGACGCTGACGCCGCTGTGGCTGCGGGCGCTGGGGGCGAAGATCGGCAAGCACGTCGAGGCCTCGACGGTGCTGATGATCCCCGGGCTGACGCAGGTCAACGACCAGAGCTTCCTAGCCGACGACACCCTGATCGGCGGCTACGAGCTCGGCGGCGGCTGGCTGCGGGTCGAGCGGGTGAAGATCGGCAAGCGGGCCTTCGTCGGCAACTCGGGGATGGCGGCGCCGGGCCGGAAGGTGCCGAAGGCGTCCCTGGTCGCCGTGCTCAGCGCGGCCCCGCGCCGCAAACGCGCGCAGAAGGGGGAGAGCTGGCTCGGCTCGCCGCCGGCACCGCTGCGCCGGGCCGCCGGCGAGACCGACTCGGGACGTACCTATGACCCGCCGGTCCGGCTCAAGATCGCCCGGGCGCTCGTCGAGCTGGCCCGGCTGGTGCCGCAGACGCTCGCGATCCTGCTCTACGCCGGCGTCGGCTACGTGCTCGTGAGGGTCTGGGAGGCGACCGACCTCCTCGTCGCGATCCTGGTCGCAGGGCCGGTGCTCGCGGCCGCCGGAGCGGTCGCCGCCGGCATCACGGTGGCGGCGAAGTGGCTGCTCGTGGGCCGCATCCGGGCCGGGTCGCACCCGCTGTGGAGCTGGTTCGTGTGGGCCAACGAGCTGGCCGACACCTTCGTCGAGGTGCTCGCCGCGCCCTGGTTCACCGGAGCCGTGTCCGGCACCCCGGTGCTCAACCTCTGGTTCCGAGCGCTCGGCGCGAGGATCGGCCGCGGCGTGTGGATCGAGACCCACTGGCTGCCCGAGACCGACCTCGTCGAGCTCGGCGACGGCGCCACGGTCAACGCCGGCACCGTCGTGCAGACCCACCTGTTCCACGACCGCGTCCTGGCCCTCGACGAGGTCGTCCTCCGGCGCGGCGCCACGCTCGGGCCCAACTCGGTGATCCTGCCCGCAGCCGCCATCGGCCGGCATGCGGTCGTCGGCCCGGTCTCGCTGGTCATGCGCGGGGAGAGCCTCCCCGACAAGACCCTGTGGATCGGCAACCCGATCGGCCCGTGGGACCAGGCGGCCTAAGAGGGTGCCTCTGAACCCGGATACGCCGACCAGGCGCCGTCCATCGCGCGCCCTGGCGGCGTTGTCGTCGGTCGACGGCCAACCCCGGGCCGCCTCCCTCCTCCGCCTTGCCAGGCCACACGCTGAACGACACCTGCCTCGACGCCGAGTTCAGAGCCACCCTCTAACATGACCGCCGTGCCGAAGCTCCCCGCAGCCGACCCCTACCTTCCTGGTCACGGGGATCCGTCGTGGAGCGCGACCCACTACGACCTCGAGCTCACCTACGACCTGGTCGGTAACCGGCTCGCGGGCACGGCGACGATCCGCGCGGTCGCCGTCGAGGACATCAACCGCGTCGTCCTCGACCTCGCTCACCTGCGGGTGCAGAAGGTCGCGATCGACGGCCGCCCGCCGGCCAAGTGGGCCCACAATGACCACCGCCTGGTGCTGAACCTCCGCTCGCGGATCGCGGCCGGCGAGGAGTTCGTGGTCACGGTCAGATACTCCGGCAAGCCCCGCCCGGTGGTGCTGTCCCACCACGGAGACGCCGGCTGGGAGGAGCTCGACGACGGCGTCATCGTCGCAGGTCAGCCGCATGGTGCGCCGACCTGGTTCCCGTGCAACGACCGTCCCTCCGACAAGGCCCGCTACGCGATCAGCGTGACCACCGCGCCGGGCTATGCGGTCATCTCCAACGGCGAGCTGACCTCCCGCGTACGCCGCGGCAGCGGGGAGACCTGGCGCTACTGGCAGGCCGAGCCGATGGCGACCTATCTCGCCACGGTGCAGATCGGGCGCTACCGGGTCGTCGACATCGCGACGAGCGAAGGGCCGGGCGGCCGGGTGCCGATCCGGGCTGCGTACCCGGTCGACGCCACCGCCGGGTTCGAGGCCTCCTTCGGGCGCCAGCGGGAGATGATGGCCTACTTCACCTCGGTCTTCGGCCCCTACCCGTTCGCCTCCTACTCCGTCGTGGTCACCGACGACGAGCTCGAGATCCCGCTCGAGTCGCAGTCCCTGTCGACCTTCGGGCGCAACCACCTCACCGGCGAGTGGTCGGAGGTACGCCTCGTGGCCCACGAGCTCGCCCACCAGTGGTTCGGCAACGCGGTGACGCTGCGCGAGTGGCGCGACATCTGGCTGCACGAGGGTTTCGCCTGCTACAGCGAGTGGCTGTGGTCCGACGCCTCCGGGGGCCGCTCGTGCGGCGAGCACGCGCGCCACCACCACCGCCGGCTGAAGGCGCTGGCGCAGGACCTGGTCCTCGCCGACCCCGGTCCGGCGGACATGTTCGACGACCGCGTCTACAAGCGCGGAGCGCTCACCTTGCACGCACTGCGGCGCACCGTCGGCGACGAGGCCTTCTTCAAGATCCTGCGCACCTGGGTCGCCCGGCACAGCGGGGGAACGGTCACCACCGCCGATTTCGAGGCCCTCGCGGCCGAGGTCTGCGGCCGCGACCTCACCCCGCTCTTCGACGCCTGGCTACGCCGGCCGGCGCTGCCGGACCTGCCCGCCTGATTGTCGCTCTGCCGTATTTTGGGGCTCGTGCCTGAGCTGACCTTCCGTGATGCCAACTTCTCCGACGTGGACGCCCTGGTCGGGCTGATCGAGTCGGCCTACCGCGGCGACGCCTCCCGCGCCGGGTGGACAACCGAGGCCGACCTGCTCGCGGGCCAGCGCACGGACCCCGAGGGCGTACGCGAGGTGATCACCGCTGCCGGATCTCGCCTCCTCGTCGCCGAGCGGCCGGGCGAGATCGTCGCCTGCTGCCAGCTGCAGAAGCGCGAGGCGTACGTCTACTTCGGCATGTTCTCGGTCTCGCCGCAGCTGCAGGGTGCCGGCGTCGGCAAGGCCGTCATGGCGGAGGCCGAGCGGATCGCGCGCGAGTGGGGTGCGGAGGAGATCCGGATGACCGTGATCCGTCAGCGCGAGGACCTGATCGCGTTCTACGAGCGGCGCGGGTTCGTTCGTACGGGAAGCTTCGAGCCGTTCCCCTACGGCGACGAGCGCTTCGGCCGCCCGCTGCGTGACGACCTCGAGTTCGCCGAGCTCGCGAAGCCTCTCTGACTCTGGCCCTGTGACCAAGCTCTGCCGGGCTGCGGCTTTCATCTCCTCTCAGGATCCCGAGGGATCCTGAGAGGCGTGACCACGACCTCAGCCGAACCTGTCCGGGTGCTGCTCGTCGACGACGAGCCGGACGTGCGCACGAGCCTCAAGGGCGGGCTCGCCTTCGAGGGGTACGCCGTGACCACCGCCGCGGACGGCGGCGAAGCGCTCGGGCGTCTCTCCGAGGACGTACCGGACCTGGTGATCCTCGACATCGGGCTGCCCCACATCGACGGCCTGGAGGTGTGCCGGCGGGTGCGCTCGCGGCATCTCGACGTGCCGATCCTCCTGCTCACCGCCCGCGACGGCACCGAGGAGCGGGTGACCGGGCTCGACGCCGGGGCCGACGACTACCTGGTGAAGCCGTTCGCTCTCGAGGAGCTGCTGGCCAGGATGCGTGCGCTGCTGCGCCGCCGGGCCGGTGCCGGGGACAGGCTGCTCCGCTTCGCCGGGATCGTCGCCGAACCCGCCCTGCGCGAGGTCACCGTGGACGAGCGGCGCGTGGAACTGACCCGCACCGAGTACGACCTGCTCGAGCTCTTCTTGCAGAACCCGCGCCGCGTGCTCTCCCGCGACACCATCCTCCGCGAGGTCTGGGGCTTGGACTTCGACTCCGGCTCCAACACGCTCGACGTCTTCGTCGGGTGCCTGCGCCGCAAGACCGAGTCCGGCGGCGGGCCGCGCCTGATCCACAACGTACGAGGTGTCGGCTACGTCTTGAAGGAGCCGTCGTGAGGCAGTGGCCGATCCGGGCTCGGATCGCGCTGCTGTCGGCGGTGGTGGTGGCCCTGGCGATCGTGCTGGCCAGCGTCTTCGCGTGGACCGCGACCCGGGCCACCCTCTTGCGCCAGATCGACAGCTCGCTCGGCGACCGGCTGGTCATCCGGGGCACGATCGACGAGGACGGGAAACGGGTCACGGCGTTCAGCGAGAGCCTGACCGAGCGGATGTGCGAGGACCCGCCCATCCTGCCGCCGGACCTGGCCGCGGAGGACGCGCCGGTGCCGCAGGTGCAGCTGGTCAAGGGCGACGGGACGACCTGCCTGCTGGGCAAGCAGAAGCGGCTGGTCGAGCCCAACGCCGAGGAACGGGCGGTCGCCGAGTCCGGTAACGGCGAGGTCGTCCGTGACACCACCACCGACGAGGGCACGCGGGTCAGGGTGCTGACCAAGCCGGTCGAGCCGGGGCTCGCCGCCCAGTCGGTGCGCTCGCTGGAGGAGGTCGACGCGACCCTGCGCAGCCTGGCCGGGCTGCTCGGCCTGGCCAGCCTGCTGGGGGTGCTGTTCGCGGCGTTCGCGGGCATGCTGCTGGCCCGCTATCTGGTGGGCCCGATCGAGCGGCTGACCGCGGCCGCCGAGTACGTCGCCGCGACCGACGACCTCGACGTACCGCTCGACGTCGAGCGTGCCGAAGGCTCCCGCGACGAGGTGACCAGGCTGAGCGCCGCCTTCCACGCCATGATGACCCGGCTGGCCGGCTCTCGGCGGCGCCAGCAGCAGCTGGTGGCCGACGCCGGTCACGAGCTGCGTACGCCGGTGACGAGCCTGCGCACCAACGTCGAGTGGCTGATGCGGCTCGACGACAGCGGCCGGCCGCTGCCGCCCGAGCAGCGCCGCCGGGTGGCGCAGGCCGTGCTGGGTCAGGTCGAGGAGCTGGCCGACCTGGTCACCGAGCTGAGTCACATGGCCCGGGGCAACGGCGATGCCGGCGACGACGTCGCGCCCGGTCCGGTCCAGGTCGACGAGGTCGTGCTGCGAGCCGTCGAGCGCGCCCAGCGGCGGGATCCGTCGCGCCGTTTCGACCTCGACCTCGAGCCGCACCAGATCACCGGCGACCCGGCGGCGCTGGAGCGGGCGGTGGTCAACCTGCTCGACAACGCGCTGAAGTTCTCCGACGGGCCGGTCTCGGTCGTGGTGCGCGACGATGAGGTGTACGCCGCCGACCGCGGCCCCGGACTCTCCGACGCCGAGGCGGCGCTCGCCTTCGAGCGCTTCTGGCGCGCCGAGACCGACCGCGAGCTGCCCGGCTCGGGCCTCGGGTTGGCGATCGTCGCCGAGGTCGCCGCCCGCCATGGCGGCACACCGTTCTTCCGTGCCCGAGAGGGCGGCGGGAGCGAGGTCGGCATCCGGTTCTCCGAACGTCACTGACCTTCTTCACGGACCTCTCAGGTTGCCCAGCGAAGACTCACAAAGCGGACTCCTAGCGTCGGCGTCATCCGAAGGACGGACGAGACGACCAGGAGGACCAGATGCGACGGATGACCGTGGCGATCGGTGCTGCGCTGTTGGCGATCACGCTGGCTGCGTGCGGCGGCGGCGCCGACGACGGTGGCGTGGCCACCCTCAGCGACAAGGATGCCGACAGCTCGGCGAGCCCCTCGGCCGACGCCGAGGACGTCGAGCAGCAGTGGCTCGACTTCGCGGCCTGCATGCGCGAGAACGGCGTGGACATGCCCGACCCGGAGTTCAGCGAGGACGGTGGGGTGCGGATCCAGGGGCAGGGCGGCAAGGGTGGGATGCCCGACCCGGAGGTCCGCGACAAGGCGATGAAGGCGTGCGAGGACAAGCGTCCCGAGGGTGGCATCGGAGGTGAGCGCGACCCCGAGCAGGTCCAGGAGATGCAGGACCGGGTGCTCGAGTTCGCCGCCTGCATGCGGGAGAACGGCGTGGACGTACCCGACCCGGACTTCAGCGGTGGCGGCGTCATGATGCGGATGCCCGAGGGCATCGACCCCGAGGACCCGAAGGTGCAGGCCGCCGAGAAGAAGTGTGCCGAGGAGTCCGGCATGGACGAGATGCGGAAGGGTCCCCAGTGAGCGCCCGCGCGCCCCGTCGCCGGGGCCGGACGGTGCTGGCCGGCGCGGCCGTGCTGCTGGTGGTCGCCGGGCTCGGCGTCGTCGGCTTCGCGGGCTACACCCGCTTCCTCACGCCCGCCGAGGGTGCTGCGGAGGAGACGCCGTCGGGGAGCACCGCGAGCGTCGAGCGGCGTACCCTCGCCGACGTCGAGCAGGTCAGCGGCACCTTGGAGTACGACGACTCCTTCGACGTCGTCAGCTCCGCCCAGGGCACGCTCACCGAGCTGCCGGAAGAGGGCAGCGTCCTCGAGCAGGGGGACGTGGCGTACCGCGTCGACGACGTGCCGGTCATCCTGCTCACCGGATCCACCCCGATGTGGCGTCCGCTCGACCTGGGCTCCGAGGACGCCAAGGACGTACGTCTCCTGGAGCGCAATCTGAAGGAGATGGGCTACGACCCCGGCACCGTCGACAAGGACTTCACCGAGTCGACGCAGTCGGCCCTCTACGACTTCCAGTCCGACCACGGCCTGGCGGAGACCGGCACGGCCGACCCGGCCGACTTCGTGATCACCCCGGGAAAGATCCGGATCGGGGCGCACAAGGCGACCCTCGGCCAGCAGGTCGGACCGGGCGGCGGCGCGGGGCTCTACCAGGCAGCCAGCACCGACCAGGTCGTCGCGGTCGGTCTCGACCCCGACTCCGAGGCGCTCGCCAAGGTCGGCGCCGCGGCGACCGTGACCCTGCCCAGCGGCAAGGAGGCGAAGGCGAAGATCACCTCGGTCGGCGCCCTGGAGCAGTCGACGGGCAACGAGGGCGAGACGACCTCGGTCATCCCGATCACCCTCACCCTCGATGATCCGAAGCTCGCCGAGGGGATGAGTCTGGCCACCGTGTCGGTAGACCTGACCAGCGAGACGAAGAAGGACGCTCTCGCGGTGCCGGTGACGGCCCTGGTCGCTCTGGCCGAGGGCGGGTTCGGTGTCCAGAAGGTCACCGGCGACACCGAGACGCTCACCGGCGTCGAGGTCGGGCTCTACGCCGACGGCTTCGTCGAGATCACTGAAGGACTGGCCGAGGGCGACACCGTGGCGGTGCCCGATGAGTGAGCGCGCGAGCGTCCTGGAGATGCGTGACGTACGCAAGAGCTACGGTGACCTGGAGGTCCTCCACGGTGTGAACCTGCAGGTCAGCGCGGGGGAGCAGGTCGCCATCGTCGGCCCGTCGGGATCGGGGAAGTCGACCCTGCTGCACATCGTCGGCACCCTGGAGCGACCCACGAGCGGGGCGGTGGTGATCGACGGGTACGACACCACCGAGCTCTCCGAGGCCGAGCTGGCCGGGCTGCGCTCGCACCGTGTCGGGTTCGTCTTCCAGAGCTTCCACCTCATCGACGGTCTGTCCGCGACCGAGAACGTCGCGCAGGGCCTCCTCTACAGCGGCGTACGCCGCGCCGAGCGCATGCGCCGGGCCCGCGAGGTGCTGGAGCGAGTCGGCCTCGGTCATCGGCTCGGCCACGACCCACGGATCCTCTCCGGCGGCGAGCGACAGCGGGTGGCGGTCGCGCGGGCGCTGCTCAACCGGCCGGCCATCGTCTTCGCCGACGAGCCCACCGGCAACCTGGACAGCCACTCCGGCGAGGAGGTGCTCAACCTCTTCGACGAGCTGCACCGCGACGGCACCACGATCGTGGTGATCACCCACGAGCACGAGGTCGCCGCGAGGATGGCCCGCCAGGTCGAGATCCGTGACGGCCTGATCACGCACGACTCCCTGGTGGTGGCGGCATGAGCGGACGTACGCGGGTGGGGTCGTCCCGGGTCTCCATCTCCGACCAGGCCCGCGCCGGAGGCCGGGCGCTGCGGGCACGCAAGCTGCGCAGCCTGCTCTCCGCCTTCGGCATCGCGATCGGAGTGGCCACCGTCGTGGCCGTGCTCGGAATCTCCCGGTCATCCCAGGCCGACCTGCTCGAGCAGCTGGACTCGTTGGGGACCAACCTGCTCGAGGCCAAGGCGGGGGAGGGGTTCGGGATGGGCGGTGACACCGCGATGCCGCAGACCGCGGCCACCCAGGCGCGCAACATCGAGCCCGTGGAGGGCGTCGCCCAGGTCACCGACCTGTCGGCCGCTCCGCTGCGCAGCTCGCTGGCCGACCCCTACCGAACCAACGGGCTCTCGGCGAAGGCTGCCACCCCGGACACCCTCGACACCCTCGCGGGGGAGATGGCCGAGGGCCGGTTCCTCGATGCGGCGGTCGACGACTTCCCGGTCGTGGTGCTGGGATCGGTTGCCGCAGAACGGCTCGGGATCACCTCGGTCGGGAGCGGGGTCTCGGTCTGGATGGACGGACGGGCCTGGCAGGTCGTCGGCATCATGGAGCCGCTGCCGCTCTCCCCGGACCTGGACCGGGCGGCCCTGGTCGGCTACGACGCCGCGGAGGTCTATCTCGACGACGAGCTGGACCCCTCGCTGCTCTACGTGCGTACGGCCCCGGACGCGGTGGACGCGGTCAGCGGCGTACTCGCGGCCCAGGTCAATCCCGAGGCTCCCGAGAACGTCGACGTCTCGCGTCCCTCCGACGTGATCGCGGCCAAGGCCGCGGCCGAGGACGCCTTCACCTCGCTCTTCCTGGGGCTGGGCGCGGTCGCTCTGCTGGTCGGCGCGGTCGGCACCGCCAACGTGATGGTGATGTCGGTGCTCGAACGGCGCCGCGAGATAGGTCTGCGCCGGGCGCTGGGCGCCACCGGACGCCACATCCGCACGCAGTTCCTGGTCGAGGCCGTGCTGCTCTCGCTGGCCGGCGGCGTACTGGGGGTGATGGCCGGGGCCGTGATCACCTTCGGGTACGCCAGGTGGAAGGCGATCACCTTCGCGATGCCACCGGAGTCGGTCGGCTACGGCCTGGCCGCGGCCCTCCTGATCGGCATTCTGGCGGGCGTCTACCCGGCCGCCAGAGCCGCGCGGCTCTCGCCGACAGAGGCGCTGAGAGCGGCGTGACCGACACCCGTCGGCGCTTGCACTCGCAGGGGTCGAGTGCTAAACATGAGGCTGGCACTCTTACCATGAGAGTGACAACAACCGGACCGGTGACGTTGAGGCGTCGCGAGCGGCAGGGAAGGGTTCTGCCGGGAGTGGCGTCGTCCGTCGCGGGCAACCCATCGGACCGGATCCAACGAACTTCCCAAGTGAAGGATCGCAGGAGCAATGCCGAAGCTCATCGCTTTCAACGAGGAGGCCCGCCGGGGTCTGGAGAAGGGTCTCAACACCCTCGCCGACGCCGTCAAGGTCACCCTCGGTCCCAAGGGCCGCAATGTCGTGCTCGAGAAGAAGTGGGGTGCCCCCACGATCACCAACGATGGTGTTTCCATCGCCAAGGAGATCGAGCTCGAGGACCCCTACGAGAAGATCGGTGCCGAGCTGGTCAAGGAGGTCGCGAAGAAGACCGACGACGTCGCCGGTGACGGCACGACGACCGCGACCGTTCTCGCCCAGGCGCTCGTCCGCGAGGGCCTGCGCAACGTCGCCGCGGGTGCCAACCCGGCCGGCCTGAAGCGCGGCATCGAGGCGGCCGTCGACGCCGTCACCGAGCAGCTGCTCGCCCAGGCCAAGGACATCGAGACCAAGGAGCAGATCGCTGCTACCGCCTCGATCTCCGCTGCTGACACCACCGTCGGCGAGATCATCGCCGAGGCGATGGACAAGGTCGGCAAGGAAGGCGTCATCACCGTCGAGGAGTCGAACACCTTCGGGCTCGACCTCGAGCTGACCGAGGGTATGCGCTTCGACAAGGGCTACATCTCGGCCTACTTCGTGACCGACCCGGAGCGTATGGAGACCGTCCTCGACGACCCGTACATCCTGATCGTCAACTCGAAGATCTCCAGCGTCAAGGACCTGATCCCGGTCCTGGAGAAGGTCATGCAGACCGGCAAGCCGCTGGTCATCCTGGCCGAGGACGTCGACGGCGAGGCTCTCTCGACGCTGGTCGTCAACAAGATCAAGGGCACCTTCAAGTCCGTCGCCGTCAAGGCTCCGGGCTTCGGTGACCGCCGCAAGGCCATGCTGCAGGACATCGCGATCCTCACCGGTGGTCAGGTCATCTCCGAGGAGGTCGGCCTCTCCCTGGAGACCGCCGGCATCGAGCTGCTCGGCCAGGCCCGCAAGGTCGTCATCACCAAGGACGAGACCACCATCGTCGAGGGTTCGGGCGACCAGGGTCAGATCGAGGGCCGGGTCAACCAGATCCGCGCCGAGATCGAGAAGTCGGACTCCGACTACGACCGCGAGAAGCTCCAGGAGCGCCTCGCCAAGCTGGCCGGCGGCGTGGCCGTCATCAAGGTCGGCGCGGCCACCGAGGTCGAGCTCAAGGAGCGCAAGCACCGCATCGAGGACGCTGTCCGCAACGCCAAGGCTGCTGTCGAGGAGGGCATCCTCGCCGGCGGTGGTGTCGCGCTGATCCAGGCCGCCGCCGTTGCCTTCGAGAAGCTCGAGCTCGACGGCGACGAGGCCACCGGTGCCTCGATCGTCAAGGCCGCCATCTCGGCGCCGCTGAAGCAGATCGCCATCAACGCCGGCCTCGAGGGCGGCGTCGTGGCGGAGAAGGTCGCCGGCCTCCCGCAGGGCCACGGCCTCAACGCCGCCACGGGTGAGTACGTCGACCTGCTGGCCGCGGGCATCATCGACCCGGCCAAGGTGACCCGCTCGGCGCTGCAGAACGCCGCGTCGATCGCCGCGCTGTTCCTCACCACCGAGGCCGTCGTGGCCGACAAGCCGGAGAAGGCCGCCGCTGGTGGCGACCCGACCGGTGGCATGGGTGACATGGGCGGTATGGGCTTCTGAGCCCGTCTCGCTAGAGCACACGCGAGTGCCCCCGCCGTTGGCGGGGGCACTTGTCGTTTCTCTGGTGTCGTGGCGGCGAGGGTTACTCTCGACGGCATGGGCCTGAAGGCTGCGTCGGCGCTGGCGATATCGGCCGTGCTTCTCGCCGGATGCGGCGGCGAGCCAGCTGCTGCGCCGTCGTCACGGGCAGCGACACCGTCACCCTCGGTGTCACCAACCGCGCCTTCGCCGAGCCCGTCGGAGACGCTGCCACCGGTGACCGACAAGGTCTCGCTCCCGCAGCTGATGCGAGAGGACTTCCCGGGCGGGGAGGTGAAGGTGCTGCGGGAGGCGGGGAGCACGGATGCCTACCGGCGCTTCGAGATCAGCTACCCGAGCGGCCCGCTGACGATCACCGGGGTGCTCTTCCGGCCGCGCGGCCAGGGGCCGTTCCCCGGGGTGGTCTTCGCGCACGGCCACATCGACACCGACATCTACGTCACCGGGCAGGGGCTGCGGCGGGAGCAGGACCGGCTGGCGCGGGAGGGCTATGTCGTCCTGCACACCGACTACCGCGGCCACGCCGGATCGTCCCCGATCCCGGAGGGCACCGAGGAGGACGAGAGCCGCCTCGGCTACACCCGCGACACCATCAACGCCGTCCAGGCGATGAAGCGGCTTCCGTACGTCGACCCCGACCGCACCGCGCTGCTCGGCCGCTCCATGGGTGGGGGAGTGGTGATGAACGCGCTCGTCGCCCAGCCGGGGCTGGTGCGGGCCGGGGTGACGTACGCGTCGGTCTCCTCCGACATCGTCGACAACATCAACCGGTGGGCGGTGCCTTCGCGGCCTGACGAGGTGGCCCGGCTCTACCGGCAGTACGGCGATCCGGAGACGGAGCCGGAGTTCTGGGAGGGGCTGTCGGCGCGGACGTACTTCGACCGGATCGAGGTCCCGCTCCAGATGCACCACGGGACCAATGACGAGTCCTGCCCGATCAGGTGGGCATACACCACGCGGGACCTGCTGGAGACCGCGGGCGTACGCCAGCGGCTGTGGGTCTACCCGGGAGAGCAGCACGCCTTCGGCCCGCAGTGGGACCTCTCGATCCGGCGGGTCATCGGGTTCCTCGATCGTCAGCTGGCATGACCTGACCAGGCGTCGAGGAGGGGCCCAGCGGTCCCATCTTTTTGGGGACTTTCGACACTGTCTCGACAACAGCTCGGTAACGCAACATTGGTGCTCCACACAGTGGCCGACTGCGGGGAAGCGTCTGGATCTGGGGGGCTTTGAAGCCCAAGGGAATATCCGGGTGAAGTTCTGCAGCGGCGGGCGGGGTCAGGGCTCTTCGAAGCCAGGGCCCCGCCTGCGTGTGTCAACCTGCGGACCTCCGGCGGGTCCCCGGATGGCACCCACTCATGAGGCATGATGTTGGCATGAGCGTCGACCTCGGACCTAAGACCGGGATGCAGCCGCCGCGGTCACCATGGCGTTGGGTTGCGGCCGTGGTCGCCGCCGCGGTCGTGCTCGTCGCGATCGTCGCCTCCTTCGGCCTCCTCAGCTCCGACGACACTGCCGAGGACCCCGACGCCGCGCCGCCGTCGCCGACCGCGACGGTCACCGAGACCGCGCCGGTCCCTTCGTCATCCGCTCCGGCTGGAGGCGCCGGGACGACCGAGCTGACTGTCGTCGCGGACGCCGCCCGGTGCATCCCGCCGACGTCGAAGTGGCTCTCCCAGAACGCCGCGCTGGCCTTCGAGGGCACCGCGGAGAGCGTGACCAAGAGCGAGGCCGTGCTGCGGGTGAAGACGTGGATGTACGCCGATGGCGTCGGTGGCACCGACACCGTCAGGATCACCCTGCCCGCGCCGAGCACGATCCCGATGCCCGAGTTCGAGAAGGGCAAGAACTACCTGGTCGCGGCCAAGGGTGATGCCCAGGTCATCGGCTGTGGCTACAGCGACGTCAAGAGCGCGAAGCTGCAGAAGCTCTACACCGCCGCGTTCAAGTGACGATGGTCGCCGGCCTGCTCCTGGCCGCCGGCGCGGGTCGGCGGATGGGGATGCCCAAGGCACTGGTCGACGACTGGCTGGTGCGGTCGATCGACGTATTGCGCGAGGGTGGCTGTGACGACGTACTCGTCGTGCTCGGCGCCGCGGCCGACGAGGCGCGGGCGCTGCTCCCGGTCGATCAGCGGGTCGTCGTCGCCGAGGACTGGGACGAGGGGATGGGGGCTTCGCTGCGGGCCGGCCTGGCGGCGCTCGGACCGGAGATCGAGGCGGCCGTGGTTCATCTTGTCGATCTTCCGGATGTTGGGGCTGACGTGGTGGCGCGGGTGGTCTCGACGGGCTCCCTCGCGGTGCTCGCCCGGGCGGCGTACGCCGGGGTTCCGGGTCATCCGGTGCTGATCGGGCGCGATCACTGGGCGGGGGTCATCGAGGCAGCCGTCGGCGACCAGGGCGCCCGAGGCTACCTGAAGACCCATGACGTACGCCTGGTCGAATGCGGCGACCTGGCAGGCGGGGACGACGTCGACCGGCGCTGAACGAAAATTCGTTCGCCCCCCTCGTAAGAGGTTGTCCAACCCTGAGCCAACGCTTCGCGTTCTAGGCTCAGGTCATGGACCTGACGCCCCGGGAGATCGCTGACCGCCTGGCGGCGACCGGATACCTGGCCGACCCGGAGCTGGCGACGGTGACGTTCCTCGGGCTGAGGATGCAGCGGCCGCTGCTGCTCGAGGGCGAGCCCGGGACCGGGAAGACCGCCCTCGCGGAGGCCGTCGCCGAGGCGCTCGAGCTGCCGCTGGTGAGGCTGCAGTGCTACGAGGGGATCGACGCCACCCAGGCGCTCTACGACTGGGACTTCGCCCGCCAGATCCTCCACCTGCGTGCCCTCGAGGCGTCCGGTGGCGCGGGGGAGGTGGAGGAGGCCGAGAAGTCCCTCTACGACGAGCGGTTCCTGCTCGCCCGCCCGGTGCTGGCCGCGCTGCGTCAGGCTCCGTCGGTGCTGCTCGTCGACGAGGTCGACCGGGCCGACGACGAGTTCGAGGCGTTCCTGCTCGAGGTGCTGTCCACCTACCAGGTGACGATCCCGGAGTTCGGCACCGTCGCGGCCACGGTCCCACCGGTCGTCGTGCTCACCTCCAACCGCACCCGCGAGCTCCACGACGCCCTCAAGCGCCGCTGCCTCTACCACTGGATCGATCACCCCGGCCTGGCCCGCGAGATCGAGATCGTACGCAGCCGAGCCCCCGAGGTCGCCGACGAGCTCGCCCGCCAGGTGGTCACGGTGGTCCAGCAGCTGCGCGGCGCCGAGGGCGCGAACGCCCTGCTCAAGCCCCCGGGGGTCGCCGAGACCCTCGACTGGGCCCGTGCTCTGCACCATCTCGGGGTGTCCGAGATGGACCTGGAGAGCGCCGCCGCGACGCTCGGCGCGCTCGTCAAGCATCGCGAGGACGCCGACCGCGTCCGGGCTGCACTGGACCGGCTCCTGACGTGAGCGACTTCTCTGGCAAAACTGGCACTTCTCAGGCAATGCAACACCTGAGAAGTGCAGGAATACCCGGTGAACCGGGTATTCCGACAGCGATCTTCCTCGGCTTCACCCGGGCGCTCAGGGCGGCCGGGGTGCAGGTGACCCAGGACCGCGCCCACGGGTTTCTGCAGGCGACCGCGATCGTCGGCGCCGGAGACCCGACCGCCACCTACACGGCCGGCCGGGCGACGCTGTGCGCCGGCCCCGACGACCTGCGCCGCTACGACCAGGTCTTCGAGGCCTGGTTCGGGTCGACCGCGACGCTGCCAGGGCCGCAGGGGCCGCCGCGTACGGTCTCGGTCACCTCCACCCTTCCCGAGACCGAGCCGCAGGAAGGCGAGGGAGAGGGCGAGGAGACCGACGACCTCATCAGGGCACGCGCGAGCGAGATCGAGACCCTGCGCCATCGCGACGTCGCCGACCTCGACCCGGCCGAGCAGGAGCGGGTCGCAGCACTGATCGCGCGGCTCCGCCCCCGGGCACCACGGCGGAGGACGCCGCGGCAGGACCCCTGGCGGCGAGGGCGCGTCGATGCGCATCGCACCCTGCGGGCCAGCCTGCGACACCTCGGCGAGCCGGCCGGGATCCACTACCGCAGGCGCGGTGAGCGGCCGCGCCGCGTCGTGTGGCTGATCGACGTGTCCGGCTCGATGAGCTCCTACGCCGACGTGCTGCTGCGGGTCGCCCACCGGGTGAGCTCGACGACCGGGAGTGGGGCGGTCTTCACGATGGGCACCAGGCTGACCAACGTCACCCGCGCGCTGCGCCACCGCGACCCCGACCGTGCACTCGTCGCGGCCGGCGAGACGGTGCCCGACTGGTCGGGCGGGACCCGGCTCGGTGACAACCTGCAGGCCTTCCTGCGGCGACACCAGGGACTGGCCAGAGGCGCGGTGGTTGTCATCGCGAGCGACGGCTGGGAGCGCGGTGACACCGCGCTCCTCGAGGAGCAGGCGGCGAGACTGCACCGTCTCGCTCATCGCGTGGTGTGGGCCAACCCACATCGTGGCAAGGTTGGATATGAACCACTGCAGCGAGGCATCGTCGCGGTGCTGCCGCACGTGGACGACTTCGTCGCCGGACATTCCCTGGCGACGTACGAGGATCTGGTGGAGGTGATCGCGCGTGCGTGACGTACTCGACGATCTGATGAAGTGGTGGGAATCCGGCGAGACCGTGGCGGTGGCCACCGTGGTGGCGACGTTCCAGTCGGCCCCCAGGCCGCCGGGCGCCTCGATGCTCGTCGGCCCCGACGAGAGCGCGGTCGGCTCCGTCTCCGGGGGCTGTGTCGAGGGCGCCGTCTACGAGGTCGCCCGCGAGGTCGCGGAGACCGGCGTCCCGGAGCTCAACCGCTACGGCGTCTCCGACGACGACGCCTTCGCGGTCGGGTTGACCTGCGGCGGCATCCTCGACGTCTTCGTCGAGAAGGTGTCCCAGGAGACGTTCCCTGAGCTCGGCGAGCTCGCCGAGGACGTACGCAGCGGCAGCCCGGTCGCCCTGGCGACCGTCATCGAGCACCCCGACCCCGAGATCCTCGGGCGCCGCGTACTCATCCGCCCCGAAGGGGTCAAGGGGTCGCTGGGCAGCGCCCGGATGGACGACGCCGTGCACGACGACGCGCTGGGGCTCTTGGCTCACGGCACCAACCAGACGCTGTCGTACGGCATCGACGGTGAGCGCCGCGGCGAGGGCATGCGGGTCTTCGTCTGGTCCTTCGCGCCCAAGCCCAGGATGCTCGTCTTCGGCGCGATCGACTTCGCCGCCGCCGTCGCCCGCGTCGGTGCGTTCCTCGGCTATCACGTCACCGTCTGCGACGCCCGCCCCGTCTTCGCCACCAACTCGCGCTTCCCCGAGGCCGACGAGGTCGTCGTCGACTGGCCCCACCGCTTCCTGAACCAGGAGGTCGAGGCCGGCCGCATCGACCAGCGCACCGTGATCGCCGTCCTCACCCACGATCCGAAGTTCGACGTACCTCTTCTCGAGGTCGCCCTCCGCCTCCCCGACATCGCCTACGTCGGCGCGATGGGCTCCCGCCGCACCCACGAGGACCGCCTCGCCCGACTGGTCGATGCCGGCCTCACCGACGAAGAGATCGCCCGCCTCAGTAGCCCCATCGGTCTCGACCTCGGCGCCCGTACGCCGGAGGAGACCGCCATCTCCATCGCCGCCGAGATCATCGCCGGCCGCTGGGGCGGCTCCGGCGAGCGCCTGGCCAGCACGCAGGGCCGGATCCACCAGGACGTGGAGTACCGCTGACGCGCGGGTGCGCTACAGCTCCTTCTCGTAGTAGAGGGCCTGTGGCCCGGAGCCGCGGCCCTCGTGGTTGTCGAAGCCGAACTTCTCGTACAGCGCCCGGGCCGAGGTGTCGTCCTCGCTCGTCCCCAGGTCCATGTACGTCGCGCCGCGGGCTTTCGCCTCGTCGATGATCGCCTGCAGCAGGATGGTGCCGAGGCCGTGCCCTCGGCGGTCGGGCACGACATAGAGCTCGGCGAGGTAGGCCTCGAGCTCGTCGGCCGTGGTCTGCAGGCGAAAGCGGGTGATGCCGTGGCCGACCACGGGGTCGCCGATCAGCATCACCGTCGTGTCCCCGTTCTCGACGAGCCGGCTGAGGTGCTGGGCGAGCTCGTCGGCCGGCGGGGCGGAGTAGGCGTACTCGGTGTTGAAGTCGATCTGCAGTCTGGCCGCGGTCTCGAAGTCGGCCCAGGTCGTGGCGGTGCGCGTCTTCATGCACCCACTGTGACACCGCCGTGGGAGCCGCGATGGAGCGTGGCGTGAGCGGGTACCACCGAGGGGATCGTGAGGTGCGTCACAGGGTGCTACCTTGGCAGAACCGAGCCTCAAACGGCCGAGCTCCAAAGGGGGAGTGATGGTTCGTAGCGATCTGCAGGAGCGCCGTGTCAGCGCGGCGCGGGCGTGGACCGCCTTCGTGGAGAGCGGCGATGCCGCCGAGGACTTCGTCAGGCCGGAGATCCTGACCAGCTGGACGCGCTCGGCGACGGCCGTCAGACCCGACGTGCGCGAGGCGCCGCTGGCGGACGAGGACGAGACGCGCGAGATGTGGCGCGGGTCGCCCCTCCAGGTGGCGGTCGAGCGGGTCGAGGAGGAGCTGCGGTGCACCGCCGACGACGGCGACCTCGTCATCGCGGTGACCGACCCCGACACCCGGGTGCTGTGGACGTACGGCGGGAGGGTGATGCGGCGGAAGGCGGAGTCGGTCAACTTCGTGCCGGGCGGCCGCTGGGACGACGAGAGCGCCGGCACGAACGCGCTCGACCTCGCCAACCGGAACAACGCCCCGACGATGGTCTTCGGACCCGAGCACTATGCGGAGGTCGTGCACAACTGGGTCTGCTGGGCCGCGCCGCTCCACGACCCGGTCACCGGCAAGCACCTCGGTGTGCTCGACCTCTCCACGACCTGGGACCGCACCCACCCGATCGGGCTGGCCACCGCCCGCGTGATGGCGCGGCTCATCGAGGGCGCGCTGCCGAAGATGCCGACCCAGCGGGGCACCGACGAGGCGATCGAGCAGCCGGGTCTGGTGCTGACGCTCCTCGGCACCGCCGAGACCTGGCTCGACGGGCAGCGGCTGCTGCTCAACCGTCGCCAGACCGAGATCCTCGCCCTGCTCGCGCTCCACCCCGAGGGCCTCTCGCTGGAGCGGCTGCACGCGATGGTCTACGGCGACCAGGCGGTCACCTTCTCGACGCTCAAGGCCGAGGTCTCCCACCTGCGCCATGCCCTCGGCGGCCAGGTCGCCTCCCGTCCTTACCGCCTGCTGATGCCGGTCGTGACCGACGTCGAGCAGGTCCTCGCGCTGGTCCGGCACGGCCGGGTGGCCGCTGCTGTCGAGGCGTACGGCGGTGATCTTCTGCCCGGCACCAACAGCCCGGCGCTGGCCGAGATGGCCGAGTACGTCGCGGTCGCGCTGCGCGAAGCGCTGATCGCCGACCCGCAGCCCGATGCGGTGCTGAGCTACAGCGAGCTGGCTCCGTACGACACCGAGGTCGTCGACGTCTGTCTGCGCCGCCTGGGCGGCAGCGCGCACCCCGCGTTGCCCCTGCTCAGGGCGCGCCTGGCTGCCAGCCGCTGACCAAGAAGGGGTACGGCACCCGAGCAGCCAACCGGGGCCCAACCCTGCGCGTCCTACTGTGATCTGGCCCACACAGTGACGTCTGGCAGGGAGACAACATGGCCCGGATCAGCATGCGCGTCGACGGTATGAAAGTCACCGACGACGTCGAACCGCGAACGCTGCTCGTGCAGTACCTTCGCGAAGGACTCGGCAAGACCGGCACGGTGATCGGTTGCGACACCAGCAACTGCGGCGCCTGCACGGTCCATCTCGACGGTGACTCGGTGAAGTCGTGCAACGTGCTCGCGGTGCAGGCCGACGGGTGCGAGGTGACCACGATCGAGGGCCTCGCCGACACGGTCGAGAGCGACCTCCACCCGGTCCAGGAGGCATTCCGCGAGTGCCACGGCCTGCAGTGCGGATTCTGCACGCCGGGCATGATCATGCAGTCCGTCGACCTGCTCAAGCGCAACCCTCAGCCCAGCGAGGAAGAGATCCGCGAGGGCATCGAGGGCAACCTGTGTCGCTGCACGGGCTACCACAACATCGTCCGCGCGGTGCAGTACGCCAGCGGCCACCTGGCCACGGCTGCCAGCCCCAAGGGCGCGACCGAGGAGGTGGACGCGCTGTGACCGCCGTAGAAGCTCGTCCGGAGCAGACCAACGAGATCGGCCGCGACCGTCGCCGCAAGGAGGACGCGCGCCTGATCACGGGACGGACCCGCTGGACCGACAACATCAACCTGCCCGGGATGCTGCACCTCGCGATGGTGCGCAGCCCCTTCGCCCACGCCCGGATCACCGGCATCGACACCAGCGCCGCGGAGGACTCCGAGGGCGTGGTGACCGTGCTGGCCGCCAAGGACTTCGACGAGAGCCTGGGCGTCTGCATCAACGCCTGGCCGATCACGCCCGACCAGAAGACGCCGGCCCACCCGCCGGTCGCCACCGACCGGGTCACCTTCGCCGGTGAGATCGTCGCGATCGTGGCTGCCCGGTCCGCGGCCGCCGCACGAGACGCCGCCGAGATGGTCGAGGTCGACTACGAGGAGCTCCCCGCGGTCGTCTCCCTCGAGGAGGCGGTCAAGGACGAGGTGCTCGCCCACCCCGACCTCGGCACCAACAAGTCCGCCCTGTGGGTCTTCGACAGCGCCCAGGCCGGCACCGGTGGCAACGTCGACGAGGCGATCGCCTCCGCGAAGAGCGACGGCATCGTCATCGAGCGGACCTACCGCCAGCAGCGCCTGATCCCGGCGTTCATGGAGCCCCGCAGCGTGGTGTGCGACCCGACCGGCGAGCAGATCACCGTCTGGAGCGCCACCCAGATCCCGCACATCCTGCGGTTCGCGTTCGCCGCGACCACAGGCGTGCCCGAGTCGAAGATCCGGGTGATCGCGCCCGACGTCGGCGGCGGCTTCGGCGGCAAGCTCCAGCAGACGCCGGAGGAGATGATCGTCTTCGCGATCGCCCGCCGGCTCGGCAAGCCGGTCAAGTACACCGAGACCCGCTCCGAGTCGCTGCTCTCCGCTCACCACGGTCGCGACCAGATTCAGAAGCTGACCCTCTCGGCCACCAAGGACGGCCAAGTCACCGGCCTCAAGGTCGAGCTCGACGCCAACCTGGGGGCGTACGTCGCCATCGTCGGCGGCGGTGTCCCGGTCCTCGGCGCGTTCATGTTCAACGCGATCTACAAGTTCCCGGCCTACCAGTTCAACTGCCAGACGGTGTTCACCAACACCACCTGGACCGACGCCTACCGCGGCGCGGGACGGCCGGAGGCGACGTACGCCATCGAGCGGCTGATGGACGAGCTGGCCGCCGAGGTCGGGGTCGACCCGCTCGAGATCCGGGAGAAGAACTGGATCAAGCACGAGGAGTTCCCGTTCACGACCATCGCCGGTCTGACGTACGACTCGGGGAACTACGAGGCGGCGACCGCCAAGGCGAAGGAGATGTTCGGCTATGACGAGCTCCGTGCCGAGCAGCAGCAGCGCCGCGCCAACAACGACCCGGTCCAGCTCGGCATCGGCATCTCGACGTTCACCGAGATGTGCGGCCTGGCTCCGTCCCGGGTCCTCGGCAGCCTCGACTACGGCGCCGGTGGTTGGGAGCACGCTCAGGTGCGACTGACGCCGACCGGCAAGGTCGAGGTCATCACCGGGGCCAGTGCGCACGGACAGGGCCACGAGACCGCGTTCAGCCAGATCGTGGCGGACCGTCTCGGCGTGGCTTTCGAGGACGTCGAGGTGCTCCACGGCGACACCCAGATCGCGGCCAAGGGCTACGACACCTACGGGTCCAGGTCGCTGGTCGTGGGTGGTGAGGCGCTGGTGCGGGCTGCCGACAAGGTGCTCGAGAAGGCCAAGCCGATCGCGGCCCACCTGCTCGAGGCGAGCGTCGACGACATGGAGTTCACCGGCGGAAAGTGGACGGTTCGCGGCACCGACCAGGGGATGTCGATCGGCGAGCTGTCCACGGCGGTCTTCGCCGCGCACAACCTGCCCGACGGCGTCGAGGCCAACCTCGACTCCGAGGCCACCTTCGACCCGGAGAACTTCAACTTCCCGCACGGAACCCACCTATGCGCGATGGAGGTCGACACCGAGACCGGCCAGGTGAAGATGCGGAAGTACGTCTGCTGCGACGACATCGGCAACATCATCAACCCGCTCATCGTCGCAGGTCAGGTGCACGGTGGCCTGGTCCAGGGCATCGCCCAGGCACTGTGGGAGGACGCGGTCTACGACGACGCCGGGACGCTCGTCTCGGGGAGCTTCGTGGACTACCTGCTGCCGACGGCGGCCGACACGATCAGCTTCGACATCGACCACACCACCTCGCCCGCGACCACCAACACGCTCGGCACCAAGGGCGTCGGCGAGGCCGGCACGATCGCCTCGACGCCGGCAGTGGTCAACGCGGTAGTCGACGCGCTGCGCCCGCTGGGCGTGCACGACGTCACCATGCCCTGCACGCCCGAACGGGTGTGGCGGGCGATCAACGAGGGTTCGGCCGGTGGCGAGACCACCGGTGCGGCCGCACCACACTTCGACCAGTCGACGGGCATGTCCGGGAACGTCGACCGCACGGAAGGAGACGTCCAGTGATTCCCGCATCGTTCGACTACGTCGCCCCGACCACGGTCGAGGAGGCACTGGCCGCCCTCGCGCAGTACGGCGACGAGGCCAAGATCATCGCCGGCGGGCAGAGCCTGCTGCCGGTGCTGAGGATGCGCCTCAACGCTCCGGAGTGGGTCATCGACCTCGGTCGCATCGACTCGCTCCGCGGCGTACGCGACGAGGGTGCGGCGATCTTCGTCGGCGCCATGACGCGCCACTGTGACGTCGCGACCGATCCTCTGGTCGCCGAGCACGCGGCGCTGGTAACGCGTGCCACGGCGACGGTCGCCGACGAGCAGGTACGCCACCGCGGCACGTTCGGTGGCGCGCTCGCCCACGCCGACCCGGCGGGCGACCTCGGAGCCCCGGCTCTTGCCCTGGACGCCGAGTTCGTCATCGCCGGGCCGGCCGGCGAGCGGGTCGTCCCGGGTGCGGAGTTCTTCCAGGGGCTCTTCGAGACGGCCGTCTCGGAGGACGAGCTGCTCATCGGCGTACGCATCCCGAAGCACACCGGATGGACGGCCCACTACGAGAAGTTCGTCCGGGTCGCCCACCAGTGGCCTATCTGCGCTGTCGGCGCGACCCTCAAGGTCAACGGCGGCGTGATCGAGGGCGCGGCGATCGGTCTCACCAACATGGGCTCGACCCCGTTGCGTGCCGCCGGCGTCGAGCAGGCGCTGGTCGGCCAGCAGGCCACCGAGGAGGTCGTACGCAACGCCGCGGCCCTGGCCGCGGACGGCGCCGAGCCGCCCTCCGACCTCAACGGCGACGCCGACTACCGGCGTCATCTGGTCACGGTGCTGACCCGGCGCGCCATCACGAAGGCGCTCGGGGGCTGAGGCGTGGACCTGACGCACCAGTTCACGGTTCCGACCTCGGTCGAGGAGACCTGGAACAGCTTCCTGGACATCGGCTCGATGGCCGAATGCTTCCCGGGAGCCCAGGTCACCTCGGCCGAGGGCGACACCTTCACCGGCACGGTGAAGGTCAAGCTCGGTCCGATCGCCATGGTCTACGCCGGCTCCGGCACCTTCGTCGAGAAGGACGAGGCCGCCCGCCGCCTGGTCGTCGAGGCCAAGGGACGGGACAAGCGTGGCAACGGCACCGCCGGTGCCAACGCGACGCTGACGATGGCCCCGGAGGGCACCGGCACGAAGGTCGAGGTCGTCACCGATCTCGCCGTCACCGGCAAGCCCGCCCAGTTCGGGCGCGGGGTCATGCAGGACGTCTCCGACAAGCTGCTCGGCCAGTTCGTCGCGTGCCTGGAGTCGAAGTCCGCCCCACCGTCGGTCGAGCCCGCGAGCGAAGCGAGCGGTGTCGAGACCAACACGGCTCCATCGAGCGCGGGAGGGGACCGTGTTGGTCTCGACACGCCTCCGCCTAGCGGCTCCGGCGGCTCGACCAGCACGGGGCCGAAGCACGCCCAGCAGCCCGAGGCGCTCGACCTCGGCGCCACGGTCGTACCGGTGCTGATCAAGAACTACGGGAAGAAGATCGCCGTCGGGGTGGCCGTCATCGCGGCGGTGGTGATCGTCTACAGGCTCCTGCGAGGTTGAACCCGTCGCGCAAACCGGATACCACCCGCGCAACGTGGATAGCGAGGGCCGTTCGACCTCTCTAGCGTTTCCATGACGCAGATCCCGCTGCGAGAGGAAACAGAAAAGTGAAGATCGCGGTCATCGGTGCCGGGTTCGCAGGCGTTGCCTCGGCCAAGGTGCTCACCGAGCTCGGTCATGACGTCACCGTCTACGAGAAGGCCCCGGATGTCGGCGGCGTCTGGAGCCGGACCCGTCGTTACCCGGGCCTGACGACGCAGAACAACAAGGACTCCTACACGCTCTCGGACCTGAGGATGCCCAAGGTGTTCCCGGAGTGGCTCAGTGGCGAGCAGGTGCAGAGCTACCTCGAGATGTACGTCGAGAAGTTCGAGCTCGCCCCGATGATCAAGCTCTCCACCGAGGTGCGGAGTGCCCAGCCGGCTGGAGGGGGCGGCTGGGACATCGCCGTGGCAGGTGAGGACGGCGAGACGACCGAGCACCACGATCACCTGATCGTGGCCAGCGGCGTCTTCTCGGAGCCGTTCGCCCCTGCGTACGACGGGGTCGACGAGCTCGAGGCCGCCGGCGGCCGGATCCTCGCCGCGAGCGAGCTGCACGACCTGGAGACCGTCAAGGGCAAGGACGTCGTGGTCGTCGGCTACGGGAAGTCGGCCTGCGACGTGGCCGTCGAGATCGCCAAGGAGGCGGCCTCGACCACCGTGGTCGCACGGCAGCTGCTGTGGAAGATGCCCCGCAAGATCAAGGGCGTCCTCAACTACAAGATGCTGCTGCTCACCCGCCTGGGGGAGGGGCTGTTCCCCTACCAGAGCATCCGCGGGGCCGAGAAGGCCCTGCACGCGGGCGGATCGAAGATGGCCGGCTCGATGGTCGGCAGCGTCGAGTCGGTCACGAGCAGCCAGCTCAAGCTGAAGAAGCTCGGGCTGCTGCCCAAGGGCCAGTTCACCGACATCGCCCGCTCGACGGTCTCGCTGGCCACCGAGGGCTTCTTCGAGGGCGTCGAGGCCGGTGACATCGCCGTCGAGCGCGACACCGAGATCGCCGCGTTCGTGACGAAGGACGGCAAGCCGTACGCCGAGCTCGCCAACGGCCGGGCGGTGCCCGCCGATGTCGTGGTCACGGCGACCGGCTTCAAGCAGGAGCTCCCGTTCTTCTCCGAGGAGATCCAGGACCAGCTCACCGACGACAACGGCGACTACCAGCTCTACCGCCAGATCCTGCCGCTGAGCGTGAAGGACCTGACCTTCGCCGGCTACAACTCCTCGTTCTTCTCGCCGCTCTCGGCCGAGATGAGCGCCGTCTGGATCGGCTCGCACCTCGGTGGCGGCCACGAGGTCCCGCCGGTGGAGGAGATGGAGGCCCACGTCACCGCGCGACTGGCCTGGATGCGGGAGCGCACCGACGGCCACCACGCCCGCGGCACCAACATCATCCCATTCTCGATGCACAACATCGATGAGGTTCTCGGAGACGTCGGCATCGACGTCAGCAAGCGGGTCAAAGCAGTGCAGTGGCTGCTGCCGATCGACCCGAAGGCGTACGCCTCCATCACTCCCAGACTCGTGGAGAAGCTGGCAGCGAGGAGCTAGTACGGCGAGATGCCGGTACTCCTGGGTGGGACCGGCATCTCGTTCGGGCCGGGTCAGGACCTGGGCTGGGACCTTAGACAGTGATTGCGCCGTGTTCGCGTTGACACGGTGCGGGCTCCGCTACGCTCTTCGGTCAATCGAGCCACGCGCCAGGAGCCTCCATTGCCCCGTCCCCTGCTGGGCCGCCACACCGTTGTCGCCACCACTGACGTGGACCAGGCCAGAGAAGCCGTAGCCGAACGATTCTGTGCCCATTACCTGGCGCTGACCAAGGCCGGTTCCCACCTCGACATGGTGCACAACGCCGCGCCGCTGGGCGAGGACGTGATGCTCAACTACATGCGCTACGGCGACGAGGTGCGGATCACTCCGGGCACCTTCGACGACTTCTACCTGATCCAGCTCCCGCTGGCAGGCAGCGCCAAGGTCAAGGTGGGGGAGCACGTCGTCCTCGCCGACCGCACCCGCGCTTCGATCGGCTCGCCGACCGAGCCGGTCGACATGCTCTGGTCCGACGGCTGCGAGAAGCTGCAGGTCTACATCCGGCGCAGCGCCGTCGAGGAGGCGGCCGCAGGCATCGGCGGCTCGGGGCCGGTGGTCTTCGACCCCACGCTCGACCTCGGCCGGCCCGAGGTGCGCGACTGGCTGAAGATGGTGCGGATGGCCTACGACAACGTCGAGGCCGGTGGCTCGCTGATGAGCTCTCCGCTGGTGGCAGCGCCCTACGAGCAGGCCCTCATCGGAGGACTGCTGACGATCCAGGCCAACACGTCCCTCGAGATCGTCTCCGAGACCGGATCCCCCACCATCTCCCGTGCCGTACGCATGGCCGTGGACCTCCTCGAGGCCCACCCCGAGCGCCCCTGGAAGGTCGCCGAGCTCGCCCAGAAAGTCGGCGTCTCCACCCGCACGCTGCAGGAGGCGTTCCAGCGCGACCTCGACACCACCCCGCTGGAGTACTGGCGGCGTACGCGGCTCGACCGCGCCCACTCCGACCTGCTCGCCGCCGACGCGACCGCCACCTCGGTCACCGAGGTCGCCGCCCAGTGGGGCTTCTTCCACCTCGGCCGGTTCTCCCAGGCGTACCGGGCACAGTTCCAGGAACTCCCGTCTCAGACCCTCATGCGATGACTACGCGCCCCCTCTGAATCGATACCACCATGACGGGCTGGCGATTCACGGCCTCGATCCGCGGAGGTTGCGCGCGCTCAGCACTTGAAGGCGAATACCAGAAGGCCATGGCGACGTGTGGGCCGCGCATCGATCCGCTCCTGAAACTGTCCGCTATATCGGGTACGCCTGCCGCATGACCGTGCAACTGCTGGAAGGCCCAAGCCGCTGCGCGATGGCGCAGACGAGCTCGCCGCAGCAGTCGGCCTGGTCGACTAACGCGCGAATCTCTTCGCGCCATCGAAGAGGCGTTCCTCTCGGCCATCCGGACGATCGGCTCGCCGACCAGACCCGCCATCGCAGCCTCAACGTCCTCCTCGACCGCCACATCCGGCCCCTCAAAACCCTGGCTGCCACTTCCAGCAGCGACCTCGGACTCTGAGCGAACAGCGCCGATGGCCGCCGCGGTCGAGAGGGGACGTCTGGTCCGGAGAGCGGCACATTGGGTGACCTTGAGTAAAGACTTCCGAATTGCCGTGGCGGCCGATGCGGATGCCCGTATAGGTTCCTGGCTCGCTGCTCGGGCACGACTTTGATTCGTTCTGTACGCGTGTGTAGCCGTTTTCGCGTACAGATCTCCCCCACTGCTTCTCTCCAGGAGTTCTCGTGCCTTCTGTGTCTCGAGCGATCGTTCGCGCTGTTTTGACGTCCGTGATCGGACTGTTGAGCGTGGTGCTGATGCTGACAGGGCTGGCGTTGCCGGCGACCGCTGCGCCTCCGGCTATGGCCGGCGCCGCTGCTCCGCGGGTCGCACAACTGAAGGCGCCAAGTCCGGCGGTGGCGGCGAAGCCGTCGGCGCGGTTGAAGTCGGCTGCAGCCACGGTGGGGGAGAAGCGTCGTAAGGATGCGGGTTCGGTCAAGCCGTATCGGGTGCGGGAGTTGGCGGGCCAGCGGCGCGAGCGGTCGACGACGCATCTGATGTCGGATGGGACGCGTCAGGTCACGTTGAGCACGGCGCCGTTGCACTGGCGTAAGTCGTCTTCGGATGAGTGGCAGCCGATCGAGACCGAGGTCGACCCGGGCGCTGGCGCGACGGCGTTCGCGAACGAGTCGAACGTGTTCGAGACCCGCTTCGGCAAGTCGCGCCACG
Organism: Nocardioides sp. NPDC127503; assembly: GCF_040302165.1. Classification (NCBI taxonomy): domain Bacteria; kingdom Bacillati; phylum Actinomycetota; class Actinomycetes; order Propionibacteriales; family Nocardioidaceae; genus Nocardioides; species Nocardioides sp. NPDC127503. The sequence continues at coordinate 185,252 of NZ_JBEORH010000005.1, read as the reverse complement.
ATCTGGCCTCGGCCACGGGCGATGGCTGGTCGGTCTCGCTGGGCGCGGTCGGCCAGGATGGGAAGCTGACGCCCGAGGCGAAGGGTTCCCAGGTCGATGTCGACGATGTTTTCGGCTCGGCCGACCTGCGTTACACGGTGGCGGCGGGTGAGTTGAAGGAGGAGATCCTTCTTCCCGATGCCGCGGCCGCCCCGGCTGGGGGTTTCGCCTTCGCGTTGGACATCAAGGGTCTGGTTGCCCGAGAGATCGAGGGTGGTGCGATCGGTCTCTACAAGAGCAAAGAAGCCAAGCGGCCGCGGCTGGTGCTGCCGGCGCCGTTCATGACGGATGCGGCCGGGGTGCGTTCGGATGCAGTGACCCAGAAGTTGGGTGAGACCGAGGACGGCACGACGACGGTGACGGTCACACCTGAGGCGGACTGGCTAGGCCAGAAGTCGCGGGAGTGGCCGGTCAGCATCGACCCCACGCTGGTGTATGCCGGACGCCACGGATGGTCAGGACACCTCGATCGCTCAGGGTGCGCCCACGACGAGCTATCCGGGGGCCTCGACGATCACGGTCGGAAAGGGCACCTCGGGTCTATTCCGTGGGTTGTTCAAGTTCGACACCTCGGCGATCCCTACCGATGCGCAGGTCTATGCCGCGCAACTGCGGTTGCACTTCTCGTCGGTGCACAACACCGAGACCGACCCGATCGAGATGCGTGCCTATCAGGTCACGAAGGCGTGGACTGAGGACACCGCGACCTGGGACGGGATGAACACCTCGTTCACGAACATCAACTACTTCAACCAGTTCCTGGTCGATGACTCCGACAGCGGCGCGACCTCGTTCAGCGGTCCGTGGAAGGACGCCGCAGACACTGGGGCGATCTACGGTTCGTACTCCTCGCTGGGCTCGGGGACCACGGCCGACACGTTCGACTGGAACGCGAAGCTGCCGTGGGCAGGGCTCTACGAGACCGACATGCGCTACCTGCCGGGCGCCTCGCGAGGGACGCCGACCTACACCGCGACCGGTGATCAGGGCACGAGCCTCTCGGTCGGGATCGACCAGACCGCGACGGCGGGGCCGTGGATGCGGGTCTCGACCCAGCAGCACTTCGCCCCGGGCGCGACGGCCCGGATCCGGATGACCCGCCAGAGCGGTTCGACCGCGACTGCGCCGATGGCGGATGCGGTGCGGTGGATGGAGTACGCCCGCGCGTTCAAGGGCGCGACGCAGCGCGATGGCTGGCACACCTACGGTGTGGGGTCGATGGTGCAGAATTGGGTGGAAAACCCGGCATCGAACTTCGGGCTGACGGTCAAGGCCTACAACGAGTCCACCACCCCGCTGGGTGGCCCGTACTACCACTCCAGCGATGCCCCATACGCCACGGAGGCCGAGGGCGACACGCGTCCGCAGCTGGTCGTGGTCCTTGGGCAGCCCGGCCCGGTGCAGAGCGTCCCGTCCACAGTGCACGCCGATGGCCCGGAACTGTCGTGGTCCTCGGCCTCGGACCCGTCCTTCGCGCAGGACGATGATGTCGCGGAGTATCAGATCTTCCGTGGCTGCGTGTCGCTGCCGCAGGCCGCGTGCGCGACTCCGGTGGGTGAGGACTTCACCACCGAGTACGCCCGCAACGGAGCGTTGAAGCTGGTCGGCACGGTCCCGGCGGACACGCTGCAGTTCCGTGACGACACCGCGGTTGCCTCGACCGGGACCGAGAAGGCGTCCTACCGCTACTGGGTGGTTGCCCGCACCGTGGCCGATACCCAAGCTCCGTCCTCGGGTGGTAGTGCTGAGGAGGGCCGCGACGGCACGGCGGTGGGGGCGCCTGTGACGGTCCAGACCCCACAGGAGGGCCGGATCGCACGGATCTTCACCGCCAGCCCAACGGTGGATGTCGCAGACACAACCCTGTCGGCCGCGAAGCCGACCACGAACCTGCCCAACCCCGATGAGGTCACCGCGGGGGACCGGACCTGGGTGCAGGCCGGCAACAACCACGCCACCTACGGTGATGAGCGGGCGGTGTTCGGGTTCGACACCTCCCCGGTCAACCGGCGAGTCAAGGTGACCTCAGCCTCCTTCGAGCTATGGAAGTCCTCGGGGACCGGTGCCACCTCGACCTACGACCTGCACGAGCTGACCAGCGGGTTCGTCGAGAACCAGGCAACCTGGCAACGGGCCTCGACGGCGCAGGACTGGACCGATGGTGGCGCCTACAAGGCCACCGCGGTCGCCTCGGCGAGCATCGGCAACGGCCCAGACAGGGTGACCTTCGACAGCACCGGGTTGAAGTCTACGGTGCAGGGCTGGGTCGACGGGACCGCGGGCGCCCCGAACGGGCTGCTGCTGAAGATCCGCGACGAGGCAGCCTCGACCCATCGAGTCTGGTTCTTGAACAGCGAGGCACTCGATCCGAACCTGCGGCCCCGGCTGCGGGTCGAGCACCTGGTCAAGAACGACGACCAGGTCTTCGAAGCGCCCACCATGCCGCAACGCTTCGTGCCGGGCACGATCACCCGCGTTCCGGTGACGGTCACCAACACCACCGACACCGCCTGGCCATCGACCCTGGAACTCACCTACCGGTGGACCGAGCCCGATTCGCCCCAGGACATCACCGTCGAGGGTGACCGGCTCAAGGTCGCGGTCGGGCGGGTGTTGGAACCGGGAGAGTCGGTCGACCTGACCCTGCCCGTACGTACCCCGATCAACTCCGACACCGGGTCGAAGCGACTTGCCTATGACTTCTACCTGGACCTGCGCAACACAACCGACGGCACCTGGTGGTCCGCAGCGCATGCCTACAAGCCAGGTGGTGGCCAGAATTCCACGCCGGGTTGTGCAATGGTTGCGACCGGGTTGCTGTGCCAGGACCGCTATGTCGAGTCCGCGACCTCCAACGCGCTCGGGTTGGAGAAGTTCGGTACCTACACCGGTGAAGAGACCGGTGCCGGCTCGCAGGTCTTGACGAACCTGTCTTCGGGCAACGAGTCGTGGTCCTATGAAGCGATCTCGAACCCGTCGGTCGGCCCGTCCGCCTTCGTGCGTGCCACCTACAACTCCAAGGATGCGACAGACGCGGGCGCAGGCTGGGGTATCTCGATCCAGCCCGGCACCCTGACCCGTCTCGGGTCGAGGCTCTCGGTCCCCACAGGTGGATCGACCAACAACCTGATGACCTTCGTCGATGGTGACGGCACCGGCCACACCTACAAGATCCACGACGACACGACGACTCCCAACATTCTCGAGTACGACCGTCCCGCGGGGGTGGCGTTGGAGTTGCATCGCGATGCGACGGCGCCGGTGCGGGAGCAGTGGGTGTTCACACGTCCGGACGGAACCCGGTTCTTCTTCGCGCAGCAGGATGCGCCTGAAGAGAAGGACCCCGCCACGGGCCAGGTGGTTGCGACCGCGGTGGATGCCGGGCTGCAGACTGCGGTCGTCGACACATATGGCAACCGGCTCTCCTTCGGCTATTCGAGCACCGGTGACCGCCTGGAGACGGTGAAGGACTCCCAGGGTCGTACGGTGCTGTCCCTCAACTGGGATGCTGCTGGTCTGACCTCGATCACCGACATCGCCGGCCAGAAGCTGTCCTTCGGCTACAACGCGGCCCACATGCTGACCAGCCTGAGCGACACCGCGGTCCCGGTCGAGGGGGTGTCCACAGCGCCGGTGAAGCGGTTCGGGTTCACCTACACCAACGACTCGGCCAACTCGAACACGTTGATGACCTCGATCACCGACCCGAGGGACAACGTCTCCCGGATCGCGTACTTCACCTCGACGGAGAACTCTGCCTACGCCAACTGGCCCAAGACGTTCACCGACCGCCGAAACAAGACCACCGACTTCACCTACTCCGACCCCGACGGCTCCGAGGGAGTGGACAACCGCGCGGTGGTCACCGACAACAACACGACCGCCTCCCCGGGCGGCGGCACCCCAGGTAGCCCGGGGGACACCGTCACGACCTACCGGGTCGACGGGTACGGCCGGACCACCTCGGTGACCGACTCGCTGCAGCAGACCACCAAGCTCGGCTGGGACAAGGACCACAATGTGATCCGGCTCGAGGAAGCCAACGGCGCGGTCTCGACATGGGACTACGACAACCGCACCGGCTATCCCCTGACCATCCGTGATGCCCAGGCCGTGAAGACCGGGGGAGCCGGGGTCAAGCTGACCTATGAGCGACTCCCGAACGCACCGGGCGCCCCGACAGCGTTGAAGACCAAGACCAGCGCCGCCGGCCGGAAATGGACCTTCACAAACGACCCAGCCACCGGTGGGTTGAAGAGTGTGGCGGACCCGCTCGGAAACACGACCAGCTACACCTACAAGCCCGAGGGTCTGCTGGCCACGGCGACCGATGCGAACGGCGCGGTCACCACCTACAACACCTACGACGTCTCCGGGATGCCGACCAAGGTCACCTCGCAGATCACGGCCACGACCGACAGGTCCTCGTCGATGACCTACGACCCCCGCGGCAATACGCTGACCGTCACCGACCCACTCAACAACGTCTCAACGGTCGAGTACGACGGGTTCGGCCGCCCGACCAAGGTCACCACCCCCGGCGATGACTCCGCTCCAGGCTCGCCGAAGGCCACCCGTACGACGGTGTCGGCCTACGACCTCAACGACAACCTGACCTCCTCGACCGCCGCCAACGGCGCGGTCACCACCAGCACCTACAACGCGGCTGATCTGCCGACTCGGCAGGCCCTGCCGGACAACAACACCACCGGCAGGGCCATCACCACCTCCTACGACGACCTGGGTCAGCTGATCGAGCAGACTGCCCCCGAAGGCGTGGCCACCACCAGCAACGCCAACGACTTCGTCACCCGGTACGTCTACAACAAGGTCGGTCAGCAGATCCGCGTCGATGTTCCGTTCGTCGACACCGACGGGACCAGCAAGACCGCCACCACGACGTCGAGCTACGACACAGTGGGGAACCTGGTCATGACCGTCGACCCGGTCAAGAACGCCACCACCGCGGACTCCGACTACACCGCCAAGGTCGGCTACGACCTCAACCACCGCCCCATCACCTCAACGGACGCGAAGGGGTACGTCACCAAGACCGAGTACGACGCCGACGGTCTTGTGACTGCGACCGTAGACCCGCGCGGCGTCCGGGTCCGCAAGGTCTACGACACCGCCGGCCGCCCGATCGAGACCCACGTCCCACACACTGCCTGGGGAGCCACGTCCGCGAGGGACCAGGTCACCAAGACCGCCTACGACAAGGTCGGCCAGGTCATCAAGACCACCAGCCCCACCGGTCGCGCCTCGGAGACGATCTACAACCTGGCCGGCGAGGTGACCCAGACCAAGGCGCCGTTCAAGAGCGGTGATGCGGCTTACCCGAACCCGACCTCGACGTTCTTCGAGTACGACGCCGCTGGCCGTTTGAAGCGTCAGTCGCAACCCACGTTCGACGCCACTGCCCCGGCCGCCGCGGATCAGTGGACCAACTTCACCTACTTCCCCTCGGGCGAGATCAAGACCACCACCGACCCGCACGGCCTGGCTACCTCTTACCTCTATAACCAGCTCGGCCAGCAGACACAACGCAAGTTCAACAACCCCAACGCTGACGCGGCATCGACCCGCACCACTTCGATGTCGTATTACCCCGACGGGTCGGTGGCATCCAACGATGACCAGGCACCCCGTGAGCTGATCAAGTACTACAGCAACGCCAACAGTTCCATGTTCACCGCCGCACCCAGCGCTGCTTGGACCACGGTGAGCAACACGGGTCAGGACTCCAACATCGACGGCTCCAACTACGTCTGGCATGCCGCTGCAGCCGCCGGATCCACCGGTGCGTCAGATACGGCGACATGGAAGGTGACCCCGGACAACAACGACACCTATGAGGTCAGGGCCTCCTGCCCGGTCCGCGCCGACACCACCACCGCCGCGGTTTACACCATCAACACCGCAGATGGTGCCAAGACCGCCACCGTCAACCAGAAGACTTGCACCAGCGCCCAGAAGTGGATGTCCCTCGGGACCTACCGGTTCGATGCCGGCATCACCAAGACCGTCGTCCTCAAGCCGTCTGCGGACGGTGTCGTGGTTGCCGATGGGGTGTCCCTGGTCCCGTCGGCTGCTGGCCCGAGCAAGGCGTATGCGTACACCTATGACCGCAACGGTCTGACCACCGAGGTCAAGGACAACACCCCTGGTGCGAAGTCCGACACCTACCGGACCAGTTACGACGGCCTCGGTCGGGCCAAGTCCTCCACCGAGCTTGCTGGCACGACGACCAGGCGCACCACTTCCTACACGTACGATCTGAACTCGAACCTGACCAGCACCTATGCCGACCGCAAGTTCGATGCTGACACGGGTTCTGGGAACCTGGCTGCGACTCGTTACACCGGATATACCTACGACGTACGCAACATGGTCGCCACCGTCGCCACTGGCCCCCAGTCGACCTCTGCAAACAGTCGCTACTCCTACGAGTACGACTCTCGCGGGCTCCCGGTCTCGCTGACCAAGCCCAACGGGAACCGGGTCGGCTACAGCTTCTACGAGGACCGGTTGCTGCGGACCTCCGATGAGCGCACCAGCGCGGACCGCGGCAAGCAGGTCGTCGCGGCCCACACCCTGGATTACAACGAGGATGGTCAAAAGTCCTTCGATGTGGCCAAGCTCGATCAGGCTGGCTCTACCGGGACCCTGGATCAGCGCTCGACGTTCGCCTACACCCCCGCCGGGCGGCTCGCCTCGGTCGACAAGACCGGCGCGGATGCAGGAGACGATGAGACCTACGTCTATGACGCGGCCGGGAACACGACCAAGCAGACCATCGGGGCGATCACCACGACCTCGACCTTCGACCGTGACCGCCTCTCGAGCAGCGTGGTCACCGGCGCCGGTACCACTTACAGTCGCTATGACCCCTACGGGCGTTTGATCAGTCGGGACAACGCCGGCCAGACGATCGAGCGTTACGCCTACGACGGGTTCGACCGAACTATCCGGGAGCAGCGCTATGACTCCGCGGGTGTCTTGCAGCTGACCAAGAACCAGTCCTTCGACCCCTTCGATCGTACGACCTCGCAGTCCACTGCGATCACCGGGAAGCCGACCAAGTCGGTGCGGTTCACCTACCTCGGCACCAGCGACCAGGTCGCGGTCGAGGAGGAGAAGAACACCGGTGGGGCGTGGGAGGTGTCCAAGAACTACGCCTATGGTCCCGACGGGTCGAAGCTGCAGCTGACCGATACCCCGGTCAACGGGACCACGACCAAGACCCAGTACTACGGCACCAACCCGCACGGCGACATCGAGACGATGACCAGCACGGACGGGACCACTGCCTCGACCTACCGGTACACGGCCTATGGTCAGCCGGACAAGAAGGGCACCACCGGCGAGGACGCCTACTCCACCGCCGCCAGCGAGACCGACAAGATGGCGGCTGATCTCGACAACGTGAACCCCTACCGTTTCTCCGGGAAGCGGATCCATGGCGGCACCGGGACATATGACATCGGGTTCCGTGACTACGACCCCGGCATCAACCGGTTCCTGACTCGCGACTTCTACCAAGGCGCCCTCAAAGACCTCGCCCTCGGCACCGACCCATGGAGCACCAACCGGTACGCCTACGCAGGTGGCAACCCTGTCGGGATGGTTGACCTGGATGGCCACCGAGCAGTCGGCATCGATGGTGAGGAGTGCTCGAGGTGTGACTCCAGGGTGACCCAAAAGCCAGAAGGAGTTGCCGACGATGAAGGCGACTTCGATGGGTACCCCGAGACCGAAAGCGCCGACCCATACGCCGATCTCCCCGTCATGTGTGACCACACGGGACAGCGCTGCGGTTACGTCGCCGGTTTCGGGAACGAGATCCCAGGGCCTACCTATGAGGAGTCACGAGAGAACGTCGCCGTTGCATACCTCGCCGCCGTTGCCATAGCCGCCTGCGCATTGGCACGGCAGGCATGCGCGGCCGGGGCAGCAGAGTCCGTCCCAGGCGCTGAAGGCATCGCAGCCACGGGTGGAGCAGCGGGTGGCGCAGGCTTCTTCGCGTGGCTCCTCGGTCGGGGAGAACGAGGTGCCGCGAAGGGCGGGTCGCTGTCGGTAACAGCGGCGAATGCGTCGGCAAGCGAACTCCGGGCGGCGGAGCATATGTCCTCGCTTGGGCGAAACGTGGAACTGAGAGACCCTGTGGGCGCCCGTGGGACGGCGACGAGCGACCTACTTGTAGACGGGTTGCAGTACGACGTATACACGCCGACGTCATCGAATCCAAATAGCATCATCCGTGCGATTGCGAAGAAGGGCTCGCAGGTTCAAGGTGGTGGCGTGGTCCTTGATCTGAGCCAGACGAGCGTCACTCGTGCCGACCTAGGAGACATCATGGCGAGGGTAGCCAACAGTACGAGCCGCGTTTCCGATGTGGTGGTGCTCCCCTGATGGCCAAGTTTCAGTGTGTTTGTGGCTACACGATCCGCACCAGCGGCGACATTCCGCATCCGTATCAGTGGAACTTGCTTGCAGACCAAACATTCGACGAACTCCCGGAAGTTGTGGATCTTGACAAGCTGTACATGGACGCAACGGTGATGTTCAAGTGTCCGAGCAGCGGGCACCTGTGGATCTATTGGGACGGTGTCGAGGCTTCGCCAACTCTGTACTCCCCAGCGGAGGGTCCTTGGTTGCCAGGCTGAGCCAACCGGCAGAGCCGCGGCGGCAGCGACGCAATGAGCGCGGAACTGCGTACGTTCGATTGGGAACGCGGGTGGTGGCCACCTCGCCGCTGGAGCCGGCGCTTCGACGGTCGTATGTTGACGGGATCTACCAGTCCGACCACGTGCTGCGCGGATACGCGTGGATGACTGTTGTTCCGGTCGGACTGGCGCCGCTGATCGAGGAGAGCGCCAAGGCGTTCCCGACGCTGCAGGCCCGTCGCGCGGATTCCGGCGTGCTGGTGGTCGAGGTAGGGAAGCGGCCCGAAGACTACGAGGAGGCGATGGTGCAGACGCTGTGGGAGTGTTTGGCGCCGGTCTTGCCCAGTGGTGTGCCTCGGAGGGCGAAGGTTGGTCCTTCGCAAGGGTTGGTCTTCCGTGACCCGAGAACGTCGCTCCATTCCATCTTCCGGCAGAGCCCGGGGCTGGGGACGGGCGATGACGTTGACTGCGCAGGCGATGTCAGTGGCTATGGCGTCAACGCATAGCGATTCTGCCCGGTCAGGATCAGTCACGCTGTTGGTGACAGTGATCGGGATGGCTGGATGCGGGTGGGTCGTGTATCTGTCATTCCGGAGAGGCGGGCTCATGCACTCCTTGAGCGGAACGCGGTCGACCAATGAGCTGAAGCTTCGGGCATCGTATGCTTCCTTGCCTGCATCCATCGGGTTCACCTGCGCGGCGGCCGTACTGGCTTTCTATAGATGGTTTGACCCGACGGAAGATGTCGCACGTGGCCTTGCCTATCTACTTCTCGTCGCTTTTGTTTGTGGTGGTGCCTGGTCAATCAAGGAGTTCTACTGGCCGACGCTTCGGCGAACGCCGAATTGGTTGATCAATGAAATGCAGGGCGATGAAGGTCTGCGCGCTGCGATCTATGGAAGAAGAGATCTCCCATAGGAAAGCCGCAGCTACGTGAAGGTTCATTGAGGTTCACCACTGGGGCTCGTCGCTGAACCCGCCGTAGTCGTCCAGGTCGGCGTCGTCGCGGCGGTAGGACTCGCCGTCGCCGTTGCGCCGGTCGAGCTTGTCTTCCTTCTCGTCCTGGTTCTGCGGCTCCTCGGGCGGGTCTTCCTGCTCGTTGGGCTTGACCCGCACCTTCGGGGTCAGCTTCTCCTTCAGGCGCTCCTCGACGGACTCGCCCTGCTGGGACTGCTCGGGGCCCTGGCCGGAGTCGGTGGGGCAGTCGCCCTCCTTCAGCGTGGCCAGTGCTTCCTCGTACGCCGCCTTCGCACCGGCTTGGTTGCCGGCGTCCCGGGCGCGGTCGCCGATCGCCTCCTGAGTCAGCGACATGTTGATGCGTACGGTGCACTCGTGGTCCTCGGGCACGCGCTCCAGCGCCTCGCCGTAGTAGGCGACCGCGCGGGCGTTCTCGCCGAGCAGGAAGGCGGCGTTGCCGGCGTCGAAGTGGGCGATCCACGACTGCAGGAAGTTGAGGTCGCGGTTGGCGGAGTAGTGCTCCATCGCGGTCGCGGCGTCGCGTACGTCCCAGGCATCCCGGCCGCCGCGGTCGTGGTGACCCATCAGGATCACCTTCCCCAGGAAGGCGATCCCGATCACCACCGGCACGATCCCGGCGAGCAGCAGCGCGCGCCGCACCTGCTCGCGAGGAGTGCGTTGCGGTTGCGGCTCGGTCGAGTCGACAGGTGTCTCGGTCAGGGTCACGACAGCACCTCCTCGGCCTCGTGTCCACGGCGACGATGGCCCCACAGCTCCCACAGCAAGAGTGCCAGGAGCGGGAAGCCGAAGATCCAGGCCCGGGACACCTCGCCGCCGGCGGAGGTCTCCTCGGTGAGCATCTCGGAGTCCCAGGTCGAGGCCTCCGTGGTGATCTCCTTGGTGTCCTTCGTCGTGCGGTGAAGCGTCTGAAGACCCATCTGACCTGCGATCTCACGCAGGTTGGCCAGGTCGATCCGGGAGCGGGCGTCCTGGCCCTCGCCGTCCTTGAGGTAGCCGTCCTGGGGACGTTCGTCGTCCCAGGGCATCCGGCCGCCCTCCTCGGTGCCGTAGCCGAGCACCACGCCGCCGGCCGAGAGATCGTCGACCTCGCTGAACGACTGCTGGTCGACGCCCTCGCGGGTGTTCTCGCCGTCGGAGGCGAACACCACGATCCGGCGCCGCTCGGGGAAGCGCTCCTGGTCACGCTCCAAAGCCTCGATCATCTCGTCGCGCGGAGCATCGACCATCGATCCGGACCCGTCGAAGGCCCGCTCGGCGTAGAGCCCGTCGACCCAGGCGTTGAAGGCGGTGGTGTCGTAGGTGAACGGCATCTCCGTGCGGACGACCTCGCCGCCGAAGGTGATCGCGCCGAACCGTACCGAGGGCAGCGCCGCCGAGAGCGCCTTGAGGTCCTTCTTGAGCTGCCTCATCCGCGCCTCGCCGCCGGGCGCGTCCTCGGCGACCATCGACCGGGTCCGGTCGACCACGACGAGGACATCGAGATCGGCCGTACGCATCTCCGCCGGCGCTGCGCCCCAGCTCGGTCGCACCAGGACGACGACGGTGAGCAGGACGATCAGCGCGCGGCGTACGAGCGTGAGGATCTGCCACCCTGCGGCGCTCATCGTGCCACCTCGCTCGGTGGCCGGGACTGTGGAGGCAACGAGCCTCCCGGCGGCCGGGACGACGGGCCCGTGGACAGCGTGCCGGAGCGGACAAGGGCGTAGACCCATCCGGCGATCAGCATGAGGACGCCGACGACGATCGTCGCGATCGGCCAGCCGGGAGCGTCGCGGATCTGGTACTTCGGCGGCTCGACGACCTCGTCGGCGGAGAGCCGGTCGATGCCGGCCAGGATCGACTCGATCGAGCCGTCGTCGCCGAGCAGCGAGAAGGTGCCGCCGGTGTCGGTCACCGCCTTGTCGAAGGTGGCGCGCTTGTCCTCCTGGAAGCTGAGGTCGGCGGAGCCGATGCCGTAGAGCTGGACGTCGCGCTCCTTGGCGAACTCGGTGGCCTCGGGCAGCGTGTAGACCGGCGGGCCGCCCTGCGGGTCGTTGTCGGAGGCGACGATGACCGCCCGGCCGCGCTCGGAGTTGGACAGGTCGAAGCGCTTGACGCAGGAGACGATCCCGTCGCTGATCAGGCTCGCTCGCTCCTTGCCGAGGTAGGTGCCGGCGACGTACTCCTGGTCGCCGAGGGCGAAGGCCCGGCCGGCCCGCGCCAGCTCGTCCTGCACCCAGCCGTAGTCGTCGGTGAGCGGGAAGACGGTGACCGCGGCGTCGCTCCACAGGACCAGGCTGACCCGCTCGCCGTTGAGGCCGGCGACGAGCTGGGAGTAGGCCTGGGTGACCTGGGTGTCCTCGTCGAACATCGAGGTCGAGGCGTCCAGGCAGAGCACGATGTCACGGGTGGAGTAGCGGTTCTGGGTGATGTCGGTGGTCTGCGGCCGAGCGATCAGCCAGATGCACCCGATGACCGCGAGCGCGATCCCCGCGGTCTGCCACCACGACAGCCACTTCTGCTGGGCCGCGAGCTCACGGAACCGGGGGAGCCGCTTGAGCCGCTCGGTGTGGGCGACGAGCACCGCGTCAGTCGGGCGGCGATGCACCCGGGCGGCGAGGACGACGATCGCGGCGATCGCGATGACGGTGACGACCAGCACGATCGCGGCGAGAACCGGCCATCTCAGGTCCATGTCGTCACCACCTGACGGGCCCGGCTCAGCGCCTCGGGGAAGCGCTCGGCAGCCTTACCCTCCTCCTCGGAGGCGAAGGCGGGCGGGTACATCACCTCGACGGCCATCGCCAAGGGGCGCGTGCGGGGGTCGCTGCGTACGGTCGCCTTCAGGTCGGCGAGGACCATCTTGTCGGCCGGGATCTGGCTGACCTCGGCGATGTAGTCGCGCACGGTGCGGCTCAGGTGCTGGTGGCCGACCCGCGCCGGTACGTCGCCGCGGTGCACGGCCCTCTCGATCCGGTCGATCTCTGCCAGGTGCTCGGCACGGAAGTCGCGAGGCGCGGGTACCCAGGGCGTCTCGACCTCGACGACCGGCCTGCGCTTGCGGGTCAGCAGGATGACCGCGAGGTAGTAGAGCGCCACTGCGGCGAGCAGCGCGAGCGCGAGCACCAGCCACCAGCCCGAGTGGGCGAGCGGCTGCTGGAACTCCTCGGGGACGCTACCGGCGCGCATGACGGTGCCTCTGCAGGAGATGGAAGACCGCACCGATGGCGGTGGCATCGTCCTGGACCCGCTGGTAGGCGATGCCCAGGCGGTCCAGGGTGCCGCGCAGGCCGTGCTCCTCGGCGGCTGCCAGCTCGGCGTACTGGGCCTGGAGGACCGCGTCGCCGGTGAGCCACCCGGGCAGGGCGGAGACGGTGTCGATGTCGACGGTCGGTGCGCTGCCGCGCACGGCGGTGGTGGGGTCGAGGTCGTCGATGCCGGCGACCAGGACCTCGTGCTGGACGGTGAGGCGACGCAGGACCGCAGCCATCTCGTCGCTGACCGAGTGCTCGTCGGTGACGACGAGCAGAATCGCCCGGCGGCGTACGTTGGTCGCGATGTGGCGCAGGACCGCGACGATGTCGGCCTCGGCGGCATCGGGGGTGATCGCGTCGTGGGCCTGGCCCAGCGCCCGCTCGAGTGCGACCTCGGTGTCGGCGGCTTTGGTGAGCTTCTGGGTCTCCGAGTCGCCGTAGGCGACCGCGACCTTGTCCCCGTGGCGCACGCCCAGCCAGCCGACCAGGCCGGCCGTGAAGATCGCCAGCTCGCGCTTGGTCGTGGTGCCGGTCGCCTGGGCAGCCATGCTCCGGCCGGTGGAGATCGCCAGCAGCACCAGATGCTGGCGCTCGGCGGTGAACCGCTTGACCAGCAGGCTCCGGGACCGGGCCGTCGCCTTCCAGTCGATGTCCTTGACGTCGTCGCCCGGGACGTACTCCCTCAGGTCGTGGAAGTCCATGCTGCGCCCGGTCTGGACGCTGGCGTACTCCCCGTCGAGCAGGCCCAGGACCTTGCGGTGGGCATGGATCATCAACCGCGTGCGGATCCGGGGAAGGTACGTCGCCATGACTGCGCCACTCAGGGGCTCGGGACAGCGCGGACCAGCGCGTCGACCAGCATCTCGGGCTGGACCTTCTCGGCCAGCGCCTCGAAGCTGAGGTGGAGCCGGTGGCGCAGGATGCTGTGGCGCAGCTCGCGCACGTCCTCGGGGGTGACGTAGGAACGGCCGAGCAGCAGCGCCGCGGCGCGCGACGCCTGCAGGAACGCGATCGAGGCACGCGGGGACGCGCCGATCTCGACGTAGGAGCCCGTCTCCGGCCCGAGAAGCTGGCGGGCGTTGCGGGTGGCCTGGACGAGGGCGACGATGTAGCGCTTGATCGCCGGGTCGACGTAGACGCGCTTGGCCAGCTCCTGGAGCCAGATCACGTCGTCGGGGTCGGCGACCGGACGGGTCACCTCGTGGTCGGGTCCGAGCGTGCCGGCCTCGATCCGCTCCAGGACGACGAGCTCCTCGGCGTCGCTGGGGTAGTTGACGATCTCCTTGAGCAGGAACCGATCCATCTGCGCGTGAGGGAGGACGTACGTCCCCTCCTCCTCGATCGGGTTCTGCGTCGCGAGGACCATGAACGGGCGCGGCAGCGGATGGATGTGGCCCGCGATCGACGTCTGGCGCTCCTGCATCGCCTCGAGCATCGCGCTCTGCGTCTTGGCGGAGCTTCTGTTGATCTCGTCGAGCAGCACGAAGTTGGCGTGCACCGGGCCGAGCTGGGTCTCGAACTCGTGGTTGCGCTGGTCGTAGACCTGGGTGCCGATGATGTCGCTCGGCAGCAGGTCGGGGGTGCACTGGATCCTGGAGAACTGCGCCTTGACCGTCTGTGACAGCGTCGAGGCGGCCAGCGTCTTGGCCAGGCCGGGCACGCTCTCGAGCAGCACGTGACCCTCGGAGAGCAGCGCGATCAGCAGCGCCGTCCTGAGCCGCTCCTGGCCGACCACACGGCTGCTGAAGGCGGTGCTGACCCGCCCGACGATCTCCTTCGCCCTGGCGATCTCCTCAGCGGACGGCGGGGCGGTGGGTGGTGCGGTGGTGGTCAAGGCGGCTCCAGAGGCGTCGGCTGTCAGTCCCATCCTTTCCTACCAGCGTACGGACCGCATCTGGGGCCCACCTAAGAGGTCGCCTCTCAGAAGACGTTGCGGGGGCGGAACTGGACCGAGATCCGGGGGCCGGCGGAGGCGACCTTGGGGATGGCGTGCTCCCAGGTGCGCTGGCAGGAGCCGCCCATGACGACGAGGTCGCCGTGACCCATCTGGATGCTCATGCCCTTGCCGCCGCCGTGGGGGCGTAGCGCGAGGCGGCGGGGGTCGCCGACGGAGACGATCGCGACCATCGTGTCGTTGGTGCGGCCCCGGCCGATCTTGTCGCCGTGCCAGGCGACCGAGTCGTGGCCGTTGCGGTAGTAGCAGCAGCCCGCGCTCACGAACGGCTCGCCCAGCTCGGGCAGGTAGTGGGCGGTGAGGCGGCCGCGGGCCTCGGCGAGCCGGGGGTGGGGGAGCGGGTCGCCCTGCAGGTAGGTGTGCAGGAGCCGGGGTACGTCGACGACGCGGTCGTACATCTGCCGGCGCTCCTCGCGCCACGGGACGTCGCTGACCAGCGCCGCGAAGACGTCGTCGGGATCGGGCAGCCAGCCGCGGGCGATGTCCACCCAGGCCCCGCGGTCCAGCTGGATCCGCTCGTAGGTCGTCTCGGAGGTCTCGTCGTCTGTGGGGGCGAAGAGTGTTCCCTGGAAGTCCACCTCTTCACCATACCTCGTGATCGAACATGTGTTCTACTGAGATCGGACATTGATGTTTCGTTGCAGCTGGTCTGCCTCATCTCGTTGCAATGTCACAACTTGACCAAACTCGGGACGTACGCGAGGTGTACACCTACGCTCTGCTCATGGTCCGGTCGGTCGAGGGAGAGCGGT
Organism: Nocardioides sp. NPDC127503; assembly: GCF_040302165.1. Lineage (NCBI taxonomy): Bacteria > Bacillati > Actinomycetota > Actinomycetes > Propionibacteriales > Nocardioidaceae > Nocardioides > Nocardioides sp. NPDC127503. Next base: position 169,630 of record NZ_JBEORH010000005.1, on the reverse strand, counting down.
CGCTCAAGCACGTCCAGATCCGTGAGTACGTCAGGGAGCTGGTCATCGGCGAAAGCCCTGGTGCCTCCGCGCCCTCCGAGCGCGAGCTGGTCCAGAAGTTCAGCGTCGCCCGGGCCACCGTGCGGCAGGCGCTCGACGCGCTCGTCGCCGACGGTCTGCTGGTCCGTATCCCGGGCCGGGGCACCTTCGTCGCGCGCCCGCCGCGGGCCGCGAGTCCGGTGCTCGGGTTCAGCGAGGAGATGGCTCGCCGGGGGATGCAGGCATCCTCCGAGACGCTGCTGCTCGGCCGCGAGAAGGCCGGGCCCACCATCGCTCGGGCGCTGAGCATCAAGGAGGGTGCGGCAGTCATCCACTGGCGGCGCCTGCGCCGCGGTGACGGGGTGCCGATCTGTATCGAGGACGTCTACCTCGACGAGGCGATCGTGCCCGGGATGCTCGAGCGGACCGCGCCGACCAGCCTCTACGCAGAGCTGGCCAGTCGCCACATGCGGCCGTCGTGGGTCGACGACACGTTCCGCGCCGATGTGGCCAACATCGAGGAGGCCACCCTGCTCGGCCTCTCGGTCGGCGTCCCCGTTCTCCGCAGGCAGCGGAAGTCGGTTTCGGGGGACCGCTACGTCGAGGTGTGCCGCTCGGTCTACCGCGCCGACCGCTACGCGCTGCACCTGCAGCTCGGTCCGTCCTGACCCTTCCGAACTTCCCGGCTCGGTCAGAGGTCGCCGAGGGGTGCGACCACGTCGCCGCTCTCCTCGCAGATCCAGATCGGGTCCGGACCTCCCAGGTCGGGGGTGATGTGGAGCGAGTGCACCGGCGCCTCGGGCGGACACGTGGTGCAGACCGGCCATCTCGCGGCGGCCTCGCCGTCGAAGAGCAGATCCTGCACGTCCTGGGCGACCAGGCCGGCGACGTACGCCTTGCCCTCCGGCCACTGCTCCACCCACCAGCCGCGCTCTGTCATCGCGTCCTCGAGAGCCGAGACGGCTGCCGCACCGGCGAGTCCGCGGGCATCGAGGTCATGGAGCACCCTCGCCCGAGCCTCGAACAGCACTGTCGTGTTCATCACGGACCATTCTTGCCGACCGGTCAAGGCTGTGGGCGGAGCCTGTGGTCTCAGGGTGAGCACGGTAAGAATGGCCCGTGATCCTCATCGACCCGCCGAACGTACCCAGTCGCGGCCGGATGTGGTCCCACCTCGCCAGCGACACCTCCTACGAGGAGCTGCACGCCTTCGCGAGCCGGATGGGAATCCCGGCCCGAGGCTTCGACCGGGACCACTACGACGTACCCGCCGAGGCCTACGACGTCCTCGTCGCTGCGGGGGCCGTCGAGGTCACCTCCCGGGTGCTGGTCTCCGCTCTCCTTGCCGCCGGCCTGCGCCGCCGCAAACCCCGCTAGCCGAGACGTCGCCCCGGTCGGTCGAGACGGCACCGCGGTGACTACTCGGCCGGCGCGGGTGACTTCTCGCCCGGCGGGTGTGACGCCTCGGCGGGGGTGGACATCCGTCGGGTGGTGAGCCAGATGCCCGCGGCGATCAAGAGGCCGAGGCCGCCGCCGAGGACGAAGCCGCCCTGCCAGCCGATCAGGTCGATGGCGAACCCGGCGGTGGGCGCGCCGACGGCGCTGCCGAGGGTGATGGCCGAGCCGTGCCAGCCCATCACCTCCCCGCGTACGGACGAGGGGACGCTGCTGGTGATCGCCTCGAGCGCGGCGGTCAGGGTCGGGGCGCAGAAGAAGCCGCTGAGCAGGAGCAGTACGGCGAACGAGATCGGGTCCCAGGCGAACGCGGTGAGCACCGTCGTCGCACCCAGCAGGACGAGCATCACCGCGGTCGAGGGGTGGCTGTTGAGGGCGCCGTAGATGAGGGCGCCGAGCAGCGAGCCGAGCGCCCAGATCGCCATGACGAGCCCGAGCAGGGCGGTGCGGTCGAAGTCGCGCATCGCGGCCACGGTGCCGAGGTCCTCGGCGATGAGGATGAGCGAGGCGGTGAAGGTGCCGGCGAGCAGGAGCGTGACGCCCGGGTTCACCCATGACGGGAGCCCGAAGCGGCGGCGCGCCGGGGCGCCGGTGTCACTGGGGACCGCGTCGCTCGGGACGGTCGGCTCGCCCTCGGTGATCATCGGGTTGAACAGCCACAGCACGACCGCCGCCACGATCCCGAGCCACTGGATCAGCAGCATCGCCCAGGAGGTGCCGAAGTAGCTGGCGCCGAGGACGCCGATGACCGGACCGACCATGAAGCCGAGCTCGGTCATGATCGCGTCGGCGCTCAGTGCCGCCGTGCGCTGCCCGGGGCCGACCGAGCGGAGCATCACCTGGCGCACGATCGAGAAGGACGGGACGGTGAAGAGCCCCGCGACCGCGACCAGCGCGAGCAGCGGAAGGTAGCCGACCCAGGGAGCGATCGACCAGGCGATCGGGAGGACGGCCAGCGGCAGCAGGAGCGTACGCCGCAGGCCGAGGCGGTCGAGGAGCCGGCCGAGCCAGGGCGCGGAGACCGCCATCGCGATCGCGAGGACCGTCGAGACCAGCCCGGCCTCGGCGTAGGAGCGGTCTAGGGGGCCGACCACGTGAAGGGTCACGATGACAGCGGACGCCGGCATCGGAATTCGCAGGAACAGACCCAGCACGAGGATGCGGCGAACGTCGGGGATCCGCCACAGGTCGGCGTACGTCTGGAAGCTCACCGACGAATTCTGTCACCGGTGAGCGGTTCTTTACGAATCGTTATCGGTCAGGTGACAGGTATGTGCTCAGGGTCTCCATCTCGGCCGAGATGTTGGCCCGTGCGGCGGCCTCCCAGCTGATCCTCGCGAAGGGTGTCGAGAAGAGTGATTCCTTCTCCAGCAGCCGCTCCAGGACCTGGGCGCGACCGACGCGGAACTCCTCGTCGGACAGGTGCTGGTACTCCTCGCGGACGGTCGCGGCGTACTCCGCATAGCGCTCCTCCGGCGCCGCCAGGATCGCCAGGTCGGCATCGGAGAGCACCCGGCCGCTGTGGTCGTCGGGGGCGGGGTCGTGGGTCTCGGTCAGCCGCACCAGCCTGGCGACCTCGGCCACCGCGTCATCCTGCAGGTAGCCGCCCAGCGCGTCCTCGGCCCAGGTGGCCGAACGCTCCTCGGCGTCCCGCTCCCCGTCATAGACGGAGTCATGGAAGAACGCTGCCAGCGTGACCGTCAGCGGGTCGAAGCGCTCTCCCTCCGCCCGCAGCTCCTCGATCCGGTCCAGCACCTCGGTGAGGTGCCGGCGGTCGTGATAGCGGCGGGTCGGGTCGTCGTACGCTGCCAGGACGTCATCGAGAAGGTCGGTCGCCTCTGGCAGCGGCCAATGTTGCGGGAGCTCCATGAGCCAGAACGCTAGCGTCAGGCGTGGTAGGCGCGCACCCACCGGGTGTGCGGGTTGGCTGTGATCTTCTCCAGCGTCGTCGCAGGTACGTCGATCACGTCGGTGACCACGAAGCCGGTCTCACCTGCGGTGGCGAGGTATTGGCCGGTCACGTTGACACCCTCGGCGGCGAGCAGCGCGTTGAGCTCGGCGAGCACACCCGGGACGCTGTCGTGCAGCAGCGCGAGGCGGGCGCCCTCGGCCAGCGGCGGCGGCTGGACGGCGGGCAGGTTGACGCTCAGCGCGGTCGACCCGGAGCGGACGAAGTCGCGCAGCTTGCCGGAGACGAACCAGCCGATCTCCTCCTGCGCCTCCTGCGTCGAACCGCCGACGTGCGGGGTCAGGATGACGTTGTCGAGACCCTGCAGCGGGCTCTCGAAGGCGTCGCCCTGGGCCTTGGGCTCGATCGGGAAGACGTCGAGCGCGGCGCCGGCGATGTGGCCGGACTCGATGTGCTTGCGCAGCGCGTCGTTGTCGACGAGGAAGCCTCGCGCGGCGTTGATGAACAGCGAGCGCGGCTTCATCTTCGCGAACTGCTCCTCGCCGAACATGCCCAGGTTGCCCGGGCGTCCGTCGATGTGGATGGAGACCACGTCGGCCTCCTCCAAGAGCGCGTCGAGCGACTTCATCCGGCGCGCGTTGCCGTGGGCCAGTCGGTCGGCGATGTCGTAGAAGATGACGTACATCCCCAGCGCCTCGGCGATGTTGGACAGCTGGGTGCCGATGTTGCCGTAGCCCACGATGCCCAAGGTGCGGCCGCGGATCTCGTGGGAGCCCTTCGCGGACTTGTCCCAGACGCCGGCGTGCATCTTCTCGGTCTTCTCCGGCAGCCGTCGCGCCAGGGAGATGATGTAGCCGATGACCAGCTCGACGACCGAGCGGGTGTTGGAGTAGGGGGCGTTGAAGACAGCCACGCCGCGCTCGGCAGCGCCGGCCAGGTCGACCTGGTTGGTGCCGATGCAGAAGCAGCCGATCGCCTTGAGGTCGGTGGCCGCGTCCAGCACCCGCGGGGTGATGTGGGTGTTGGACCGGATGCCGAGCAGCGTCACGCCCGGAAGGTCGGCCACCAGCTCGTCCTCGGAGAGAGACTTGCTGCGCAGCTCGACCTCGAAGCCGGCCTTCTCGAGGTTCTCGACAGCGACGGGATGGATGTTCTCCAGGAGCAGCGCCTTCATGGCTCAAGCCTAAGACTCCGGACGTACGCCTCCTCAATCCTGCCCGAGGGCCGGACGTCGGCCCGCGGCGATGCTCAGGACCAGTAGATGACGACGCCGTCGCCGATGTTGACCTGGTCGTAGAGCGAGGTGATGGCGCCGTAGTCGCGTACGTTCACGCAGCCGTGGGAGGCGCCGTTGTAGCCGTTGGCGGCGAAGTCGGGGGAGTAGTGGACCGCCTGGCCGCCGGAGAAGAACATCGCGAACGGCATCGGGGTCTTGTAGATCGACGACACGTGGTCGCGGCTCTTGGCGAAGACCGAGAACTGGCCTTCGCGGGTGGGCAGCTCCTGGGAGCCGAACCGCACCTCGACGCTCATCTGCACGCTCCCGCCGACGACCCAGCGCAGCACCGAGGTGGACTTGTCGATGCACATCACCCGGCCGGTCAGGCAGCGCGGGTCGAGCTTGCCGGCGGGCACCGGCGGCGGCGCGTTGGTCAGCTCGGCCTCGGTCGGCTCGCGGGTCATCGCGCGGAGCCGGTCGAGCGTGGTCTGGTCCACGAAGCCGGTGACCGCGATGCCGCGCTTGGCCTGGAAACCGGAGACGGCCTCGGTGGTGACGTTGCCGTAGAACCCGGTCACGCCCGCGTTGAACCAGCCGATCTGCTTCAGGCGCGCCTGCAGGTCACGTACGTTGTCGCCGCTGTCGCCCTTGCCGAAGAGCCGCGGGCCCGAGGTCGGGGACGGCTTCGGCTCGGGCTTCGGCTTCGCGCTGGGCGACGGTGTCGGAGTCGCGCTGGGCGACGCCGACGGGCTGGCCGAGGGAGAGCCCGCGGCCGGTGAGGCCGTTGCCTCGGACCCCGGCGCGGCGGCCGGCTCCACGGCACAGGCCGCGACCGTCGTTGCCAACAGGGCGGCGAGCGCCCCGGCGATCAATCCCCGGATGACCATCTTCATCGCCTCACTTCGGACCAGGGCCCTCAAGGTGCTGTTACTTCAAGTAACGCGGGGCCGACGACATAGTGATGTCCGAACCGGGTTCTCCGGTTGCATTTCTGCGGAAAATGTCCCGGATGTTGGGACGATCTCTCAGTGAAGCGGTCGCCGGACGCGGCTGAACCAGCGGCGTACGGTCCGCTTCAGCCGGTCTCGCGAGGTGTTGCACTCCACCAGCGGCAGCATGAGACCGACCCGGTCGGCGTCGGCCAGCTCGCGCAGCAGGATCTCCGCGGCCACCCGGGTGTCGTCACCGGCGTCGTGGGCCTTCAGCTGCTCGACCGCGTAGTAGGCCGCGATGGTGGCCAGCGACTTGTCCGGCACCTCCAGCGCGAGCGCCTTCGCGAACCGCATCGTGCACAGCCACTCCAAGACCTCGAGTCGTACGCCGGCGCGGTCCGACTCCACGGCCACGAACGTCCAGTCGAACGGAGCGTTGTGGGCCACGAAGACCCGGCCGGCGAGGCGCTGGGCGATCATGGGGGCGACGTCCCGGAAGAGCGGCGCGCCGGCGAGGTCGGCGCTGGTCAGTCCGTGGACCTCGACCGGCCCCGGGTCGACGCCCGCGCCGGGATTGACCAGTGTCTCCCACTCCGACTCGGCGGTGCCGTCGGCGGCGATCTGGCGGATCGCCACCTGGATCACACGGTCGCGGTAGGGGTCGAGCCCGGTCGTCTCGACGTCGAGGACCGCGTAGCCCTGTCGGGTGCCCGGGGCTCGGCTTCGGCCGCGTGATTCGGTGGAGGTCACAGTGCTGACGCTATCGGTGACCACCGACATTCGAATCTTGCCCGCGCGTCAGCTCACCGCGACCACGATGCCGACCACGACGAGCACCAGCACCGCCATCATGGCGAGGAAGCCGAGCAGACCCGGCTTGCTCTGCTTCTCGTGCCCGATCGCACCCCTGTTGAACGTGGTGAACGGGGCGGCGTAGAAGACCGGGACGGTCTGGCCCTCGGCGACGTCGAAGTTCATCGAGGCCCGACCGAATTTCCAGGTCCACTGCGTATACATGTCCACGGTCCAGTGGCCGGGCGGCACCGGGAAGACGTTGCGGCCGTACTGCGTCGGCATCTGGTGGCCGTTGAGCAGCGCGGTCGGCGCGATCATGTTGGAGGTCATGTGGCTGCCCTGGATCGTCAGGTCGATCCAACCCACGGGCGGCTGTCCGGGCACTGGCTGGCCCGACTGGTCCGGCATCGTCATGGGCCGAATCATGCCCGACGGACGGGGCCCTCGCCGCTCAGACCTCCACACTCCCGCCGTCGCGCCAGTAGAAGCCGCCCTCGCGCATCATGAAGCCCTCTTCGTGGAGGTAGCGGCGCAGCGCGGCGACGTCGTCGTGGAACCGTCGCAGGATCTCGTTGACCTCCTGCTCGGGGTAGACCTTGCCCGGCTCGAAGGCCTGCGCGAGCTGGTTGAGCACCACCAGCTTCTTGACGTGCTTCGACGGGATCGTCAGCAGCCGCCCGTCCTTGCCGAAGAACCTTCTCAGGGTCTCGGCGTCGTCGGGTCGGGGCTGCCAGGTCGCGCGGGTCACCTTTTCATCGTGGCCGATCCGGCTGGGCGATGCGACTGGTTTGTCTGCCGCGTCCGCCGCCGTGCCCGGTCCACGAGGTCGTGGGCGGCGGCCGCCCAATCGGCGTACTCGAACTCGAAACCCTCCTCCAGCAGCCGCCCTGGGACGACGCGACGGCTCTTGAGGAGCAGCTCGGTATCCGTACGCAGCGCCCAGGCCCCGATCTCCGCCATCCAGCGGGTGGCGGGCAGCCCGATCGGCATCCTGGCCTCCTTCCGCAGCGTGCGCATCAGGTCGCGCTGGGGCAGCGGTCCTGGTGCTGCCAGGTTCATCGGTCCGGCCATGTCGTCGCGCTCGATGAGCAGATCGCAGGCGCGTACGAAGTCGGTCTCATGGATCCAGGAGACGAACTGGTCACCGCCGGCGACGGGACCGCCGAGGCCGAGGCGCGCCATGGTGAGGAGTACGTCGAGGACGCCGCCCTTGTCGGGGCTCATCACCATCGCCGAGCGGAGCGCCACCTTGCGGGTCCGCGGTGTCTCCGCTGCGGCCTGCTCGGCCTCCCAGCTCTTGGCGATCCTCGTCGAGAACTCCCAGTAGGCGGGGGTGTCGGGCTCGCTTCCGCCGATGATGCCGGTCGCCTCGTCGTTGGGGGCGTCGAAGCGGTGGGCGTAGATCGTCGCGGTGCTCATCTGCAGCCAGGTGCGCGGGGGAGCCGATGCCTTGGCGATCGCCTCGCCGACGACCCTGGTCGACTCGACCCGCGAGTCCATCATCTGCTTCAGGTTGGCCTCGGTGTAGCGGCAGCTGACCGTCCGGCCCGCGAGGTTCACCACCACGTCCGCGCCGTCGATCTCGTCGGCCCACGGGCCGATCGTCCGGCCGTCCCAGACCTGATGGCGTACGCCCTCCTCCAGTCGTTCGGGGTGGCGGGATAGCACCACGACCTCATGTCCTCGAGTGCTCCAGGCACGCCGCAGGATGCCTCCGACCTGGCCGGTTCCACCGGGGATGACGATCTTCATGGGAGCGACCATACGGCCTATTTGAGCGATCGCTCAAGAGATGCGCTACCTTGAATTTGAGCAATCGCTCAAATGGGTTCGAGGAGGCGTACGTGGTGGTTCGAGTGCGGATCTGCTTCTGGGCGCTTCTCCGAGGATGGCTGTTCGGTGTGGTCCTCGGGTTGGTCGTGGGTGGTGGCTTCGGGACGCTTCTCGTGCCTGTCCTCGGGACGGTCGTCGGCGGGACGACCGGAGCCGTCATGGGTGCGATCGTGGGTCTGCCGTTCGCGGTTCTGGTGGCGCCCGCGTCGCTGCTTCCGCGCTCTGTGGTCGTGGACCGGGCCTGGCCGGCGATCGTTGCCGCGGGACTGTCGTTTGTGCTGCTCAGCAAGGTCATGTTCTCGGGGGCGAGCCTGGATGTTTCGGAGGACCTCGCGATCTTCGTCGGCGTGAGTGCCGTTGCCGCTCTGATCACGGGGCTCTTCGGGCGTGCGATCACCCGCCGTGCGCGGATCCGGGCGCTGCGTACTCCTGAGACCTTCGTCTACTTCGCGTTGGCAGGGACGCTGGTGTCGGCCGCGCGATTCGTGATGTCGGATGGATGGATCCACGCCGGGCCGTGGATCGCCCTGCTCTGCGTGTTCGCAGGCTTCATCGGTGGCGGCATACTCGGTCTCGTCCTGATCGGCTACAACCTGCTCGTCACCAAGGAGCCTGCCGCAGAATGAACCCCACCAAGGCCAAGCTGATGCTGGCGGTCACCGACCTGCTCAAGGAGGACGGGATCGCCGGTCTCTCGGCGCGCGCGGTTGCCGACCGGGCGGGGGTCAACCAGGCGCTGGTCTTCTATCACTTCGGAACCGTCGTGGATCTCGTCGACCAGGCGTGCCGGGCGGTGTCGGACGAGGCGGCGGCGTCCTACCGGGAAGAGTTCGGGCAGGTGACCTCGCTGAGCGAGCTGCTGGAGCTCGGGCGGGGGCTTCACGAGCGCGAGCGAGCCGCAGGCAACATCACGGTGATGGCTCAGCTCCTAGCCGGTGCGCAGCGGGACAAGACGCTGGCCGAGACGGCGCGCTACGCGTTGGGCCGGTGGAACGAGGAGATCGAGGCCGCGGTCGCTCGTGCCCTGGAGGGAAGCCCTGTCGAAGGCGTGGTGGACGCGCCTGGGCTGTCGCGTGCGATCAGCTCGGCGTTCATCGGCCTCCTCATGTACGACGGCGTCGACCGCCCCGGCGCCGAGTCGGCCTTCGCCTCCCTCGAGCAGCTCGGCACGCTCGTCCAGGTCATCGAGGATCTCGGGCCCGCGGCCCGGCTCGTCCTCCGCTCCCGGCTCAAAGGCCGCGGCTAGGCACAACCCAAGCTCAACCCGCCACCGCCGCGCGGGCCATGACGAGGCGGTCGGCGCAGCGTACGGGCATGGTCTGCCAGTAGTAGGGGAAGGTCATGACGGCGATGAAGAGCGCCCAGCCGCGACTGCGGAGCCAGGTGGCGTCGTCGACGTCCAGGATCCTGCGGAACTCGTCGCGGCCGGCGGCGTCGAGGAGCTCCCAGGCGCAGATCAGGTCGACGGTGGGGTCGCCCACGGAGAGGGCGCCGAAGTCGAGTACGGCGGTGAGGCGGCCGTCGCGGGCGAGGAGGTTCTCGGCGAGCAGGTCGCCGTGGAGCCAGTGCGGTTCGGTCGGCGCCAGGGGAAGGGTCATCACCTCGTCCCAGACGGCCTCGACCGCGTCCAGGTCCAGCTCGAGGTCGGTGAGCTCGCGACACTCACGCAGGCTCGACCGGACGTCGGCGTCGAAGCCGGCGATCGGCTCGCCGCGATACCAGCGCAGCTCGGTGTCGTCGAGCGCCTCCTGGGGCACCTCGGTCCGGCGGAGTCCGGTCACGACCTCGGCCAGGTCCGCAGCGGTGACGTCACCCGCGCCGGGGGCCGGCTTCTCGCCGTCGAGCCAGCGCACGACGCTCCAGCGCTCGGGATAGCCGAAGCCCGGCTCGCCGACCGCCATCACCTCGGGCGTGGCCACCGCGAGGCTGGTCGCGAACCCGGGCACCCACCGCGCCTCCTGGGTGATCGTGGCCGAGCCGCGGGGCTGGCGGGGGAGGCGTACGAGATGCTCCTCGCCCAGCCTGAAGAGCCGGTTGGTCGACCCGGTGGACTCCAGCGGGCGGAGGGGAAGCTCTGCGTACGCGACGAGGTCCCGCCTCAGCAGGGACCGCACCACGTCCTCGTCGATCATCAGCTCGTCGTCGTGCATTCGGGCGCTCATCGTGGCCGAGCCAACCATGCCGGTGGCCGGTTGCGCGCGGGATTTTTGCGAGGGTCAGACGAGGGTGATCGAGACGAGCGCCCGGTCACCGACCTGGAGGTCCTCCCGGCGGCGTACGTCCTTCTTGATCGGCAGCGCATAGCCTTCCTGACCTGGGAAGACCGACGTCCTCCAGGTGGTCGTGCCGATCCGCGCCTCGACCCTCACCGACCCGAAGCCGCGGGGCGGACCGGTCGCGATCGACGCCTCGCGGATGTCCTCGGTGACCTCGGGTGGCGCGGTCACGAAGATCCAGGCGTCGGTCGCTTCCTTCCACGGCCACAGCTCGGCCTCGAACTCCCAGGTCTCCATGTGCTCATCCTCCCCCAAAGCCTCATCCGGAAACCGCTACACCGCCGGGGCGACTGCGGCTTAGGGTGCGGCCATGGCTGCCGACCCTCGCTCCCTCGCCCAGAGACTCGCCGACACCCGAGCCCGTCTGGAGAACGACATCGACCTCTGGATCGCCTCCGCGCACGATGATCAGCCGTGGCTGGTGCCGATCTCGTTCGTGTGGTGGGAGGGCGAGATCTGGATCGCGAGCATGGGCGGTGCGCGCACCCAGCGCAACCTGTCCGCCTCCTCGGTCGTACGCCTGGCGCTCGGCGAGCTGCGCGACGTCGTGATCATCGACGGTCGCGCCGAGGTCGAGCCGATGGAGCGTACGCCGAAGCGGGTCCTGGAGATCTACGCCGAGAAGCAGGGCGGCGACCCGAGCATCTGGGCGGACAGTCTGATCCGCGTCCGGCCGACGAAGATCCAGGCCTGGCGGGAGTCCAACGAGCTCGAAGGACGCCACCTGATGCGGAACGGCCGCTGGCTGGACGAGGCTGGGTCCGATGGAAGCTGAGATCCCGCTGACCGAGGACACCTTCCGCGCGCTCGCCCGATCCTCGCCGTGGCGCTTCTCTGCCCTGCACTTCACGTGGCGGACGCGGGACGAGGGCGACGTCGAATGCTGGTTGCGCCGACCTGGCTGGCTCCGCGTACGCGATGCCGACGGGGATCGCGTGGAGAGGGGTGAGGCTCCGGTGTTCGATCCGGCGCCGGTCCTGCGCGCCGACGGTCTCGTGGAGAGCCGGTCGCGGGCCTACACCCACGACATCGACGACCCGATGTGGAACAACTACGTCTTCGTGTCGATGCTCGATCCCGAGGAGCTCTCCTCCGATGTCGTGCTGAGCGACCTGCGCTCGGAGGAGCGAGGGGGTCGGGCGACCTGGTGGGCGAGGGCGGTGCCCGGAGACGAGTACGAGCCGCGATGTGGCTGCTGTCCGCTGCTGTGGTCCTGGGTCTCCGACCGCGACGAGTACGGCGACGGTGACCCGGGCTGGGAGCCGTCCGCGGGGACGATCTACCCCGAGGCGTACGACATCGCGCTGGACGTCGCGACCGGGATCGTCGTGCAGCTGACCCCGGTCGGAGGCTCACGGCCCGATCTCGGCTTCGAGACCACGATCCATGAGGCAGAACTGTCGGTGGTCTCTGTTTAGGTGGTGGTGAGGACGACATCCGATCCAGACGGAGGAGATGTCATGACCATCAGCACGACCATCGATGAGGAGATCGAGCGGTTCGAGGAGGAGCTCGGCGAGCGGCCTGCCTGTGAGTGCAGCTGCGGCAGCCCGGACAGCGACGCGGAGCCTTGTGGCGAGGTAGCGTCGTACGCGGTGACCGTGCTCTGTCCCGACGACCGCTGCACCCACACCTATCTGTTGTGCCGGGAGTGCCGGGACCAATGGGTGCAGAACTGTCCACCACCTCACCAGCTGCGCGTCGTTGCGCTCGGGTGAGGTGAGATCAGGACGTGAGGTCGTCGAGAGAGTCGGCGTCGACGATCCGGTACGCATAGCCCTGCTCGGCCAGGAAGCGCTGGCGGTTCTGTGCGAAGTCGGCGTCGACGGTGTCGCGGGAGACGATCGTGTAGAAGTGCGCGGTCTTGTTGCCGTCGCCGGGGCGCAGCAGCCGGCCGAGCCGCTGGGCCTCCTCCTGGCGGGAGCCGTAGGCCCCGGAGACCTGGATCGCGACCTCGGCCGAGGGCAGGTCGATGGAGAAGTTGGCGACCTTGGAGACGACCAGCAGGTCGAGCTCGCCGGAGCGGAAGGCGTTGAAGAGCCGCTGTCGCTCCTTGACCGACGTCTTGCCCTCGATCACCGGGGCGTCGAGCGAGGCGGCGAGCTCGTCGAGCTGCTCGAGATACTGCCCGATCACGAGCGTCGGCTTGCCGGCGTGGGAGGCGACGATCTCCTTGACCACGTCGATCTTGTGGTGCGTGCACGAGGCGATCCGGTAGCGCTCGTCGGGCTCGGCGGTGGCATAGACGAGCCGCTCGTCGGCGGGCAGCGTCACCCGCACCTCGACGCAGTCCGCCGGGGCGATCCAGCCCTGCGCCTCGATGTCCTTCCACGGAGCGTCGTAGCGCTTGGGGCCGATCAGGGAGAACACGTCGCCCTCGCGCCCGTCCTCACGCACCAGCGTCGCGGTCAGGCCGAGCCGGCGCCGCGCCTGCAGGTCGGCGGTCATCCGGAAGATCGGGGCGGGAAGGAGGTGGACCTCGTCGTAGACGACCAGCCCCCAGTCGCGGGCATCGAGCAGCTCCAGGTGGGGATAGGCGCCCTTCCGGCGCATGGTCAGCACCTGGTAGGTGGCGATGGTGACCGGCCGGATCTCCTTGACCGACCCGGAGTATTCGCCGATCTCGTCCGGGGTCAGTGAGGTGCGGCGTACGAGCTCGTCCTTCCACTGCCGCGCGGAGACGGTGTTGGTGACGAGGATCAGCGTGGTTGCCTGGGCGTGCGCCATGGCGGCGGCGCCGACCAGCGTCTTGCCGGCGCCGCAGGGGAGCACGACGACCCCGGAGCCGCCGTGCCAGAACGACTCAGCCGCCTCCGACTGATAGGGGCGCAGCGTCCAGTCGGTGTTGTCCAGCGCGATCGAGTGGGCCTCGCCGTCGACGTAGCCCGCGTAGTCCTCGGCCGGCCAGCCGAGCTTGAGCAGCGCCTGCTTGAGGTTGCCGCGCTCGGAGGGGTGGACGACGACGGTGTCGTCGTCGAGCCGTTCGCCCAGCATCCCGGCGACCTTCTTCGCCCGGATGACCTCTTCCAGCACCGCCCGGTCGGAGGAGACCAGCACCAGCCCGTTGGCCGGGTTCTTCTCGAGACGGAGCCGGCCGTAGCGGGCCATCGTCTCGGCGACATCGACCAGCAGGGAGTGCGGTACGGGATAGCGGGAGAACTCCAGCAGCGTGTCCACCACCTGCTCGGCGTCGTGCCCGGCCGCGCGCGCATTCCACAGCCCCAACGGCGTCAGCCGGTAGGTGTGGATGTGCTCCGGTGACCGCTCCAGCTCGGCGAACGGCGCGATCGCCTTGCGACACTCACCTGCCCGGGCATGGTCGACCTCGAGCAGCAGCGTCTTGTCCGACTGGACGATCAGGGGGCCGTCGTTCACCGCACCAGCCTACGGCGACGTCGGGCGCACACTCCTGATCCGGGACAGCGCGAAGGAACGTACGTCGTCCTCGACCCGGGCCGCGAGAGAGCCACCGTCGATCCCCAGCGGCTCGACACGGGCTTCGCCGCCGACGCCGCGGCCGTCGACGTAGGAGATGACGACCTGCTCCCCGGCATCGATGGCCTCGTGGAGGATCGCCATGGTGGAGGCCGGCTCGGCCGGAGCCGGGCGGGAGGCCGCGGTCTCGTCGCCCGCCTTGACTCGCGCCGCCACCGCGGACGCACGCGCAGCGAGGTGGGCCTCCTGGGCACCTGCCGGGCGCTGGCCGTGGCGGGCCTTGGCGCGCTTGGCGTCGGTGCGCGCGACGTGGACGGATCCGTCGGGTGCCTCGACGACCGGGGCCAGGCCCAGCTCGCGCAGCCGGGGGAGGAGTGAGTCGAGCGCGACGGTACTGACGACCACCGTCGGCGCCAGCCGCCGCAGCCCCAGCGACTCGGCCGCCGGGTGGGCCAGCAGTTCGGCCAGCGCGGCCTCGTCGTCGCTGCGCAGGTAGGCGGCGGCGAACCCGACCCGGACCGTCCCGAACGTACGCGCGGTGTCGTCGACCAGGTAGGTCAGTGCCTGTGGGACGGGGGTGCGGGAGGCGGCGGCGAGGAACGCGTGGATCTCGGTCGCGGTCCAGCCGCGGTCCATGGCCCGGCGCACGGACTCCTTGGTGAACCGGTAGACCGTCGCCCCGCCGTGCGACTCCACGGTGGCCACCACGGCCAGGGTGCGGGCCAGCGCGGGCTCCAGCGGCCCCGGCGCGACCGCGGTCAGGTCACCCTGGAGCAGCACGTGGTCGACCGGCTCCGGCAGCAGCCCGGCCAGGGTCGGGACCGGGTCCTCGCCAGCCACCAGCAGCCGACCGTACGCAGCCAGCCCCCCGAACGCGGCGACCCCGAGCGTCTCCGCCTCGGTGAGTGTCCAGGCCACCAGCGACTCGCGGGACTCGGTGCGGGTGCGCGGCCGGCGCGGCCGCTCCCAGGCGAGGCGGGTGACGACCGCGGCAGGGCCGGTGCCGGCGGCGAGGACCTCACCGTCCGGCAGGGCCGCGAGCAGGCGCAGAGTCTGCCGCCGCGTCGCCACGGCCGACGTCCCGGCGAGGTCGGGTGCCAGCGCGTTCCACGTCTTCCCAGCGGGGTCGCGCTGGCCGACGAGCCCGGGAAGGCGCGGCGATGCCAGCCAGGCGCCGGTGACGTGCGACCAGCGGGCCGCCAGGGGCTGCTGGAGCCACTGGTCGAAGAGCTCGGTCGGCATCCACGACGGATCGCCCTCCTCATCGGTGCCCAGCGCGAGCAGCCCCGCGGCCCAGGCGACCTCGATCAGCAACGCCGCGGTGGGCTCGGTGACATGGAGCCGCTCGGCCGTCGTCTTCAGGTCCCGGACCGTCAGCCCTGCCCCGCCACGCAGCGATCGGGGTGGCGCCGCGCTCCAGGCGTCGAGGAGCAGCTCGAGGTTGCGTACGAGCTCGAAGGCGGCACCCGCGGCCGCCCGGTCGACCAGGTTGGAGGCCCGCGAGGAGGTCGGCAGAGGTGGCGGGACGTCCACGGGAGTGACCGTGGTCCGTCCGCCCCGCAGGGCGAGGCCGACCTCGCCGGGCAGGGTCAGCATCCCGTCTCCCGAGGACACCAGCAGCCCGCGGGCGATCAGCTCCTCCGCCGGTCCGGCCGCCTCAGCCACGGATACACCCGGGCGCGCGCGGGAGGAGGAGGCCTGCCCGCCGCCGGCGTCGACGGCCTCCAGCATCGCGCGTGCCTCTGCGGACACAGCCGCCAGGCTGCGTACGACTTCTTCCTGGTCAGCGGCGAACGGCTGCAGTCCGGAGGTGCCCGGCGAGCCCCGCAGCACGGCCGAGACACCGGTCACGGCGCGGAGGCCGTCGAGGGAGTGCCACACCAGGCAGGTGTCCTCCAGATGAGAAAGTGCCCGTGTCGCGGCGTCCACTTCAGCGTTCAGCATGGAAGATAAGTGGGCTTTGGTGGTTTGATTCGCGAGGACAACGGCATCAAGCACGATCAGCTCGAGATGGTTAAGGTCATCCATCGCGTAGTGCAAGGATGTGCGAGTGGCTGCTCGGGCGGCGAGTTGGCCGGAGTCATGAGGGGACGGCGTGGCGAGATCAGGACGAGCAAGAAGCAGGCGTGAGATGCGCTCTGTGGGCCAAGAGCGCAACTGGTCTGCGAGAGAGCGGAAGCCTGTGTCCATCGGCATCACGCTATCCCGGCAGGCCTAGGGGGCGAGATGTCCAGGAAAGTAGTGATCGCGCACGGGGCCGCGACAGATGTCGGTCAGGTGCGGAAGGTCAACGAGGACTCCCATGTGGCCGAGCCACCGGTCTTCGTCGTCGCGGACGGTATGGGCGGCCACGACGGTGGTGACATCGCCAGCGAGATGGTGATCCAGGAGTTCGCCAAGCTCGGCGGCACCCATTACGCGTCCGAGTCCGGCAGCCAGGCGATGGTCGAGGCCCTCCAGGCCGCACAGGACCGGATCGTGGCCTTCGCGCTCGAGCAGCGCTCGCGCGGGGCCTCGGACTACCAGTCCGGCACCACCTGCGCCGCGGCTCTGATCGCCGACGGCGGAAGCAGCCCGTTGTGGATCCTGCTCAACGTCGGCGACTCGCGCATCTACCGGTTCTTCGACGGCACGCTGAGCCAGCTCAGCCGGGACCACAGCCTGGTCCAGGAGCTGGTCGACTCCGGTCAGATCACGCGCGAGCAGGCCGAGCATCACCCGGAGCGCAACGTGGTGACCAGGGCGCTGGGCGGGATGGCCCCCGCGGTCCCCGACATCTTCCAGGTGACGCTGCCCGTGGGCGCCCGGCTGATGCTGTGCTCGGACGGGGTGAGCGGAATGATCTCGGATTCTGAGATCGCCGACATCCTCGCGGCGGAGGACACCGACGCCCGCGACACGGCCGAGAAGCTCGTCGCCGCCGCGGTCGAGGCAGGTGGCCGGGACAACGCCACCGCGATCGTGGTCGATGTGATGGGATTGACCGAGGAGAACCCGTATGACTCGGAGCAACAAAGGGTGAGTATGGAGCAGAAGCTAGGAGTGCTGCCATGAGTGAGCCAGCAACCATCGCAAGCACGTCCTACATGCCGGGCACGTGGTTCGGCATCATCGGTGAGAGCGCCACGGTGCTGCTCCCGCCCTCGGAGAAGAGCCGGGCGGGCGCCATATGGGCGCTCGTCGACGACGGTGCCGGGTTCGACGAGGTGCTCGACGCACTCGTCGCGACCGGGCTCAGCTCGTTGCCGGGCTTCGTCCTCATCTCCGGGGACGTGACGCCTGACGGCGGCAGCGTACGCACTGTCGTGCGCGGCCCGTCCGTGGTCTCGTTCGAGGCCGGCGAGGGCGCCGTCGAGGTCGACGGCTCGTCGTCGAAGACGTGGGTCGAGCGCACCCTCGAGGGTGTCACCAGGATGTCCGTCTCGCTCGGCGAGGAGGGCGCGACCGGTGAGCCGATGACGGCGCTCGGTGGCCTGCTGCGGGTCTCGGGGCTCGAGGTTCCGCCGCCCGCCCCGGAGTCCGCCCAGGACGACTCGCCGGAGAGCCGCGCCGGTTTCGTCGCTGCCCCGGTGGCGGTCGAGGAGGGCGTCGACGACAGCGTCGACGAGCCGACCCCGGCCGACCCGCTCACCGATCCTCTTCCCGAGGAGAGCTACGCCGACTCCGACGACCTCGACTCCGCCGATGAGCTCGACTCCGCCGAGGAGCAGGGTCTCGACGAGGACGAGCCGGTCGCGGCTCCGCCCTCGCTCTCGGTCGTGCCGCCGATCCCGGTCTCGGGTGACCTCCCCGGTCTCGGGGCCAACTCGGAGTCGGACTCCGACGCGGAGGCAGACCTCGGCCCGGACTCCGGCTTCAACGAGGAGGCCGAGGCTGACGAGCCGATCTCGGTCAACCGTGGCGACGAGTCCGGCGAGGCGTCGGCCCCGCGTCACGACGACCTGACCGAGCCGACCGAGGCGTTCGAGATGCCGGCCGCGGCCGAGGACACCGACGACCAGGACTTCCCCGAGCCCGTCTCCGCCGGCTACGAGGACGACTACGCCAGCGACGAGCACGCCGCTGCCGTGGCGTCGTCCTTCGGCCCCTCGGCGGTCTCCCCGGAGCCCGTGCCCGACACGGACGTCGCCTCCGACGCCGAGACCGAGGTCCTCCCGGCCGTCGACGAGGAGTCCTACGACAGGCCCGAGTCCTACGACGAGCCCGAGTCCGCCCCGGCGCCCGGCTTCGGCCCGCCGTCGATGCCGCCTCCGCCGCCGCTGACGACGCCCCCGCCGCCTCCGGTGGACGCACCGCCGCCTCCCTTCGAGGACGTTCCGGCCGAGGGTCTGATCGACGCCGCGCCGAGCGACGCACCGATCGAGGCGCCGTCCTTCGACGGCCCGCCGACTGACGCTCCGGTGACCGACATCCCGCCGGCGCCCCCGGCCCCTCCGGCGTTCCCGGCCCCGCCCGCGCCGCCGGCTCCGCCCTTGGCGCCGATCCCGGAGACCCACGACGAGCCGGTCTGGGAGGAGCCCAACCCCGATGAGGACGACCACGACGGTCTGACCCGCATCGGTGTCGGCGAGGACCTCAACGCCGGTCTCGCCGGTATCCCCGGCCAGCCCGAGGCCCCGAAGGTGACCGCCTACCCGGTCGCACGCCTGGAGTTCTCCAGCGGCGACCGCGTCGAGGTCGACCGGGTCGTCCTGGTCGGCCGCGCCCCCGAGGCGAGCCGGTTCACGCCCACCGAGCAGCCGATGCTGGTGACCGTGCCGAGCCCCCACCA
Organism: Nocardioides sp. NPDC127503; assembly: GCF_040302165.1. Lineage (NCBI taxonomy): Bacteria > Bacillati > Actinomycetota > Actinomycetes > Propionibacteriales > Nocardioidaceae > Nocardioides > Nocardioides sp. NPDC127503. The sequence continues at coordinate 150,987 of NZ_JBEORH010000005.1, read as the reverse complement.
GGAGATCTCCTCGACCCACTGCGAGATCCGTCCCGGTGCCGGGGTCGACCACGGCGCAGCCGTGGTCACCGACCTCGGCTCGACCAACGGCACCGTGCTGGTCCAGCCCGGTCTCGGCCCGGAGGACCTGCGCCCCGGCGTACCCGTCCAGCTCATGCCGGGTGCCGTCATCGACCTCGGTGACAGTCTGACGATCCGGGTGACCAACCCATGATCCAGCGGCTCTCGCTCATGTCGCCGGCCTCTGTGGAGGCGGCGGCATGAGCGAGCGCCAGCGAGCGACGATGGGCCTCAGGCCGCCGCGTCCGTATTCTTTGCTTCTTCGTACGGAGGCGGCGGCATGAGCGTGGCCGGCCTGCCGGCTCCAACCGTCGAGGCTGCGATCGCGGAGCCCGACCGTCGGTTCTACGCCTTCGCCATCGACCGGGTGATCGCGTGGGCGATTTTCGCCGCGGCGGGGTTCGCCGCCTGGCTGATCTTCTTCCGCAACGGAAACCCGCTGCCCGGCGCCGGCCTGATCGTCGGCGTGGTGCTGGTGGTCTGGTTGGTCGGCACCGTACTCACCGGCTCCGGGGGCAAGACCCCCGGCAAGATGGCCCTCGGGCTCCGCGTGGTCAGCGATGACTCCGGAGCTGCGGGCCGCCCCATCGGCGTCGGCAAGGCGTTCGTACGCCAGGCCCTGCTCGGTCTCTGCACGATCCCGACGCTCGGCATCGGCACCGCCACCTTCGCCTGGGTCGCCGCGATGGACGACCGCGGCCGGCGCCAGGGGTGGCATGACCGCCGTGCGGGCTCGGTCGTGGTCGACGTACGTCCTCCGGCGGTCGTCGAGGCCGAGGAAGAGGCCCCGGCACCGCGCCGCATCGTCAACCTGACCACCATGCGCCTGAAGCAGGCCGAGGCGACCCCCGAGCGGGCCGAGCGGCCGCAGACCCCCGCCGCCCCGACCCAGAGCGCGGCTCAGGCCGCGGCCGAGGCCCAGGCTGCCCCGACCCAGGTCCCGGCACCGATCGCGCGCCAGGCGCCACCGGCCCCCGTGCCACCGGCTCCCATGCCGCCTGCTCCGCCCGCCCCGCCGGCCCCGGTCGCGCAGTCGTCGGCTCAGCCTGCCCCTCCGCCGCCACCCGCGCCTGCTCCGCAGCCCGCGGCGACGGCTCGCTGGCGGGTCACGTTCGACACCGGCCAGAGCTTCGTGGTCGAGGGTCTGGCCATCGTCGGCCGCGGCCCCGAGCCGCGTCCCGGCGAGGAGGTCGCCCACCGGGTGGCCCTCTCCTCGAGCGACATGTCGCTGTCCAAGACCCACGCCCAGTTCCAGGTCGCGGCCGACGGCACCCTCGTGGTCATGGACCGCGGCTCCACCAACGGCACCACCCTGATCCGCAAGGGTGCCGCACGAGCCCTCGGCGCCCGCCGCCCCGCGGCCCTCGTCGACGGCGACAAGGTCAAGTTCGGCGACCGCACCATGGATGTGGTTCGCGAGGCCTGACCGCCGAAAGGTCACCCGCGCCGGCCGAGACGTCACACAGTTGACGTCTCGGCCGACGCGCATGACGCCTCGGCGAGGTCAGTCAACGGAGTCGAAGGTCTCCGGGCGGTGCTCGACGCCGAAGCGGTCGGTGGGCCAGAAGACGACGGCGACACGGCCGACGACGTCTGAGACGGGTACGAAGGCGTTCGAGCAGGCCTCGTCGCCGGACTTCTGACGCTCGGGGCTGCACAGATGGAAGGACGAGTCGGCGGAGTTGGCGCGGTTGTCGCCCATCACGAAGAGCCGGCCCTCGGGAACGACAGCCTTCCAGCCCTTGCAGCCGCCTTGGGTGTACGACCCGTTGTCCTGCGCCATCGGACCGTCACAGGCATCGGCCGGAGCGATGAAGGAGGACGCATCCAGGGGCGTGCCGTTGACGACGACGCGACCCGAGTCGCAGCACTCCACGGTGTCGCCCGCGACTCCGATGACCCGCTTCACCAGGTGGTCGCCGGTCGGGTAGAGCCCGACCTTGGCGAGCACGGCCCGGAAGCCGGTGGGCGCGGGAGGGATCTGGTTGGTCGAGAGCCAGCCGCCGGGGTCGGCGAAGACGACGACGTCGCCGCGCTCGGGCGTGCCGCCCATCCAGTAGGACGGCTTCTCCACCAGTACGCGGTCGTTGACCTCCAGCCCGGGCTGCATCGACTCGGAGGGGATGTAGAAGGCCTGGGCGAGGAACGTCTTGATGACGACGGCGAGCAGGATCGCTGTCACCGCGATGATCAGGATCTCGACGAGCGACCTCAGAACTCCCCCCTGCCGTCGGCCCGATCCTGCCGACGCCTCCCGCTCTGCCCCCATGGTGTGACCCTATCCAGACGACGGGTCGGGCCCGGGCGCTATCCAGAATTCACAGGCGCGTGCCGTCGCTCCTGTCCTAGGGTTCCTCACTCAGCCGGACCCGAGAGGGCGTCATGACCAACACACTGGAATCCCCGACCCATGAGCGGGCCAAGAAGGGCACGTGGGCGATCTGGACCGTCCTGGCCCTGGCCGTGATCGTCGCCATCGTGGCGGGAGTCCTCGCCTATCTCGGCGTCTCGCGGGCGACCGGCCAGGAGGCACCCAGCGCGAGGACCGTGACGCTCGCCGAGGCCCTCCCGGAGACCTTCAACCTCGCGGTCAACCTGTCCTTCGAACGCGATGCGATGATGGCCGGCGTACCTCCCGTCGTGCTCCGACCGATTCAGCAGATGACCGACGAGTCGGCGCAGGCGTGGCGTGGTCGGGCGCAGGAGATCGAGAGCGGCGACGACAAGGAGCTCGACGCGACGCTCACCCAGATCGCCGAAAGGCTCGACGGCATCGACGAGCTGCGTACGCAGATGCGGGACGATCGCGCCAAAGGGACAGCGAGCTATACAGCTCTGGCCAACGACCTGTTCAGCATCGCGGGCGATCTGCCGAACACGGGCGACGGCCAGGCCGCCTCGTCGATCGAGGCGATCGGCCACATGCCCGAGGCGTGGGAGGCGTTGGGCCAGGAGCGCGCGATCATGATGGCCGTACTTGCCAGGTCACCGTCGCCTGGCAAGAAGCAGATCAGCGACGACGAGATCGCGGCGCTCACCGAGGCCGAGGCCGGACTGCGGCGCTCGCTCGCCGCCTTCTACGAGGGGTCCTCACGGGATCAGCGCAGGGCACTCGACGGGCTGACCGACGGCACGGCCACGGAGGGCGCCACAGGCGTACCTGCTCACCAGGGCGTCAGCGAGATCATCACCGGTGGCGGCACTGCCCTGACCCTGGAGTCGTACGTCGCCTCCAGCACCGAATTCATACGCGGCCTGCAGGAGGTGCTCATCGCCTCCGCCCAGGAGATCGCCGAGGAGGTGCGGGCCGACCGCGACGATGCCACGCGCACTGCGCTCGCCGCAGTCGTTCTCACCTTCGCGGTCGTGAGCGTCCTCGTCGTAGTCGTGATCGTGCTCGTGGTCCTGCTGGTGGTCCTGGTCTCCCGGCGCCGATCCACGAACACGCGTGGAGCCCGCGGATAGGGTCGGGGCGTGTCCGATCTCGACCAACGGCTCAACGCTCTCGAAGCGGATCTCAAGACTCGGGGAAGCGTGCTGGTCGCCTTCTCCGGTGGCGCCGACAGCGCCTTCCTCCTGGCGGCCGCTACCAGAGCTCTGGGCAGCGACGGCGTCGCCGCCGCGACCGGCTATTCGCACAGCCTCCCGATTGCGGAGAGGGACCCGGCCGCCGAGTTCGCGACGAGCCTCGGCGTACGCCTCATCACCCCGCAGACCCACGAGATGGAGCGGGAGGGTTACCGGGCCAACGGCACCGACCGGTGCTTCTTCTGCAAGGCGGAGCTGCTCGACACCCTCATGCCGCTGGCCCGTGAGCTCGGCCTGGCCCACGTGGCCACCGGCACCAACGCCGACGATGCGATCGAGGGGCTCAACGGCCTCCGGCCCGGCATCCGCGCGGCCGCTGAGCGTGGCGCGATCACGCCGCTCAGGGACGCCGGCCTGTCCAAGGCACAGATCCGCGAGGCCTCGCGCCGCTGGGAGCTGCCGACCTGGGACAAGCCGGCCGCGGCCTGCCTCTCCAGCCGGATCGCCTATGGCCTCGAGGTCACGCCGAGGCGCCTCGCGCGCGTAGAGAGAGCAGAGCAGGGCGTACGCAGCGTCCTGGCCGCCCGCGGCCACGACGCGGCCAGGGTGGACCTGCGCGTGCGTGACCATGGGGAGAAGGCCACGGTGGAGCTGTCCGCTACCCTCCTGCCTCTCGACCCCCACCATGCCGACGAGGTGCTCAAGACCGTGACAGACGCAGGATTCCCGGCCGCGGAGATCGACCCACGGGGCTTCCGCTCCGGATCGATGAACCAGAAGGCAGCCAAGTGAGGGAGTTCTGGGACACGATCAGCGCGACCCAGACCGTCCCCGAAGCGCCCTGGCTCATCGGCGCCGGACTCGTCGCGCTGGTGCTGGTCGTGTGGCGTGGGAGCTGGCGCACCGTACGCCTCGGCGTCACCGTCGTCCACGAGGCCGGTCACGCCGTGGTGGCCGTCCTGGTCGGTAGGCGCCTGGCCGGGATCAAGCTCCACTCCGACACCTCGGGTGTCACCCTCTCGCGCGGCAAGCCGTCCGGGCCGGGGATGGTGGCGATGCTCGCCGCCGGCTACCTCGCCCCGGCGCTCCTCGGCCTGCTCAGCGCGACCATGCTCGCCGCGGGTCACGCCCTGGGACTGCTGTGGCTCCTGGTAGCCGCGATGCTCGTGCTGCTGCTGTGGGTGCGCAACGGCTACGGCCTCGTCGTCCTGCTGGTGCTCGGCGCCGCTCTGGGCGCGATCAGCTGGTACGCCGACGGCCGCATCCAGACCATCGCCGCCACGCTGGTCACCTGGCTGCTCCTGCTCGCCTCACCGCGGCCGCTCCTGGAGCTCCTCGGCCGCGGCGAGCGAGGTCGCCGAGGCTCCGACCCCGACCAGCTCGCCGGCCTGACCGGCATCCCGTCGGTGCTCTGGATCCTCGTCCTGCTGGCCGTGAACCTCGCCGGCCTCGTGGTCGGCGTGCAGACCCTGATCCCAGACCTGAGCTGGATCTAGAGCTCGAACTCGTCGGCGATCTGACGCAGCGCGGGGGAGACCTTCTTGGCCAGCTCGCGCGTGGGCGGGCGGCCCTGGGCGTAGCCGTCGCGGATGTCGTCGAGGAGCTTGATCACGTTCTCGACGATCAGCTCCATCTCCTCGGGGTTGCGGCGCTTGGCGGCACGCTGGCGCCCGGAGACGGACGGGGCGCGCTCGAGCACGGTCACCGACAGCGCCTGCTCACCGCGGCGCCCCTGGGCGATGCCGAACTCCACGCGGGTGCCGGCCTTCAAGGTCTTGGCAGCGCCCTCGGGGAGCGCGTCGGCGTGGACGTACACATCCGGACCGTCGTCCTGCGACAGAAACCCGAAGCCCTTGGTGGCGTCGAACCACTTGACCTTGCCAGTAGGCACGGCAGCTTGCCCCTTCCTCGCGCATCAGCGCTTCAAACGTACGTCGCCCGGCGACTGTGACGGCCGACGCGGGAGAGCCTAGTCCTCAGCGCCCAGGGACGCGTGAGGTATTCCCCTCTCCGGCCATCGACGCATCCACGGATGGCTCGCCATGTCGTCCCTCGTGCGGGTGGGGCCTATACTCCGCCTACCCCTCCATAGATTTGCAAATGATTTCGTACACCATTGGTAATCGAGACCACTTATGACGTAAGTTTGCGTCGCCAAAGACTGCAGACAGGTACGCCCGGGTGCCAGCAGACTTCGCGGCGGGGGACTGGGGTGTGCGCCACAGACGGTGCACGCCTCTCGGGAATGATGTGACATGGCCACGAGAGGGAGTAATGGCCGAGCCATACGCAAGCACAACCCACCGTCCGGAACGTAAGCCCTGGCAGGGAATTCGAGCGCGCCTCATCTTCGTGCTGCTCATCCCGACCATCGCGGCGATGGTGTTCGGCGGGTTGAGCATTTCGCGCGCCCTCTCAGCCCAGGCGGAAGCACGCCAGGCCGAGACTGTCGCCCAGGCATTGCCTGACACCTACGAACTCGCGATCAACATCCTGTTCGAGCGTGACGGAGCGCTCGCGGGTGTTCCAGAGGTCGTCATGCGGCCGCTTCAGCAGAAGACCGACGAGTCGATCGAGGCATGGAGCGCCAAGGCGAAGGAGATCGACGCCGGCGACGACAAGGACCTCGAGAACAGCATCGTCGAGATCCAGCAGGCGCTGAACGGCATCGACGACCTGCGTTCGCAGATCCAGGAGAAGGACACCGCGGTCGAGGCCCAGTTGGCCTACACGACCGTGATGAACAACCTCTTCGGGATCTCGTCGCAGATGCCGACCCTGGAGAACGACGAGGTCTTCTCCAAGATCTCCGCGATCAGCAACGTGCGTCCCGCCTCGGAGGCCATGGGCGCCGAGCGCATGATCATGATGAAGGCGCTGAGCACGAAGGCTGCCAAGGAGGCCGACGGCGCGGTCAACCCCGACGTCCTCACCGACGAGGAGTTCGCACAGCTCGCCCGCGCCGAGGCCAAGTGGCGTCTGTCGACGGCCGACTACTACGCGAAGACGTCCGACAACATCCGTCAGCAGCTCGACGAGCTGACCAGCGACACCACCGACGTGGGCTCGACCGGGGCGCCTGCCCACCGGGTCGTCAACCAGGTGATCTCCAGCGGCAGCATGGACCGGGTCAAGATGACCCCGGACGATTACACCGCGGCCAGCACGGAGTTCATCCGTGGTCTGCAGAAGATGATCGTCCAGACTGCGCAGGAGATCAGCGACGACGTCGAGCAGATCAAGAGCGACGCGACCCGCGACGCCATCGTCATCGGTCTCCTCGTTCTCGGTGTTCTGATCTTCGCCCTCGCCGTCGGTCTGGTCGCGGCCCGCTCGATCCTGTCGCCGCTGAGCCAGCTGCGCCGCCTGGCCTACAACCTGGCCAACCACGACCTGCCTGAGCGAGTCGCCTACATGAACCAGGCCGAAGGCCCGGTGGACACACATGTGGAGCCTCTGGACATCGCGCGTCGAGACGAGATCGGTGACGTCGCGGACGCGTTCGACGCGGTCCACGTCGAGGCGATCCGGCTGGCGGGCGAGCAGGCCGAGCTGCGTACGAACGTCGACAAGATGTTCATGAACCTCTCCCGCCGTTCGCAGAGCCTCGTCGAGCGTCAGCTCCAGCTCATCGACCAGCTCGAGGCCAACGAGCAGGACCCCGACGACCTCGCGAACCTGTTCCGCCTGGACCACCTCGCCACCCGAATGCGCCGCAACGACGAGTCCCTCCTGGTCCTCGCCGGTGGCGAGATCGGCCACGCGGCTCGTGGTCCCGTCCCGGTCCTCGACGTGCTCCGTGCCGCGGCCTCCGAGATCGAGCAGTTCGCCCGGGTCGACATCGACTCCGACGAGAACGCCGAGTTCGAGGGCGCGATCGCGGGTGACCTCGTGCACCTGCTCGCGGAGCTGATCGAGAACGCCACGAACTTCTCCCCGCCCGACACCGCTGTCACGATCCGCACCTTCCGCGCCGGCCCGGCCGCGCCGCTGCTGGTCGAGATCGAGGACCTCGGTATCGGCATGACGCCGGAGGAGCTCGACGCGGCCAACATGAAGCTGCGCCGTGCGACCGGCCTCGACGCCGACGTCGCCCGGATGATGGGTCTGGTCGTGGTCGCGCGTCTGGCGGCGCGTCACGGTCTCTACATCGAGCTCGTTCCCAACCGCCCCCGCGGTGTGGTCGCGCGCGTCGAGATGCCGGTCACCACGATCGTCGGCGCCCACGCCGAGGCCCCCTCCGGCCAGCAGCAGGGCTTCGACGCCTACGCGTTCCAGCAGGGTGGCTACGGCCAGCAGACCGGCGCCTACCCGACCACCGGCGAGCTTCCCTACGAGATGCAGTACGGGATGCCCGCCTACGACGCCCAGCCGTACGCCGGTGGCAACCCCTATGACGTGCCGGTCGGTGCTCTTCCGGCCCCCGAGGCGCCCGCGGCCTCCGCGGCAGCGCCCCCGGCCCTGCCGAGCCGTACGCCCGGTGCGTCCAATCACCCCAACCTCTCCAACGGCGGTGCGGCGGCCTTCCCGCAGCAGGGTGCCAACGGCCACTCGGGCCAGCACAATGGCTTCGGTCAGAGCGGACCGCAGACGGGCCAGCTGCCCGCATACGGCGGTGTCCCGCCGATGCCGGGCGACCCGGGCTACGAGTCTCCGGCCGCGCGCACGGGCAGCTTCCCGGCGCAGCCGCAGCAGTTCAGCGGTGGCCAGCCGCAGTACGGGGGAGACCCGTTCGGCGGCGACCCGTTCGGCGCCAACCAGCCGCCGGCGCCGCAGCAGAGCCCCAGCGGCCAGCAGCAGAACTTCCTGTCCAACATGCTGCCGGTTCGCAAGGCCGAGGACCTGGCCGCGCGCTTCCCCGACGGTCGCTTCGACCCGAGCACCGAGACCGGCGAGCTGCCTCGTCGCGACCCGGGCGGTCAGGGCGGCAGCCCGTTCGGCACCGACACCGGCGCGTTCCGCACCTTCGAGCGCCCCAACGAGCGCACCACCCCGCGGACCCCGCCGCCGGGCTTCGGTCCCGACGACGACCCGTTCGGTCCTGCCGGTGACGCGATCGCCCCGGGTGCCCCGATGGGGCCGCTGGCTCCGGAGCCGACCAACTCGCCGAACCCGCTCGACTCGACCACCGAGGTTCCGATCCTCGATGACGAGGGAAGCTCGATCTTCGACGACCTCCAGTCCGAGTGGTTCACCCGTCGTCGCCCGCTCGGTGCGCGCCGGGCGATGGAGTCCAAGGGCGATCCGCTCAGCGACCCGATCGCACCGGCCGCCAAGGCCGCTCCGGCTCCGAAGGCCGACGCGCCCCGTCCGGCAGCAGCCCCCGCGGGCGAGCCGGTCGACGAGCCGGTCGCTCAGGACGACGAGCCGACCACGCCGGTGAGCTGGTCCTCGCCGGGCGACGAGGGCTGGCGCAGGGCGCAGGAGTTGGAGCAGCTGCAGGAGCAGGAGCCGGCGACGATCACCCAAGGTGGACTCCCCGTTCGTGTCCCGGGCCAGAACCTGATCCCAGGTGCTGCCCCTGCGGTCACACCACCGTCATCAGGTCCGCGTAACATGGACGCGCGCCGCACCCGTGGCATGTCCAGCTTCCAGAAGGGCGTCAGCCGCGCCCGCAACAACCCCGCTGATGCGGAAAGCAACCCCGAAGGTGAGGAGCAGCAGTGACAACGGCCCCCGCAGGACTGGACTGGCTTGTCGACAGCCTGACCCAGCGCACCCCTGACATCGCTCACGCGATCTTGGTGTCGGCTGATGGCATGCCGATGGCCAGCTCCGTCGACTTCCCCCCGGACCGGGCCGACCAGCTCTCGGCGATCGCCTCCGGTCTCACCAGTCTTACCCAGGGAGCAGCTCGCTGCTTCGCTGCGGGTAATGTCCAGCAGATGGTCATCGAGATGGACGGTGGCTATCTGGTCCTCATGGCGGTTGGTGAGGGCTCCAGCCTTGCTGCCCTCGCCGCCCCCGACTGCGATCTGGGACAGGTTGGCTACCAGATGCAGCTGTTGATCTCGCGTGTTGCCAGCGCCCTCACCCCCGATACCAGAACCGGCGCCTGATCAGTGCCCCGACCCTAGGACCGAGATCGTGAGCAACCACGCATCCGAACCGCCGCCGCTGGTCAGGCCGTACGCCCTGACTCGTGGCCGCACGCAACCCAAGCGCGTCTTCCCGATTGAAGCACTGGTGATCACTGATCGTTACGTGATCGATGGCTACGTCCGGTCGCCCGAGGAGCGGACGATCGCAGAGCTCTGCCGCGAGAGCCGTTCCGTCGCTGAGGTCGCGGCGCTCATCCGGGTGCCCCTGGGTGTCGCCCGAGTCCTGATCGGTGACCTTGCGGAGCGCGGCGTGGTGCAGGTGCACGCCAGCAAGGTCCCGGACGCCCCGGACACCGCTCTCCTCGAGCGCGTGCTGTCCGGCCTGAGGAAGCTTTGACAGGAGTAATGCAGTGACCACCGACTCCAAGCAGGCGACGATGTCTGCGAAGATCGTCATCGCCGGCGGGTTCGGCGTTGGTAAGACGACCTTCGTGGGCTCCGTCTCGGAGATCGTCCCCCTGACGACCGAGGCCGTGATGACGCAGGCGACCGCCGGCGTCGACGACCTCTCCGCCGTGCCCAACAAGAAGACGACCACGGTCGCGATGGACTTCGGTCGAGTCTCCCTCGACTCCGACCTGATCCTCTACCTGTTCGGCACCCCCGGACAGAACCGGTTCTGGTTCATGTGGGACGACCTGACCCAGGGCGCCATCGGCGCTGTGGTGCTCATCGACACCCGTCGCCTCGCCGACTCCTTCGGCGCGATCGACTACTTCGAGTCCCGCAACGTGCCGTTCGTCGTGGCCCACAACGTCTTCGGCGCCAACCAGGCCTACAAGCCGGAGCAGATCCGCGAGGCCCTGGCTCTGCGCCCGGACATCCCGATCGTCACCTGTGACGCCCGCGACCGCCAGTCGACCAAGGCGACGCTGATCTCGCTCGTCGAGTACGTCCTTTCCATGGTCTCCACGCGCGCTCTTCAGTAGCCAAGCGTCCCCAACACCCGCCGTAGCACTGCTCCGGCGGGTGTTGGTCGTTTCAAGGGCTGTCATGACTGTGCAGTAGAGGCGTACGTCTGGGAGGATCACGCGTTGTGCGGAAGTTCAGGTTGTGGTGGCGCAAGGTGACCCCGAAGTGGAACCTGAGACGCCTGTGGGCGAAGATGTGGACCGTGATCACGACCCCGTACGCCGATGCGACGGCCGTCGCTGCCGTCGACGAGGCCCGCGCCGCGCTCCTGTCCGACGTGCCAGCCGGTGACGTCGGAGAACATCTCGGCCATGTGGTCGAGAAGGGTGCTGGCCCGGGCGTCGTGACCCACCTGTTCGCCTGCACCCGCAAGGGGTACGTCGGGTGGCACTGGTCGGTCACGCTCGTCACCGTGCCCTCGCTCGACGGCCCCGGATTCGGTGTCGATGCTCCGGTGACCGTCAACGAGGTCGTCCTCGTTCCGGGTGACGCCGCGATCGTCGCGCCGGCCTGGGTGCCCTACCGCGAGCGGATCAAGCCCGGCGACCTCTCGCCCGGTGATCTGCTCCCGGTCGAGGACGACGACGCGCGGCTGGTCCCGACGTACGCCTTCGGTGACGACCCGCTCGACGCCGACGAGAAGGCTCAGGTGCGCGAGGTCGCCAAGGACCTCGGCCTCGGCCGCGTCCGGACCCTGTCCACCTCTGGCTTCGACGCCGCCGCCGAGCGGTGGTACGCCGGTGACGGCGGTCCCGAGGCGCCGCTGGCGCAGGCAGCCCCCGACCAGTGCCACAGCTGTGGCTTCCTGGTCCGGCTGACCGGCCACCTGGCCTCGAGCTTCGGTGTCTGCGCCAACGGCGACGCCAACGACGACGGCAAGGTGGTCAGCCTCAACCACGGGTGCGGTGCGCACTCGGAGGTGCGGCTGGCGAAGAAGCACGAGCCGCAGCCGCTGCCGGACCCGGTCTTCGACACGATCAGCGACGACGCCGAGGCCTTCTAGCTCTAGACGAGGCCCTCGGCGCGCAGCCGGCGGGCCTTGCGGCGCCGGGTCAGCTCGATGCCGATCGCGCCGATGCCGAAGGCGGCCAGGCAGGTCCAGATCCACCAGGTCCAGCCGCGGTCGTTGAGCAGGCCCCAGAAGGGGAGCAGGGCGACGAACCCGACGAGCCAGCCGAGGGTGGCGAGCTCGAAGGCGCGGATGCCGTCCTGGTCGACGAGCTCGATCTTCGGCTCGGGTGCGGCCTGGACCGGCTCCTCGACAGGCGGCTCGTCGTAGCCGTAGGCCTGCGGGTAGCCGCCGTCCTCGGTGTAGTAGTCGCCGTCGTACCCCTCGTACTGCTGCTCCGGGTAGGTGCCGGAATAGTCGTCGTCGCGGTACTGGTCGCTCATACCTCCCAACCTTAGTGGGCCTTGGGTGGACGATACGCTGGGGCTGTCGAGCACTTCTCGGCATGGCCCCGACGACCTGGGAGGTCCCTGATGGCTTCGCTCCGCTGCCCCTGTGGCACCAACTTCCGCACGGAGACCGACGACGAGCTGGTCGAGAAGGTGCAGGAGCACCTCGCGGAGGCTCACCCCGGCCGCACATACAGCCGCGACGACATCCTGATGCTCGCCGCGATGTCCTGACTCTGTGACGGCGCCCTCACCAGGGCGCCGTCTCTTCCAGGAATAGTTAGCGCCGGTAAGCAGTTATGCTTACCGACATGCCTACCGCACAGCCCGCTTCCGCGCCCGACGCGGCCTCCGACATCCCCGAGGTCGCCTCGGTGCTGCGCACCTCTGTCATGCGGATGCGCCGCCGCCTGGCCAACGAGCGCCACCCCGACAACGACCTCTCCCTGGGGTCGATGGCGGTGCTCGGGGCGTTGTACGCCAACGACGAGATGACCCTCGGCGCCCTCGCCGGGCGCGAGCGCGTCCAGCCGCCGAGCATGACCAGGATGGTCAACTTCCTCGAGGAGGGCGGCTACGTCGTCCGCCGCCAGGGTGAGACCGACCGCCGCCAGGTGCTGGTCTCGATCACCGACAAGGGCCGCCGGACCGTACGCAAGGACCGGCTCAGCCGGGACGCCTGGCTCGCCCAGCAGCTCGTCGACCTCGATGCGGACGAGCTCGCCGCCATCCGCACAGCCGCTTCGATCATGGAGAGAATAGCCACCAGTTGAGCCCCACGTTCCGTTCCCTGCGTAGCCACAACTACCGCCTCTACCTAGCCGGCAGTGTCGTCTCCAACGTCGGCACCTGGATGCAACGCATCGCTCAGGACTGGTTGGTCCTGAGTCTCGGCGGCGGGGGAGCGGCACTCGGTATCACCACCGGTCTGCAGTTCCTGCCCATCCTCCTGCTCAGCCCCTATGCCGGGGTCATCGCCGACCGCTTCCCGAAGCGTCGTCTGCTGCAGGCGGCCCAGGGCTGGATGGCCCTGATGTCGCTGCTGCTCGGTGTGCTGGCGGTGAGCGGCCACGCAGAGGTGTGGATGGTCTACGTGATCGCGTTCCTCTTCGGCACCGGCGCCGCCTTCGACGGCCCGGGCCGGCAGTCGTTCGTCTCGGAGATGGTCCACCCCGACGATCTCACCAACGCAGTCGGCCTCAACTCGGCCTCGTTCAACCTCGCCCGCCTGATCGGGCCGGCGCTGGCCGGGCTCCTCATCGGCTGGCTGGGGAGCGGACCCGAGGCGACCGGCTGGGTCATCCTCGTCAACGCCGTCTCCTACCTCGCCGTGATCGGCCAGCTCCAGCGGATGAACACCGCCGAGCTGCACTCGCCCGATCCCGTCGCCCGGCGGCGCGGGATGCTGCGCGAGGGCATCGCCTACATCCGAACGCAGCCCAAGATGCTGATGGTCCTGGTGATCATCTTCTTCGTCGGCACCTTCGGGGCGAACTTCCCGATCACCTCGGCGCTGATGGCGACCGAGGAGTTCGGCAAGGGCGCCAGCGAGTACGGCCTGCTCGGCACCGTCCTGGCCATCGGCTCGCTCTCCGGCGCCCTGCTCGGCGCCCGCCGCACCCGGATCCCGCTCAAGCTGATCGTGCTGGCCGCGACCGGCTTCGGCCTGACCGTCATGGTGTCCGGGCTGATGCCGACGTACGCGCTCTTCGCTCTGATCTCGCCCGTGCTCGGCTTCTTCACGATCACGACCCTCAACGCCTGCAACGCCACCATGCAGACCGAGGCGGCCCCGGAGTTCCGCGGCCGGGTGATGGCGATCTACATGACCGTCCTGATGGGCGGCACCCCGCTGGGTGCGCCGCTCATCGGCTTCGTCGGCGAGCACTTCGGTGCCCGCACGACCCTGTACGCCAGTGGCGCTCTGGTGCTGTTGGGTACGCTTGCGGGGGTGCTGCTCCTCGCCGCACTCAGAGGTGGTATCCGGGCCGTTTTGACCCCCTCTCAAGCCGCCGGGTAGCCTCTGAAGCGTGTCTGGGACAACCAGGCCGTCGCGCGTGCCCGGAACAAGCTCGAGAAATGGGTCTCGGACCCGGGTTCGGCGCCCTCAAGTGGGGATTCGGTTCGAAAGATCCGTCTTCGTGCTGTTGAGGTAAGGGCGACACGCCCGACCTCGGGGGCGAGGCGGGACCAGTTGGTATCGCACCACCTGGACGCACAACATTTGATCCTTCGCGGCAGAGCGCCGCGTAGTGAGAGCAGAAAAGAAGGGGAACCACCGAGGTGCCCACAATCAACCAGCTGGTCCGCAAGGGCCGCGAGGACAAGGCGACGAAGTCGAAGACGCCTGCCCTCAAGGGATCGCCGCAGCGCCGTGGCGTCTGCACGCGCGTCTACACCACCACCCCGAAGAAGCCGAACTCCGCCCTCCGGAAGGTCGCCCGTGTGCGCCTCTCCTCCGGCGTCGAGGTCACCGCTTACATCCCGGGTGTGGGTCACAACCTTCAGGAGCACTCCATCGTGCTCGTCCGCGGCGGTCGTGTGAAGGACCTCCCCGGCGTGCGTTACAAGATCATCCGCGGCACGCTCGACACCCAGGGTGTCAAGAACCGCAAGCAGGCCCGTTCGCGCTACGGCGCGAAGAAGGAGAAGTGACATGCCTCGTAAGGGTCCCGCTCCCAAGCGTCCGCTCGTCGTCGACCCCGTCTACGGCTCGCAGCTCGTAACCCAGCTCGTCAGCAAGGTCCTCCAGGACGGCAAGAAGCAGGTTGCGCAGCGCATCGTCTACACCGCCCTCGAGGGCTGCCGCGAGAAGACCGGCACCGACCCCGTGGTCACGCTCAAGCGTGCGATGGACAACGTGAAGCCGGCCATCGAGGTCAAGTCCCGCCGTGTCGGTGGCGCTACCTACCAGGTCCCGATCGAGGTCAAGGGCACGCGTGGCACCACGCTCGCGCTGCGCTGGCTCGTCGGTTACGCCCAGGACCGTCGTGAGAAGACGATGGCCGAGCGCCTCATGAACGAGATCCTCGACGCGAGCAACGGCCTCGGTGCCGCTGTGAAGAAGCGCGAGGACACTCACAAGATGGCCGAGTCCAACAAGGCCTTCGCGCACTACCGCTGGTGACGTAAGGCGGGGTGCCCGCCGCACAATGTGGGCACCCCGCCCATCCAGACCGAAGACAATCTCTTTAAGGAACGCTGAAGACAGTGGCCGTCGACATCACCACGGACCTCAATGTGGTCCGCAACATCGGCATCATGGCGCACATCGATGCCGGTAAGACCACCACCACCGAGCGCATCCTGTTCTACACCGGTATCTCTTACAAGATCGGTGAGGTCCACGACGGCGCTGCCACGATGGACTGGATGGAGCAGGAGCAGGAGCGCGGCATCACGATCACGTCCGCCGCGACGACCTGCTGGTGGAAGGACCACCAGATCAACATCATCGACACCCCCGGGCACGTCGACTTCACCGTTGAGGTCGAGCGCTCGCTGCGCGTCCTCGACGGCGCCGTCGCCGTCTTCGACGGTGTTGCCGGTGTCGAGCCGCAGTCGCAGACCGTGTGGCGTCAGGCGAACAAGTACGCCGTCCCGCGGATGTGCTTCGTCAACAAGCTCGACCGCACCGGTGCCGACTTCTACATGGTCGTCGACTCGATCGTCGACAAGCTGCACGCCACCCCGCTGGTGCTGCAGCTGCCGATCGGTGCCGAGGCCGACTTCATCGGCGTCGTCGACCTGGTCGAGATGCACGCCAAGGTCTGGCGCGGCGAGACCGCGATGGGCGAGGACTACGTGATCGAGGAGATCCCGGCCGACCTCGCCGACAAGGCCGCGGAGTACCGCGAGAAGCTGGTCGAGACCCTCGCCGAGGCCGACGACGACATCATGGAGGTCTACCTCGAGGAGGGCGACGTCTTCGACGTGCCCACCCTGAAGGCTGCCATCCGTCGCGCGACCCTGGCCGACAAGCTCAACCCGATCCTCACCGGCACCGCGTTCAAGAACAAGGGCGTCCAGCCCCTGCTCGACGCGGTCATCGACTACCTGCCCTCGCCGCTCGACGTCGAGTCGATCATCGGCCACGACGTCAAGGACGAGTCGGTCGAGGTCTCCCGGAAGCCTTCCGAGGACGAGCCGTTCTCCGGTCTGGTCTTCAAGATCGCCTCCGACCCGCACCTGGGCAAGCTGTTCTACCTGCGTGTCTACTCCGGCAAGGTCGAGGCGGGTGCGACAGTCGTCAACCCGATCAACGGCCGCAAGGAGCGGATCGGGAAGATCTACCAGATGCACTCCAACAAGCGCGAGGAGATCGCGTCTGTGGGTGCCGGCCAGATCGTCGCGGTCATGGGTCTGAAGGAGTCGAAGACCGGTCACACCCTGTGTGACCCGACCCACCCGGTCGTTCTCGAGTCGATGTCGTTCCCGGCTCCGGTGATCGAGGTCGCCATCGAGCCGAAGACCAAGAGCGACCAGCAGAAGCTCGGCACCGCGATCCAGCGTCTCACCGAAGAGGACCCGACCTTCACGGTCAAGTCCGACGAGCAGACCGGCCAGACGATCATCGCCGGTATGGGCGAGCTCCACCTGGAGGTCTTCGTCGACCGGATGAAGCGCGAGTTCAAGGTCGAGGCAACCGTCGGCAAGCCGCAGGTCGCCTACCGCGAGACGCTTCGCAAGAAGGTCCAGAACCACAGCTACACCCACAAGAAGCAGACCGGTGGTTCGGGTCAGTTCGCGAAGGTCGTCATCTCCGTCGAGCCCAACGTCGACGAGGAGACCGGTCTGGGTGCCGGCTACGAGTTCGCCAACAACGTCACCGGTGGTCGCGTGCCGAAGGAGTACATCCCTTCGGTCGACCAGGGTGCTCAGGACGCCATGGAGTTCGGCATCCTCGCCGGCTTCCCCATGGTCGATGTGAAGGTTTCGCTCGAGGACGGCGCCTACCACGACGTCGACTCCTCCGAGCTCGCCTTCAAGATCGCCGGCAACCAGGCCTTCAAGGAGGCCGCCCGCATGGCGAAGGCCGTTCTGCTGGAGCCGATGTTCGCCGTCGAGGTCACCACCCCGGACACGTTCCTGGGCACCGTGATCGGCGACATCAACTCCCGTCGCGGCCAGGTGTCTTCGCAGGAGGAGCGTCACGGCGACATGGTCGTCCAGGCGCTCGTCCCGCTGTCCGAGATGTTCGGGTACGTCGGTGACCTCCGGTCCAAGACCAGTGGTCAGGCGTCGTACTCGATGGAGTTCGACTCGTACGCCGAGGTTCCCACGAACGTCGCCGACGAGATCATCAAGAAGGCCCGTGGCGAGTGACCTTCGGGTCGCCCGTCCAGGGACTTCGGCAGCAACACCTTTCAGTACGAGTCAGTAAGAAAATCACACCAGGAGGAGCCCACAGTGGCTAAGGCGAAGTTCGAGCGGAACAAGCCGCACGTCAACATCGGCACCATCGGTCACATCGACCACGGTAAGACCACCCTTACCGCGGCGATCTCGAAGGTGCTGCACGCGAAGTACCCGGACCTGAACCCGGAGTTCGCGTTCGAGGACATCGACAAGGCCCCCGAGGAGCGCCAGCGCGGGATCACGATCTCGATCGCGCACATCGAGTACCAGACCGAGTCGCGTCACTACGCTCACGTCGACTGCCCGGGTCACGCGGACTACATCAAGAACATGATCACCGGTGCCGCGCAGATGGACGGCGCGATCCTCGTGGTTGCCGCCACCGACGGCCCGATGCCGCAGACCAAGGAGCACGTGCTCCTGGCCCGCCAGGTCGGCGTGCCGTCGATCGTCGTCGCGCTCAACAAGTGCGACATGGTCGACGACGAGGAGCTCATCGAGCTCGTCGAGATGGAGGTGCGCGAGCTCCTCAGCGAGTACGAGTTCCCGGGTGACGACCTCCCGGTCGTGCGCGTTGCCGCCTACCCCGCCCTGCAGGGCGAGGAGAAGTGGATGAACTCGGTTGCCGAGCTCATGCAGGCCGTCGACGACTACATCCCGACCCCGGCTCGTGAGACCGACAAGCCGTTCCTGATGCCCGTTGAGGACGTCTTCACGATCACCGGTCGTGGCACCGTCATCACCGGTCGTATCGAGCGCGGCATCGTCAAGGTCGGTGAGGAGGTCGAGATCGTCGGCATCCGCGAGACCTCGCAGAAGTCGACCGTCACCGGCGTCGAGATGTTCCGCAAGCTGCTCGACGAGGGCCAGGCCGGCGAGAACGTCGGGCTGCTGCTCCGCGGCACCAAGCGCGAGGACGTCGAGCGCGGCATGGTTGTCATCAAGCCGGGCACCACGACCCCCCACACCAACTTCGAGGGCTCTGTCTACATCCTCTCGAAGGAGGAGGGTGGCCGTCACACCCCGTTCTTCAACAACTACCGTCCGCAGTTCTACTTCCGGACCACGGACGTGACCGGCGTTGTGACCCTCCCCGAGGGCACCGAGATGGTCATGCCGGGTGACAACACCGAGATGTCGGTCGAGCTCATCCAGCCCATCGCGATGGACGAGGGTCTGAAGTTCGCTATCCGTGAGGGCGGTCGCACCGTCGGCGCGGGTCGGGTTACCAAGATCATCAAGTGATCGTCTGATCCACAGTGAAGGGCCCCCGGAGCCGCAAGGCGAAGGGGGTCCTTTGCTGTGGTCAAGCGATCGAACGAGCGCTGACTCGGCGCAAACGGACCGGAGCGAAGCGAGGACCGGATTGCGCCGCGTCGGCGCGGGCACGAGACCAAGGCGAAAGAAATGACAGATCCAACCGAAGGCGTACGCCCCGCAAGACCCCACCAGAAGCTCCTGGACGACGGCCGCACGGTAAGAGAGGTCCTCACCTACACCCGACGCGGCAGCCGCCTGGACCCCAAGCAGCAGCGCGCCTGGGACGCGTACGCAGCGGAGTGGGTGATCCCCGACGAGGCGGTCGACGAGCCCGGTTTCTCGCTGGAGAGCTGGTTCGGCCGCAAGGCACCCCTGGTCGTCGACATCGGCGGGGGAGTGGGAGAGGCGACGGCGGTGCTCGCGGCCAACCGTCCCGAGGCCAACATCCTGGCGCTGGAGGTGTGGCGGCCAGGGGTCGCGGAGAGTCTCGCCCGGGTGGGCGCCGCGGGCGCGACGAACGTACGTTTCTGCAGCGTCGACGCGCTCTGGACGCTCGAGAATCTCGTTGAGCCGGAGTCGGTCAGCGAGGTCTGGACGTTCTTCCCCGACCCGTGGCACAAGACCCGCCACCACAAGCGGCGGCTGGTCACTCCCGCCAACGCGCGGATGATCGCGGAGCGGCTTGCGCCCGGCGGGATCTGGCGGCTGGCGACCGACTGGGTCGAGTACGCCGAGCAGATGGTCGAGGTCCTCGACGCCGAGCCGCTGCTGAGCGGGGGTGTGGTCGACCGTTGGGACGAGCGCCCGGTGACCAAGTTCGAGCGCAAGGGACTGGCCAAGGATCGGGTCATCACCGACCTGCTCTACCGACGTTGACCCGAACTACCCGTGTCGTGACCGATCTGTAGGCGCGGAACCGTCAAGATCAGCGGCATGAAGTTGTACGCCGACAGGCCCTCGCGCCTCGCCGCCCAGCTGTTCGCCGACCTGCTGACGGTGGCGTGGATCGTCGGATGGGTTCTCCTCGGCAGGTTCGTCCACGAGATGGTCTCGGCGCTCGCCGTGCCCGGCGAGAAGATGGACGACGCCGGCACCTCGCTCTCCGCGAAGATGCTCGAGGCGGCTGGGAAGGTCGATGACCTGCCGCTGGTCAAGGACGGCATCGCGGTCCCGTTCGAGGGTGCCGCGAAGGCCGCCGACCAGCTCCGCGCCGCGGGGGAGGCGCAGGTCGAGGCCGTCTCCAGCATCGCGCTCGGGCTGGCGATCGCGGTCGTGGTCGTCCCGGTGCTGATGTGGCTGATGGTCTACGTGCCGCTGCGGTGGCGGTTCATCCGCAACGCGACCTCGACCCAGCGGTTCCTCGAGGCGGGCACGGCCGCCGATCTCGTGGCGCTGCGCGCGATGTCGACCCAGCCGCTGCACAAGCTCGTGAAGATCAGCGACGACCCGATCAGGGCCTGGCGCGAAGGCGACGTCGACGTGGTCACGAGGCTGGCTGCGCTGGAGCTGAAGTCAGTCGGGCTGAGCGCCAAGCGCCTTGCGCGCCCTAGCGTGAAGTGAGCCTCGCCCGGAGCTCCGCGTCGCGAGCGAGCCGGGCGGCGTCCCGATCGCGGCGGGTGGCGAGCACGGCGGCCAGGTAGGCCTCGGGCGGGGTGCCCGGAGGCGGGCCCGGGGCGACGTACGTCTGCATGTGGGTCGCCAGGCGCTCGGCGAGAGCGTGGCGGCGGACCGGGTCGGTGTAGGTGCCGACCTCGCCGGAGAGGAACCGTCGCACCGCCAGGGACAGGCCGACCGGGATGGTGGCGACGTCCGCGCGGGAGGCCCAGGCGGCGAGCCCCGGGGGCATCTGGATCGGCGCCGGGGGACGCAGCGGCACCCGCACGCGGATGACGTACGTCCCGGCCGCGATGTCGCCGAGCCGCTTGCCGCGTGGATGAATCATCGCGGAGAGGAAGGCGACGGCGCCGCTGGTGGCGTAGATCTCGACGACGCCGATCAGTGCGCGTACGAACGCATGGTGGAAGCTGATCGCCCCGCCGTCGTCACGCACGGTACGCAGGCCGAGAGCGAGCTTGCCGAGCGACCGGCCGCGGGTGAGCGTCTCGATGGCCGTCGGGAAGACCACGAGGACCGAGGCGGTGGCGGCGATGTAGGCGGCCCAGGCCAAGGCCTCGTCGGTCGCGGGAGCGGCGGTCAGGAAGACGAACAGCGTCACGATCAGCAGTGTCATCACCACGATCACGTCGATGAGGCCCGACAGCAGCCGCATCCCGAGCCCGGCGGCTGGCAGGTCGAGGGCGACGGCGTCGCCGGTGACCAGGTCGTCCTCGGTGAGCAGTGCGCGTTCCTGGGGCCGTTCCTGGGGGCCTCGCTCGGGCGATTGCGGCGCGGAGGTCATGGCGGTCAGCGTACGCTGCGGGCGTGGATCTCGACGCGTATCTGGCCGCTACCGCCGCCGACCGGACCAGGCTCGAGCAGCTGCTGGCCGAGCGCCGGTTGAGCGGTGCCCAGGCCGACGAGCTGGTCGAGCTCTACCAGCGGGTGAGCACCCAGCTCTCGGTCGTACGCAGCAACGCCCCCGACCCGACGGTCGTCCAGCATCTTTCGGTGCTGCTGGCCGCTGCCCGCAACCGCACCACCGGCACCCGGACGAGCACCTGGTCCGGTTTCCTGCGGTTCTTCACGCATCGGTTCCCGGCCGCGCTCTACCGGCTGCGCTGGTGGTGGCTGGGGATGATGATGGCCAACGTCGTGGTCACCGCGGTGATGATCTGGTGGCTGCTGCGGCACCCGGAGGTCGAGCAGTCGTTGCTCGGACCGGAGCAGGTCAAGCAGCTGGTCGAGCACGACATCGAGGGCTACTACAGCGAGCACGCCGCCTCGTCGTTCGCCACCCAGGTCTGGGTCAACAACGTCTGGGTCTCGTTCATCTGCATCGCCCTTGGTGTGCTCGGGCTGCCGGTGATCTACTCGATGTTCCAGAACATCTCCAACCTGGCGATCCTCGGCACCCTGATGCATCGCAACGACCGCGGCGGCCTCTTCTGGGGCCTGATCCTTCCCCACGGGCTGCTGGAGCTGACCGCCGTCTTCGTCGCCGGCGCCGTCGGGCTGCGGATCTTCTGGTCGTGGATCGACCCCGGCTCGCTGACCCGAGGGCAGTCGATGGCCCGGGAGGGCCGAACCGCCGCCGGCATCGCCCTCGGCCTCATCGTCGTACTCCTGATCTCAGGCATCATCGAAGCCTTCGTCACCCCCTCGCCCCTACCCACCTGGGCCCGCGTCGGCATCGGCATCCTCGCCGAGCTCGCCTTCTTCGCGTACGTCTTCATCGTCGGCCGCGCCGCCGCCTCCCGCGGCGAGACCGGCGACATCGACGAGCGCCTGCTCGAAGACAGGGTCGCCACCCAGTCCTGAATGTTCCCAGTCGGGAACATTTGAGCGTACGCTGGAGACATGGCAACGATGTCTCCAGGCGAGATCGGCGAGCTCGTGCGCAGCGTGCGCAAGACGCTTGGCCTGACCCAGGCTGAGCTCGCCGAGCTCGCAGGCGTCGGCCGCCGATTCGTCATCGAGCTCGAGGCCGGCCACGGCCGCGCCGAGCTCCGCAAGGTTGCCGACGTGATGCGGGCCGTCGGGCTCGAGGTCTCCGACGAGCCCGATCCGATCGAGATGGTACGTACGCCGAGCGGGCTCGTCTCGTTCCGGACCGTGATGAGCCGGATCGGCCGACCGCTGTCAGTGCCAAACCGCCTGTGGCGGCTCGACCCCGAACGGGCCACCGCGACCGTGACCCTGCCGCACAGCGTTCATTGGTCGGGCGGCGGTAACACCTTCGACCTTGCTGATTGGAACGACCGAGCACTCGCGTACCGCACGCTGATGCTGGAGGCGACCCCATCGGTCCTGGTCGACTATGTCGACGGCCGGCAGCTCGTCGACATGTGGGACGACATGTTCGTGCCGCCCGAGATCCGTCAGGCGTGGCAGAGCGCGGTGTCGGACTTCCGAGAGGCCGCCTAGCGATGAGCCAGACGGATCTCATCACGGCCTTCCAGGAAGAAGTTGCCCGCACATTCTTCGATCTCCCGGAGTCTGAAGGGTTTCTCCTCGCAGGTGGTGCTGCGCTGATCGCGTTAGGTGCGGTCGAGCGGGTCACTGACGACCTCGACTTCTTCGCTGCACGTGGAGAAGGAGACGTGCCTGCCGCGAAAGCCGCATTCGTCGCGAGATGTCGCGATCGTGGTTGGCAGACGGCGATCGTCTGGGAGGCCGACGAGTTCGTACGCCTCTCTGTCATCGGCGCCGACGACAAGATCGAGGTCGACCTCGGCATCGATGCCAGCCTCATCCTGCCGCCGACGGTCACGTTCCTCGGACCAACGATCGGTTTGGAGGAGAATGCCGGGCGCAAGACACTGGCTCTCTTCGGCCGTGCAGCCCCACGGGACTTCGTCGATGTGTTCAACCTCGCCCAACGGTTCGGCAAACCGAAACTGCTTGAGCTGGCGGCTGAGCGGGACCTAGGGTTCGACCGGAGAGTGTTCGGTCAGATGGCGCGCATAGTGAATCAGATCAACGCTCGACAGTTCCCGCTCGATGAAGATTCCGTGCCCGACCTGGTGGCGTTCTTCAACGGTTGGTCTGAAGAGCTTCGAGTTGAATGAGGGATCCAGTGGCATGGTGGCGGAGATCCAGAGCGGCCAGACCCAAGGCGTACGCGCTGGAGTTTCCGCACGTTGCGACCGAGGACGAGCAGCGGAATCAGGTTCGAGCGCTGTTGAGGCTGCTTCGGCCCCATGGATCTGAGTTCCAGACCGACATGCCGGCCTTCGCGGAGGCGCCGCCTGCGGTCGTTGATGCCCGAGCCTTCCTGCGATCGCTCAAGGGAACGAAAGCGGAGTCCGAGAACTATGCGATGACGAGCCTTGTGGACTCGGCCGATGACCGACTCTGGGAAAGCTTCGTCCAGGTCGCGCCGTATGCCTTTTCGGCTGAGTTCTGGCAGGCGGGTCGATATCTCGTCTCCGTCGCGGACGAAAGTCAGAGTGTCGTTGTCTACCTTGTGCCCGACTCCGACATTCACTCTGCGGTTGCTGACCAGTTCGATCTTCGCCTGCTCGACTGACATGCCGGTACGCATTAGCGTTGGGGCCACGACGGGACGCAGCTAGGGTTCCGGTGCCATGGCACGCCTGGTCCGAGCGCTGCGACCCTTCACCGCCATCGGTGAAGGGCATCTGACGGGACAAAAGCCTGGTTGAGTGAAGTCGCTACCTGATCACGTCCAGGAGCGCTCATGTCCAAGACCAACTATGACGGTCCCATCCACCGCGACTATGCCCGTGGTCGAGCACTGAAGGCGGAGCAGTACGCCGCCTGGGCAGATGCCTTCGACCAGCGATTGCCGCGGCGCAGACCGCTCGTCGGTCTCGATCTTGGATCGGGCACCGGCCGCTTCTCGCCGATGCTCGCCGATACGTTCGGGCCCGTTGCCGGGGTCGAACCGTCAACAGGGATGCGCGAGACGGCCAAGCGGTCATCGGCGCACGAGGATGTCCGCTATCTGCCAGGCAGCGCTGAGGAGATCCCGCTCGAGGACGAGTCGGTCGACTACTGCCTGATGTTTCTTGCCTGGCATCACGTCACGGACCGTTCTCGCGGTGCCGAGGAGATCGCGCGCGTGCTTCGTCCTGGCGGCGTACTCCTGTGCCGTGCGCAGTTCAGTGACCTGATGCCCGACCTCTGGTGGCTGCGGCACTTCCCTCACGGTGCTGAGGTGGATGCGGCGATGTATCGCCCGCTCGCCGAGGAGATCGAGATCTTCTCGGCCGCTGGGCTGATGCGGTCGCCCGGGCTCGTACGGGTCGAGATGCCGTCCGCGGAAACCAAGGGTGAGGTGTTCGAACGGCTCCGGCTGCGTACGCTCTCGACTCTCGTGCGGATGCCCGATGAGGACTTTCGCACCGGCATCGCGGCGCTCGAGGCCGAGGTGGGTCAGGATCCCGGTGCGCTGGTGCCGCAAGAGTCGATCACGATGTTGGTGATGTCGAAGCCCGACGCGTCTGAAGCTTGATCGACCTCAAAGCTGACCGGTGGCCTTGAGCTGCAGGTAGTGGTCGGCGAGAGCGGGCGGGAGGGACTCGGCGTCGGCGTCGACGATGTCGACGCCGAGGGTGCGGAGCATGGCGGCGGTGTGGTCGCGGCGGCGGAGGGTCTGCTCGGCGGCGGCCGCGGCATAGACGTCCTCGAGGGTGTCGCGGGAGGCGGCGGTGGCCTCGAGCTCGGGGTCGCGGACGGAGGCGATGACGACGCGGTGGTGCTGGGTCAGTACCGGGAGGACGGGGAGGAGCGACTCCTCGATCGCGTGCGGGTCGAGGGGAGTCAGTAGGACGACGAGCGCGCGGTGGCGCCCGAGGCCCGCGACCGCGCCGGCGAGGTTGGACCAGTCGGCTTCGGCGATGACCGGTTCGAGGTCGGCCATCGCCTCCTGCAGCCGTTGGGTGACGTCGCGATGGCCGGCGAGCCGGACCCGGGAGCGTACGCGCAGGTCGCCGGCGATGAAGTCGATCCGGTCACCGGCCCGGGAGGCGATGGCGGCGAGCAGGAGCCCGGCGTCCATCGCCGAGTCGAGCCGCGGTACGCCGCCGCCGGCGCCCTCGATCCGGCCGGCCGAGGTGCGGGAGGTGTCGAGCACCAGCACCACACGACGGTCCCGCTCCGGCTGCCAGGTGCGGACCACGACGGTGCGGGAGCGGGCAGTGGTGCGCCAGTCGATGGAGCGTACGTCGTCACCGCGGACGTACTCCCGCAGCGAGTCGAACTCCGTGCCCTGCCCACGCACCCGCACGGCGGCCCGGCCGTCGAGCTCGCGCAGACGCTGAAGCCGCGAGGGCAGGTGCTTGCGCGACTCGAAGGCGGGCAGCACCCGCACCGAGCCCTCCACCGGGATCGTGCGCTGCCGGGCGCCCAGACCCAGGGGCCCGTACGCCCTCACCGTCACGCCCAACGCTCGCAGATCTCCGCGGCGGCGCGGCTGCAGCGGCGTACGAAGCCTGGTGCTGTCGCCGCGACCGAGCCGGATCCGATGGCGGTTGTGGCCAGCGCCGGCGGTCGGCTGCCAGGCATCACGCACCAAGGCCCGGAAGCTGCGGGCGGGGGAGTGGACCATCAGCTCCGACGTCGTCGACTCGCCCAGCCTGATCCCGCCGAGCGGGACCCTGCTGATCTCCAGGGTCGCCGGCTTCGGTGCCAGGAGTACGTCGAGGAGCGCCAGCGCCACGACGAGCAAAATCCAGACCGCAGCAGTGCTCGCGGCCGGGCGTAGCACCACCGGGACGATGCCGGCCAGCATCAAAAGTGTGACGCGCCAGGTGATTGCCATCAGCTCGACCTCGAGCCGACGTGATCGCTGACGACTCGATCTGCAGAACTGACGTCTCGGCCTGCAGAACTGACGTCTCGGCTGGGGGTGGTCATCGGGGGACGGGGACGGCGCCGATGGCGGAGGAGAGGACCTGGGAGACCTGGACACCCTCGAGCTCGGCCTCGGGGCGAAGGGCCAGGCGGTGGGCGAGGGTGGCGTGGGCGAGCGACTTCACGTCGTCGGGGGTCACGAAGTCGCGGCCCGCGAGCCAGGCCCAGGCGCGCGCGGAGCGGAGCAGCGCGGTGGCGCCTCGCGGGGACACCCCGGCCGACAGCGACGGGGACTCGCGCGTCGCCCGGGCGATGTCGACGATGTAGCCGGTGACCTCGGGGGAGACCTGGACCGTCGAGACGTGCTGCCGGGCGGCCTCGATGTCGGCGCCCGAGGCGACCGCGGTGACCCCGGCGCCGGCGACGTCGCGCGGGTCGAAGCCGGAGGCGTGCCGGTTGAGGATCTGCACCTCGTCGGAGCGCGAGGGCACCGGCAGGACGACCTTCAGCAGGAACCGGTCCAGCTGGGCCTCGGGGAGCGGGTAGACGCCCTCGTACTCGATCGGGTTCTGGGTCGCGGCCACCAGGAACGGGCGCGGCAGTGGGCGGGTGACGCCGTCGACCGAGACCTGGCCCTCCTCCATCGCCTCGAGCAGCGCCGACTGGGTCTTCGGCGGGGTGCGGTTGATCTCGTCGGCGAGGAGCAGGTTGGTGAAGACCGGCCCCTCCCGGAAGGTGAGCTCGCCGTGGGACGACTCGACCACCATCGACCCGGTGATGTCACCGGGCATCAGGTCGGGGGTGAACTGCACTCGGCGGGTCTCCACCGAGAGCGCCGCCGACAGCGACCGGACCAGCAGGGTCTTGGCGGTGCCGGGTACGCCCTCCATGA
Source organism: Nocardioides sp. NPDC127503 (assembly GCF_040302165.1). Taxonomy (NCBI): domain Bacteria; kingdom Bacillati; phylum Actinomycetota; class Actinomycetes; order Propionibacteriales; family Nocardioidaceae; genus Nocardioides; species Nocardioides sp. NPDC127503. The sequence continues at coordinate 124,062 of NZ_JBEORH010000005.1, read as the reverse complement.
GCACGTGGCCGCCGCACACCAGCGCGACCAGCAGCCCGGAGACCGCGGCGTCCTGCCCGACGACCGCCTTGGCGACCTCGGCCCGGACCGCGGTGAGTCGCTCCCGCGCGCCGTCGGGCGACACGTTGGCGATGGTCTCGGATTGGGTCATGGGTGTCGTACCTCTTCCTCAAGGGCCGCCAGCGCGTTGGCCAGCGTGATCAGGTCTTGGTCGTTCTGGATCGGGGCATCGTTGAGCAGCGCGGAGACCTCGAGATCGGGTCGTCCGGTGCGCTGGACGACGGCGCGTACGACGGCCTCCGGGGCGGCCTCGCGCCCGAGCCGCAATCGCTGGGCGAGGCGGGTGCGGGCGGCCTGCCGCAGCGTCGTCGCGGCATGGGTGCGGTCACCGGATCGGCGATAGAGCCGGCCCAGGCTGCGCGTCGTCTCGCCGGCGCGGACATGGACCGGCAGCGGCTCGACCGCCAGCGGACCCAGCCGCCGTCCGCGGGCGATGGCGAAGGCGACGACCGCGAGCAGCAGGAGCCACAGGGCCGGGTTGATCCAGCGCGGCAGCAACGAGCTGGGGGAGTGGGCCTCGTCGGGGGCGAGGTCGTCGAGGGAGGGGACGTACCAGACCAGGCGGTCGTTCTCGCCCAGCAGCCGCAGCGCCACCGCCGCGTTGTCCGCCCGCAGGATCTGGTCGTTGGTCAGCACCTGCGGCGCACCCCAGACGGTGAGGCCCTCCGCAGGCGCCAGCACCGCGCCGCCTTCGTGCGGGAAGCAGGAGCCGGCGTCGTACGCAGTGACCGCATCGGCCTGGATGCTGAGCCCTTCCCAGCGCTGGTCGGCGCAGCCTGCCTCGACCTTCTCGGGCGTCTGGGCGACGGCGTAGGGGATGCCGAGCATCGCCGACACGTAGGGCGCGGGCTCGGCCAGGATCAGGTCGGCGGCGTCGTCGGTGCGGTCGCGCAGCCGGGAGGCGGTGTCCTCGCCGAGCGCGTCGGTGCCGGTCACGAAGACCGTCGTGTCCTGCCCGATCTCGGTGCTCTCCAGGCGCTTCGACGAGCGGACGATCTCGACGTCGACCCCGTGCTCCTCGAGCACCTGGACCAGCGCCCGGGTGCCTTCGGGATCGGGGCTCTCGGGGTCGTAGGGGGCATAGGACTCTCCGCCCTTCGGTGTCGCGATGTACGCCAGGACGACCGCGATCACGAAGGCCAGCGCGACGTACAGAATCGGCCGGTTCCGTCGGAACCAGCTCAGTCGTCCGGTCGAGTCTGCCGGGCTTGTCGGGACCTGCGTACTCATCGCGCCACCGCCAGCTCCTGCTCGAGAGCGAGTACGCCCTCGGCCTGCTCGCGCGTGGCTGGATGGTCGCCGTAGAGCACCTCGTTGAACAGCTCCGCGGCCTGCCCGGCCCGGCCCTCGAGCGACATCTCCCGCTCCAGGCTCGCCGCGACCTCGGCTGCGGTCAGCCCGGGGTCGTCCGCGAGCCGGCCGCGCTCGACCTGTCGTCTGGCCAGGGCCCGGAACCCGTCGATCACCGCGGCGCCGTGATCCCCCGAGGCGTACGCAGCCTCGGCCCGCGCCCGGAGCGCGGCCGCGGAGAGCGACTCGTCGGTGAGGACGTCGCCGTTGCGGTCGCGGGCGACCCGGGGACTGCGCCGGGCCCGCGAGACCAGCAGACCGAGCCCGACCAGGAGCGCTGCGAAGACGACCATCGCGGCGACGGTCTGAGCCCAGGGCACCTCGCCGGCCGACGGGAGGCCATCGGAGAGGGTGCGCTCGATCCAGCGCAGGATCCGTTCGATGAGGTCGAGGTCGTGGTACTCCGGCCCGGCCAGCTCGCGCCGAAGCCAGGAGCGACCCTCCTCGGGCGTCGGCGTCAGAGGAGGAGTCTGTTGAAGGAGGATCATCTGCTCAGCAGCCCGGCCTGCTCCATCAGCTCGACCTCGTAGGACTCCTTGCGGATGCGCTGGTCGAGATACTGCAGGTTGGTCACCGCGCCCGTGAACGGGGTCGTGATGGCCGCCGCGATCACCTGAGCGATGGCGCTGCTGCCGAGAGTCGCCAGAACGTAGTACTCCGGCGCGACCACGGCGACCACGCTGCCGACCAGGCTGATCGGGAACGCGACGATCTGCGAGGCGAACCCGACGATGATCGCGGTCAGCAGCGCGATTCCCAGGAGCCGCCAGAACTGGCCCCTCGACAGGTTCCATGCCCGGCGGATCGCGCCGAAGACACCGTTCTGCTCCAGCATCAGCGACGGTACGGAGAGTAGGTAGAGCCGTGTGGAGGCGAAGATCCACCCGGCCACCAGCACCGGGATCATGAAGAGACCGACCACGATCGCAGGAATGGGGCTGTCCACCACGACCGCGAGCACGACCACAGGAACCGCGGCGACGATCCAGGAGAGCACGCCGAAGACGGCGAACAGTGTCGCCAGCCCGACCAGTCGCCAGCGCTTGCCGTGCGTTGCCGACCATGCCTGGCCAAGCGTGAGCTTGCGGCCGAGTGCCGCCGCGTGAGCGACGTGCGAGATCATCCCCGACACCAGGATCATGCCGAACCCCTGCAGGACCGCACCGACGACGTACGACCCGAACGCCGTGACCATACCTATGAGTTCGGAGGTTCCCGGCGTGTAGGCCGGATCCTCGAGCGAGGTGCCGAGGAAGTCCAGGCTGTCGCCGGTGAAGGTCATCGCCGCAGTCACGCCCAACGGGATGGCCATCGCAATTGCTGCGACGAGGACCGAGGCGCCGACTGTGGCACCGGGGTTGAAGCGTACGAGCCGGAAGGCGCCGTCGAGCATGTCGCCGAGACCCAACGGACGCAGCGGGATCGCTCCCGGCTTGTGGGTAGGCGGCAACGGCTGGGTCCACCCTGGTTGCACAGACTGCACAGGTTGGGACTGCACCGGCTGGCCCGGTGGGGGCGGGGTCGACGGGTTCGCCGCGCCCTGCTGAGGTTGCTCACCCGGTGGGGGTGGCCACGCTCCTGACATCCTGATGCTCCTCGTCGCGACGACCGGCGAACTCGCTCGGTTGGGGGCATCCTCTCAGAGCGACCCAGACGACATCGTTGATTTGGAGCCACCTGCGTACGCGTGACAAGATTCTCTGGTTGCTCCAGTGAACTGTTCGCTGGGGTGTGCACACCTTGACTACTGAATCGCGTCACCTGAGCAGGCTGATCAGCCTGTCCGGATGTGGTCTGTGGTCGCCGTGTGCCCATCCCGAAGGCGTGGTTCCAGTGAAGCTGATGGTGAAGGTCCCCTCGAGAAGGCCGGCGTAGCGCGCAGAAAATATGCGACACGCCCGACCTCGGGGGTCGGAGCCAGAGGTGAGCAACCGGGCCGACTCAGCCGGAGGAAGCCTGTAGCACGCGGCACGCTGACCAAGAAGGACGAGAGAGACAGATGGCGGGACAGAAGATCCGCATCAGGCTCAAGGCCTATGACCACGAGGTGATCGACACCTCGGCGCGAAAGATCGTGGACACGGTCACCCGTACGGGTGCCAAGGTCGCCGGCCCGGTGCCGCTGCCGACCGAGAAGAACGTGTACTGCGTCATCCGCTCGCCCCACAAGTACAAGGACTCGCGCGAGCACTTCGAGATGCGCACCCACAAGCGCCTCATCGACATCATCGACCCGACCCCGAAGACTGTTGACTCCCTCATGCGGCTCGACCTGCCTGCTGGTGTCGACATCGAGATCAAGCTCTGAGGTTGACGACATGACGATCGAACGCAACGTGAAGGGTCTCCTGGGCACCAAGCTCGGCATGACCCAGCTGTGGGACGAGAACAACGTCGTCGTCCCCGTGACCGTCATCGCGGCGAACACCAACGTCGTGACCCAGGTCCGCACCCCCGAGGCCGACGGCTACAACGCCGTGCAGATCGGCTACGGCGAGATCGACGGCCGCAAGGTGAACAAGCCGGGCGCCGGCCAGTTCGAGAAGGCCGGCACCACGCCGCGCCGCCACCTGGCTGAGATCCGCACCGCCGACGCCGCGACGTACTCCGCCGGCCAGGAGCTCCCCGTCGACACCTTCGCCATCGGCGAGGAGATCGACGTGACGGGCACCTCGAAGGGTAAGGGTTTCGCGGGTGTCATGAAGCGCCACGGCTTTGCCGGTGTCAGCGCTTCCCACGGTGCCCACCGTAACCACCGCAAGCCGGGGTCGATCGGCGCTTGCGCCACCCCGGGTCGCGTGTTCAAGGGCGTCCGCATGGCCGGTCACATGGGTACTGACACCGTCACCACCCAGAACCTGACCGTGCACGCCGTCGACACCGAGAAGGGCCTCATCCTGGTCAAGGGTGCCATCCCTGGCCCCAAGGGTGGCCTCGTGGTCCTCCGCTCGGCTGCTAAGAAGCTGGAGGCCTGATCATGGCTATCAAGACTGTCAAGGTCGACTTCCCGGCTGAGATCTTCGATGTTGAGGTCAACATCCCGCTGATCCACCAGGTCGTCGTCGCGCAGCAGGCCGCTGCGCGCCAGGGCACGCACTCCACCAAGACCCGCGGCGAGGTCCGCGGCGGTGGACGCAAGCCCTACAAGCAGAAGGGCACCGGTCGCGCCCGTCAGGGTTCGACCCGCGCGCCGCAGTTCGCCGGTGGTGGCACCGTCCACGGCCCGCAGCCGCGTGACTACAGCCAGCGCACCCCCAAGAAGATGAAGGCTGCCGCTCTCCGCGGTGCCCTCTCCGACCGGGCTCGTGCCGGCCAGATCCACGTGGCCGAGTTCACCTTCGAGGCGCCCTCGACCAAGACCGCGCTGACCGCCCTCAAGGCGATCTCGGACGTCAAGCGTTACCTCGTCGTCCTGGACCGCTCCGAGGCCGTCGCCGCGCTGAGCCTGCGCAACGCCCCTGAGGTGCACCTGCTCTGGGCCGACCAGCTCAACACCTACGACGTCCTCGTCTCCGACGACGTTGTCTTCTCCAAGCCGGCCTTCGAGGTCTTCATCTCGGGCAAGCCGGTCGTCGCCGCCAAGGAGACCGTCACCATCGGTGAGGTCGAGAAGGACGCGATCAAGGAGGCTGCTGTCGAGCCCGCCAAGGAGATCGACCTCCCCGAGGGCGCTGTCGCGCCGCTCGAGGACGGCTCGGCCCCCGAGGGCTTCGACATCAAGGGCAACGTCAAGGGCAAGGACAAGAAGTTCCACGCCCCGGGCGGCCGTTGGTACGAGTCCACCAAGGCGGAGTTCTACTTCAAGTCCGCCGAGGACGCTATCGCGGCTGGTTTCGTTGAGGCCGGCAAGAAGAAGGAGGCCGACAAGTGAGCACGCTGCACTACGACCCCCGCGACATCCTGATCGCGCCGGTGGTCTCCGAGAAGAGCTACGGCCTCCTCGACCAGAACAAGTACACCTTCATCGTTCGCCCCGACGCGAACAAGACCGAGATCAAGATCGCGGTCGAGAAGGTGTTCGACGTCAAGGTGACCTCGGTCAACACGATCAACCGCAAGGGCAAGGCCCGTCGTACTCGTTACGGCCTGGGCAAGCGCCCCGACACCAAGCGCGCGATCGTCTCCCTGGCTGAGGGCGACCGCATCGACATCTTCGGCGCGTGAGAAGGACTGACTGAAAATGGCTATTCGTAAGTACAAGCCGACCACCCCGGGCCGTCGTGGCTCGTCGGTGGCCGACTTCGCCGAGATCACTCGGACCACGCCGGAGAAGTCGCTGACCAAGCCCCTTCCCAAGAAGGGCGGCCGCAACAACCAGGGTCGCATCACGACCCGCCACATCGGTGGCGGTCACAAGCGTGCGTACCGGATCATCGACTTCCGTCGCTACGACAAGGACGGCGTGCCGGCCAAGGTCGCTCACATCGAGTACGACCCGAACCGCACCGCCCGCATCGCCCTGCTGCACTACTTCGACGGCGAGAAGCGCTACATCCTCGCGCCCGTCGGCGTCAGCCAGGGCACCGTCGTGGAGTCCGGTCCGACCGCCGACATCAAGCCCGGCAACAACCTCCCGCTGCGCAACATCCCGGTTGGTACCACCATCCACAATGTTGAGCTGCGTCCCGGTGGCGGCGCGAAGATCGCCCGCTCCGCCGGCATGAGCGCCCAGCTGGTCGCTCGTGAGGGCTCCAAGGCCACGCTCCGCATGCCTTCGGGTGAGATGCGCTTCGTCGACGTGCGCTGCCGCGCCACCGTCGGCCAGGTCGGCAACGCCGAGCAGTCCAACATCAACTGGGGTAAGGCCGGCCGTATGCGGTGGAAGGGCGTTCGCCCGACCGTCCGCGGTGTCGTCATGAACCCGGTCGACCACCCGCACGGTGGTGGTGAGGGTAAGACCTCCGGTGGCCGTCACCCGGTCAGCCCCTGGGGTAAGCCCGAGGGCCGTACGCGTAAGCGCAAGGCCTCTGACTCGCAGATCATCCGCCGCCGTAAGAGCGGGAAGGGTAGGAAGTAAGCAATGCCTCGCAGCCTGAAGAAGGGCCCCTTCATCGACGATCACCTTCAGAAGAAGGTCGACGCCGAGAACGAGAAGGGGACTCACAACGTGATCAAGACCTGGTCGCGCCGCTCGATGATCGTGCCCGAGATGATCGGTCACACCATCGCGGTGCACGACGGTCGCAAGCACGTCCCGGTCTTCGTGTCCGACTCGATGGTCGGTCACAAGCTGGGCGAGTTCGCCCCGACCCGCACGTTCAAGGGTCACATCAAGGACGACCGGAAGGGACGCCGTCGATGACCACCACCGAACGGCAGCGCATCAGCGCCCGCCGCGACTCCCTGCTCGGCGACCAGCCGGGTGCCTTCGCGAGTGCCCGCTTCGTGCGGATCACCCCGCTGAAGGCACGCCGCGTCGTCGACCTGGTCCGCGGTCTGCCCGTTGACGAGGCTCTGTCCCTGCTGCAGTTCGCGCCGCAGGCAGCCTCCGAGACTGTTTACAAGGTTCTCGAGAGCGCCATCGCCAACGCGGTGACGACCGAGGGTCTGGACCGTGACGACCTCGTCGTCTCGGTTGCCATGGTCGACGAAGGTCCGACCATGAAGCGCTGGCGTCCCCGCGCCCAGGGTCGTGCGACCCGCATCAACAAGCGGACCTCGCACATCACCCTGGTCGTGCAGCCGGCCGACGTCGTCGAGAAGGGCGGTAAGAAGTAATGGGTCAGAAGATCAACCCGAACGGCTTCCGCCTGGGCATCTCGACCGACCACAAGTCGCGTTGGTACGCCGACAAGCAGTACAAGGAGTACGTCGGCGAGGACGTCAAGATCCGCAAGCTGCTCAGCAAGGGCATGGAGCGGGCTGGCATCGCCAAGGTCGAGATCGAGCGCACCCGTGACCGCGTCCGTGTGGACATCCACACCGCGCGTCCCGGCATCGTCATCGGTCGCCGCGGCGCCGAGGCCGACCGCCTCCGCACCGAGCTGGAGAAGCTCACCGGCAAGCAGGTTCAGCTGAACATCCTCGAGGTCAAGAACCCCGAGGTCGACGCTCAGCTGGTTGCCCAGGGTGTTGCCGAGCAGCTCAGCGGTCGCGTGCAGTTCCGTCGCGCGATGCGTAAGGCCATGCAGACCACCATGCGCTCCGGTGCCAAGGGCATCCGGATCCAGTGCTCGGGTCGTCTGAACGGCGCCGAGATGTCGCGTACGGAGTTCTACCGCGAGGGCCGCGTCCCGCTGCACACGCTCCGTGCTGACATCGACTACGGCTTCTACGAGGCCCGCACGACCTTCGGCCGTATCGGCGTGAAGGTCTGGATCTACAAGGGTGAGGTCTCCGGCTCGCGTGCCGAGCGTCAGGCCGCCCAGGCCGCCCGTGCGGGCGTCCCGGGTCGCGGTGGCGAGCGCGGCGGCCGTGGTGGCCGTGGCGGCGATCGTCCGTCGCGTGGCTCCCGTGGTGACCGCCCGAACCGCGCTGACCGCGCGGCGAAGACTGAGGCGCCGGCTGCCGCTGAGGCTCCCGCCGCCGAGACCACGACCCAGGAGGGCTGACCCATGCTGATGCCCCGTCGAGTCAAGCACCGCAAGCAGCACCACCCGAAGCGCACTGGCGTGGCCAAGGGTGGCACGAAGCTCGCGTTTGGTGAGTACGGCATCCAGGCGATCGAGGGTCACTACGTGACCAACCGCCAGATCGAGGCAGCGCGTATCGCGATGACTCGTCACATCAAGCGAGGCGGCAAGGTGTGGATCAACATCTACCCCGACGTCCCGCTGACCAAGAAGCCCGCCGAGACCCGCATGGGTTCCGGTAAGGGTTCGCCCGAGTGGTGGGTTGCCAACGTCAAGCCGGGCCGCGTCATGTTCGAGCTCTCCGGTGTCGACGAGAACACGGCCCGCGAGGCGATGCGCCGCGCGATCCACAAGCTGCCCATGAAGTGCCGTTTCATCACGCGAGAGGCTGGTGAGTTCTGATGGCTAACTCCCTGCAGGCGTTCGAGCTGGACGAGCTCACCGACGTCGACCTCGAGGCGAAGCTGCGCGAGGCCAAGGAGGAGCTGTTCAACCTCCGGTTCCAGGCGGCCACCGGCCAGCTGGAGAGCCACGGTCGGCTCCGCACCGTCAAGAAGGACATCGCCCGGATCTACACCGTGGTGCGTGAGCGCGAGCTCGGCATCCGCGTGGCCCCGGGCACCGAGACCACCGAGGAGGCCTGATCATGGCTGAGTCCACCACGGACACCACCGAGCGCAACACGCGCAAGGTGCGCGAGGGCCTCGTCGTCAGCGACAAGATGGACAAGACCATCGTCGTCGAGGTCGAGGACCGCGTGAAGCACCCGCTCTACGGCAAGGTCATGCGCCGTAGCAGCAAGCTCAAGGCTCACGACGAGCAGAACACCGCCGGCATCGGCGACCGCGTCCTGGTCATGGAGACCCGGCCGCTGTCCGCGACCAAGCGGTGGCGCCTCGTCGAGGTCGTCGAGCGCGCCAAGTGATCCTCGTCTCGTAAGAGACGGATCCGGCTGGCGACAAACGTCGCCAAATTGACCAAAGGGCGCAGGTCCAGCGACCATTGTTCGCTGGGCCTGTGCCCATCAAATCCCATTACGTTCGGCAAGGCTCGACCGCCCTGGATGCGGTTGAGAACCAGCTCGACAAGGAGAAGTAATGATCCAGCAGGAGTCGCGACTCAAGGTCGCCGACAACACTGGTGCAAAGGAGATCCTTTGCATTCGTGTGCTCGGTGGTTCCGGTCGTCGCTACGCCGGCATCGGCGACACCATCGTCGCCACCGTCAAGGACGCTATCCCCGGTGGCAACGTGAAGAAGGGTGACGTCGTCAAGGCCGTCATCGTGCGCACCGTCAAGGAGCGCCGCCGCGCTGACGGCTCGTACATCCGCTTCGACGAGAACGCCGCCGTCATTCTCAAGAACGACGGCGAGCCGCGAGGCACCCGCATCTTCGGCCCTGTCGGCCGTGAGCTGCGCGACAAGAAGTTCATGAAGATCATCTCGCTCGCGCCGGAGGTGCTGTGATGGGTCGCTCGCACATCAAGAAGGGCGACACCGTCAAGGTGATCGCTGGTAAGGACAAGGGCGGCTCCGGCAAGGTGATCGCTGTCCTCACCCAGGAGGACCGTGTCATCGTCGAGGGCATCAACCTCGTCAAGAAGCACACCAAGGTCCAGGACCAGGGCGGCCGCGCCGGCACCACCGGCGGCATCGTCAACACCGAGGCCCCGATCCACGTTTCCAACGTCCAGCTGCTCGAGGGTGGCGAGCCGGTTCGCGTCGGCTACCGCCGTGAGACGGTCCAGAAGCGTCGCCCCGACGGGTCGACGTACGCCGCCGAGCGCAGCGTTCGCATCTCGCGCAAGACCGGTAAGGACATCTGATCATGACCGACACCGCTGTGGCCCCGCGCCTCAAGACGAAGTACCGCGAGGAGATCGCCCCGGCCCTGCAGGCCGAGTTCGAGATCCCGAATGTCATGCAGATCCCCGGTCTGACCAAGATCGTCGTCAACATGGGTGTGGGCGAGGCTGCTCGCGACTCCAAGCTGATCGAGGGCGCTGTCAACGACCTGACCGCGATCACCGGCCAGAAGCCGCTGATCAACAAGGCGAAGAAGTCCATCGCGCAGTTCAAGCTGCGTGAGGGCATGCCGATCGGTGCGCACGTCACGCTGCGCGGCGACCGCATGTGGGAGTTCCTCGACCGCCTGCTCTCGCTCGCGCTGCCCCGCATCAGGGACTTCCGCGGCCTCAACGGCAAGCAGTTCGACGGCAACGGCAACTACACCTTCGGTCTCACCGAGCAGGTCATGTTCCACGAGATCAACCAGGACAAGATCGACCGCTCGCGGGGCATGGACATCACCCTCGTGACGACTGCCACCAACGACGACCAGGGTCGCGCGCTGCTCAAGGCGCTCGGCTTCCCGTTCAAGGAGAACTGAGATGGCGAAGACCGCTCTCAAGGTGAAGGCCGCCCGCAAGCCGAAGTTTGCGGTTCGCGGTTACACCCGCTGCCAGCGCTGCGGCCGCCCGAAGGCTGTCTACCGCAAGTTCGGCCTGTGCCGTATCTGCCTGCGTGAGATGGCCCACCGCGGTGAGCTGCCCGGCGTCACCAAGTCCTCCTGGTGAGCGATCACCGTTCCAACCACTGACGTTGAAGGTCCTCATGACTTTGTGTCGTGAGGAAACCACTACGAGAAAGGGCCGTTCGGCCAATGACGATGACTGACCCGATCGCAGACATGCTCACTCGTCTGCGCAACGCCAACCAGGCGTTCCACGATACGGTTTCGATGCCGTACAGCAAGCTGAAGCAGGGCGTCGCTGAGATCCTCCAGCAGGAGGGTTACATCACCAAGTACGAGGTGCTGGAGCCCACCGAGGGCCAGGTCGGCAAGACCCTGACCATCACCCTCAAGTACGGCCGCAACCGTGAGCGCTCGATTGCCGGCGTACGCCGCATCAGCAAGCCCGGTCTGCGTGTCTACGCGAAGCACACCGGTCTCCCGAAGGTGCTCGGCGGCCTCGGCGTCGCGATCATCTCGACGAGCCAGGGTCTGCTGACCGACCGCCAGGCGAACAAGAAGGGCGTAGGTGGGGAAGTCCTCGCCTACGTCTGGTAATCAGGGAAGGGAGAGAGAAGAAATGTCGCGTATTGGCAAGCTCCCCGTCCCGGTTCCGGCCGGCGTGGACGTCACCATCGACGGCCAGGTCGTGAGCGTCAAGGGCCCCAAGGGCTCCCTGTCGCACACCGTGGTCGACCCGATCACCGTCGAAAAGGGCCAGGACGACGAGGGCCGTGGCGTCCTCGACGTCAAGCGCCCCGACGACACCCGGGACAACAAGGCCCTCCACGGCCTGTCCCGCACGCTGATCAACAACATGGTCCTGGGTGTCACCGAGGGCTACGAGAAGAAGCTCGAGATCGTCGGCGTGGGTTACCGCGTGCTGTCGAAGGGCCCGACCAAGCTGGAGTTCCAGCTGGGTTACTCCCACTCGATCGTCTTCGACGCACCCGAGGGCATCACCTTCACCACCGACGGTCCGACCAAGCTCGGTGTCGTCGGCATCGACAAGCAGCTCGTCGGTGAGGTTGCGGCCAACATTCGCAAGCTGCGCAAGCCGGAGCCCTACAAGGGCAAGGGCGTTCGTTACGCCGGCGAGAACATCCGCCGCAAGGTCGGAAAGGCTGGTAAGTGATGGCCATCTCGCTGTCGAACAACAAGCACACCGCTTCCCGTGTCCGCTCGCGCCTGCGTCGTCAGGCCCGCGGTCGCAAGAAGATCGAGGGTACGCCGGAGCGCCCGCGCCTCGTCGTGACCCGGTCGGCCAAGCACATCACCGCCCAGGTCGTCGACGACCTGGCCGGCAAGACGCTTGCCTCGGCTTCGACCATCGAGGGCGACCTGCGGTCGGCCTCCGGTGACAAGACCGCCAAGGCCAAGCAGGTCGGCGAGCTGGTTGCGTCGCGTGCCAAGGCCGCTGGTGTGGAGACTGTCGTCTTCGACCGTGCCGGCAACAAGTACCACGGCCGTGTCGCCGCGCTCGCCGATGGCGCGCGCGAGGCCGGTCTGACCTTCTGATCGCAACGATCGAACGAGAGAAGAGGAAAGTCTGATGAGCGGAGCCCAGCGCGGACAGCGTGGTGGCGAGCGCCGAGGTCGCGACGACCGTCGCAACCAGAGCGCCGACAAGACCGCCTACATCGAGAAGGTCGTCGCGATCAACCGAGTTGCCAAGGTCGTGAAGGGTGGTCGTCGCTTCAGCTTCACCGCCCTTGTGATCGTCGGTGACGGTGAAGGTCTGGTCGGCGTCGGCTACGGTAAGGCAAAGGAAGTTCCCGCGGCGATCGCCAAGGGTGTCGAGGAAGCGAAGAAGCACTTCTTCCGCGTTCCCCGCATCCAGGGCACGATCCCCCACCCGGTGCAGGGTGAGAAGGCCGCTGGTGTGGTCCTTCTCCGTCCGGCCGCCCCTGGTACCGGTGTCATCGCCGGTGGTCCGGTGCGCGCCGTCCTGGAGTGCGCCGGCATCCACGACGTGCTGAGCAAGTCGCTCGGTTCGTCCAACCAGATCAACATCGTCCACGCGACGGTGGAGGCCCTCAGGATGCTCGAGACGCCTGAGGCTGTCGCCGCCCGCCGTGGTCTCCCCGTTGAGGACGTTGCCCCGGAGGCGCTGCTCAAGGCGCAGGCCGAGGCTGCGGCTCCCGCCGTGGAGGTGTCGGCCTGATGGCGCAGTTGAAGGTCCAGCAGAAGAAGGGCCTCGTTGGTCTGAAGCAGAACCAGCGAGACACCCTGCGTACGCTCGGTCTCAAGCGGATCGGCGACGTGGTCGTCAAGGAGGACCGCCCGGAGATCCGCGGCATGGTCCAGACCGTCCGTCACCTGGTGACGGTCGAGGAGGTCGACTGATATGGCACTCAAGGTGCACAACCTGGCGCCGGCTCCCGGTGCCAAGAAGGCCAAGACCCGTGTGGGTCGTGGTGAGGCGTCCAAGGGTAAGACGGCCGGCCGTGGTACCAAGGGCACGAAGGCCCGTTACCAGGTCCCCGCTTACTTCGAGGGTGGCCAGACCCCGATGCACATGCGACTCCCCAAGCTGAAGGGTTTCAAGAACCCCTTCAAGGTGGAGTTCCAGGTCGTCAACCTCGACAAGCTCAACGAGCTTTTCCCCGAGGGTGGCGTCGTCACCCCCGAGACCCTGATCAAGAAGGGTGCCGTCCGCAAGGGCCACCCGGTCAAGGTCCTGGGCCAGGGTGACCTGACCGTCAAGGTCGAGATCAGCGCCAACGCCTTCTCCGGCACTGCCAAGGAGAAGATCGAGGCTGCTGGCGGAACTGTCACGGTTCTCTGACAGTTCTACTAACGTAGAGCCTGTCACGTGGGAGCGCGGCCGGGTCGCCCCTTCGGGGTCCCGCCCGCGCTCCTGCTGTTTCAGCCCTACGTGTAAGGACTGCCGTGGAGGCTGTTAGGCTGCCACGGGTTTTCGCATCGGCGCAGGCCCTGCGACCCCTGATTGTCGAAAGAGGAACCATTCGTGCTTGGCGCGTTCGCATCAGCGTTCCGTACTCCGGACCTGCGCAAGAAGCTGCTCTTCGTTCTCTTCATCGTCGTGATCTTCAGGGCTGGGTCCCAGATCCCGGCTCCTGGTGTTCACGTCGCGAACGTCCAGCAGTGTCTTGACGCGGCTCAGACCGGTGACAGCGCCGGCCTCTACAACCTGGTCAATCTCTTCTCCGGTGGCGCGCTGCTGCAGCTGACGATCTTCGCGCTCGGCATCATGCCGTACATCACCGCGAGCATCATCCTGCAGCTGCTGGTCGTGGTGATTCCCCGCCTCGAGCGCCTCAAGAAGGAGGGCCAGGCCGGGCAGACGAAGATCACGCAGTACACCCGCTACCTGACCCTCGGTCTCGCGGTCCTGCAGGCCACCGGCATCGTCGCGCTGGCCCGCTCCGGCGACCTGCTCCAGGGCTGCACCCAGCCGCTGCTGCACGACGACGGCACCGCCACCTTCCTGGTCATGGTCATCACCATGACTGCCGGCACCGCGGTCATCATGTGGCTCGGCGAGCTCATCACCGAGCGCGGCATCGGCAACGGTATGTCGATCCTCATCTTCACCCAGGTCGTCGCCACCTTCCCGGCCACCATGTGGGCGGTCAAGAACGACAAGGGCTGGTGGACCTTCGCGATCGTCATCGTCATCGGTCTGGCGATCATGGCGGCGGTCATCTTCATCGAGCAGGCCCAGCGCCGGATCCCCGTCCAGTACGCGCGGCGCATGGTCGGTCGCAAGATGTTCGGCGGCTCCTCGACCTACATCCCGCTCAAGGTGAACCAGGCCGGCGTCATCCCGGTCATCTTCGCCTCGTCGCTGCTCTACCTGCCGGCGATGGCGGCGCAGTTCAACCAGAACGCGCAGAACCCGCCGGTGTGGGTCGACTGGATCAACAACTACTTCGTCCAGGGCGACCACCCGGTCTACATGGCGACGTACTTCGCGCTGATCATCTTCTTCACCTACTTCTACGTGTCGATCACCTTCAACCCGCCGGAGGTCGCCGACAACATGAAGAAGTACGGCGGCTTCATCCCAGGAATTCGGGCCGGGAAGCCGACCGAGGACTACCTGTCCTACGTTCTGTCCCGTATCACACTGCCGGGCTCGCTCTACCTCGGTCTGGTTGCGCTCATCCCGCTGATCGCGCTGGCGCTCATCAACGCGAACCAGAACTTCCCGTTCGGTGGCACCTCGATCCTCATCATGGTCGGCGTCGCCCTCGACACGGTGAAGCAGATCGAGAGCCAGCTCCAGCAGCGCAACTATGAAGGGTTCCTCCGATGAGACTGATCATCATGGGCCCGCCGGGCGCCGGTAAGGGCACCCAGGCGAAGTTCATTGCCGAGCACTTCGAGATCCCGGCGATCTCGACCGGCGACATCTTCCGCGCCAACGTCTCCCAGGGCACGCCCCTGGGTGTCGAGGCCGCGTCCTACATGGACAAGGGAGAGTACGTCCCGGACTCGCTCACGAACCTGATGGTCCGCAACCGCATCGACGAGCCCGACGCATCCCAGGGATTCCTGCTCGACGGCTACCCGCGCACGCTCGCGCAGGTCGAGGAGCTCGACGGGATGATCAAGTACACCGGCCACGCGCTGGACGCAGTGGTCGTGCTGACGGTCGACAAGGACGAGATCGTGCAGCGGCTGCTGCAGCGTGCCGAGCTCGAGGGTCGCGCCGACGACACCGAGGACGTCATCCGTCGTCGCCAGGAGGTCTACCTCGAGGAGACCGCGCCGCTGATCGAGGTCTACAAGGGTCGCGGCCTGGTCCACGAGATCGACGGCATGGGCGATGTCGACGACGTCACCAAGCGGATCTTCGACGAGCTCGACATCGTCCCTGAGTCCTGAAGCAAATATCTTGTACGCAACGGGGGAGCAGTGGGCTTCTTGAACAAGGTCCAGATCAAGACCCCTGAGCAGATCGAGAAGATGCGTAAGGCCGGCCTCGTGGTCGGCGAGACGCTCGAGGTGCTCCGGGCCGCCGCGCGGCCCGGAGTCACCCTTCTCGAGCTCGACGCCATCGCCGAGGACTCGATCCGGTCCCGGGGTGGCGTTCCGTCGTTCAAGGGCTACCACGGCTTCCCGGGCTCGATCTGTGCCTCGGTCGACGAGGTCGTGGTCCACGGCATCCCGGGTTCCCGGGTGCTCGTCGAGGGCGACATCATCTCCATCGACTGCGGCGCCATCGTCGAGGGCTGGCACGGCGACGCAGCGATCACGGTGGCCATGGGCTCGGTGCCCGAGAAGGTCTCCGAGCTGATGCGCGTCACCGAGGAGTCCATGTGGCACGGCATCGCCGCTGCCCGCCTCGGTGGACGGGTCACCGACATCTCGCACGCCATCGAGACCTACGTCGACTCCCAGGGCGACTACGGCATCCTCGAGGACTTCAGCGGCCACGGCATCGGCACCGAGATGCACATGGAGCCGTCGGTGTTCAACTACGGCAAGCCCGGCAAGGGCGCCAAGCTGCAGCGCGGCATCGCGCTCGCTGTCGAGCCGATGCTCACCCTCGGTGGCCCCGAGGTCACCACCCTCGAGGACGACTGGACCGTCGTGACCGACGACGGCTCCTGGGCGGCCCATTTCGAACACACCTTCGCGCTCACCTCCGACGGCGTCTGGGTGCTCACCGCGCTCGACGGTGGCGAGGAGATGCTCGGCAAGCTCGGGGTGCCCTGGGGCGGTCACTGAGCCGCGCGATGACCGAGATCGTGCGCTTCGCCGCAGTCGCTGAGGTCGACGCCGATCTCGGGCTGCTCACCAACGCGGAGCGGGCGCGCCACGAGCGGCTGGTCGCCGATGCCGACAAGCAGGCGTACGCCGCCGCGCACGTCCTCGTCCGCGAGTGCGCCGCGAAGCTGCTCGGCACCGCGCGCGAGGAGATCGTGATCGAGCAGCGCTGCGCCCGGTGCGACAGCACCGAGCACGGAGCTCCGTCGGTGGCCGGTGCCGAAGCGGTCCGGGTGAGCCTCAGCCACGCCCGCGGCCAGGTCGCCGCGGTCGCAGCCACGCGCCGCTGCGGCATCGACGTGGAGAAGGTCTCGCGCGGGCCCGACCGGGCGCTCTCACCGCGCGAGATGGCCTGGGTGGCGGGGCAGGAGGATGCTGCGTACGCGTTCATGCGGTTGTGGGTGCGCAAGGAGGCGTTGGTCAAGGCGGGCCACGGCAGCATGGCGGCGGCGCGGCGCCTCGACGTGCTCGCCGGCGGCCCGTCCGGCGACGCTCCGGCGGACCAGATCGGAGAGGTCCGCCTCACCCAGTGGGAGGGCTCCGGATTCCTCGGCGCGGTCGCGATCTGTGCCGACAGGCGGACCGAAAACTGATAGGAAACTGAACGAATGCCGCTTATCCACGCGTTTGACTAGCGGATATGCGACATCACCTATCAGTTGACAGAGAAAGGGACCTCGGCATCTCGCGTGTCGGCCCCGACTGTGAGTAACTTGGTCAGCCCGCGGGGACAGAGAGAGCCCCGTACTCGGGAGGAAGAACCGGATGAGTACGCAGTTGCGACCACCAACGGCGGCGCGACCCAATCCATCAGCACGGACGCGAAGCGCGATCATCGACCGCCTCAGTCCTGAGGACATCGACATGTTCTGGGACCAGATCGCCACCTCGCTCCCGCTTGTCGAGGAGACGGGCGCCGGCGCAGCAGACGACGACGTGATCGTCACCTTCTGCTGGCGCGATGACGAGGCCGAAGAGGTGCTCCTCTTCGCCAACCGGCTGACCGACGAGCGTCATCTCGACGAGACGATGCTCGAGCGGAAGACAGGCACTGACCTGTGGCACGCCTCGTTCCTGATGAAGGGCGACTGGCGGGCCTCGTACTCCTTCCTGTGCAAGCACCCCGGTGAGCCGGCCCCGTGGGAGAGCGGCGGCCAGGTCGAGCTGCGTGCCGTGCTGCACCGCGGCTACCTCGACCCGCTCAACCCCGACTGGTGCCACAACCGGCAGGGCATCAAGCAGTCGGTCGTCTCCCTGCCCGATGCTCCGCTGCAGCCATGGCTCTTCCGCCGCGACGACGTCGTCGGCGGCACGGTCACCCTGGAAGCGGGCCCCGACGGCCGCGACGTCTGGCTCTACGACCCCGCCGGCGCCGATCTCAACGTCGACCTGCCGCTCGTGATCGCTCTCGACGGTGAGATCTGGACCGACCACCACTCGCTGCCGACCACGCTCGACAACCTGATCGCCGACGGCCACCTCCGCCACGTACGCTGCGTCCTGCCCGCCTCCGGCGGTCGCGACAAGCGCTGGGAGGAGCTCGCCGGCGGCGAGGGTGCCGACTACATCGTCAATCAGCTGCTGCCGTGGGTGCGCGAGCGTCGTGCGGTCACCGAGGAGACGTACGTCGTGGGCCAGAGCCTCGGCGGCGTCACCGCGCTGCGTGCCGGTCTGACCTACCCCGAGTACATCCACGGTGTCGCCAGCCAGTCGGCCTCGCTGTGGCTCGACGACCTCGCGGACGCGGTCACGGCGGACGCGAAGACCCGTGTGCATCTGGCGCACGGCACCCAGGAGTGGGTCCTCGACGAGCTCCACCACGACCTCGTCGACCGTCTGCGTGCCGCCGGGATCGACGTCACCTCCGCCGAGCACAACGGTGGCCACGACTACGCCTGGTGGCGCTCGGCCGTCGCCGACGGTCTGCGCGCGCTGCTGCCGCCGGAATAAGGGACGCCCCGGGGCGGGTTGAGACTTCACGTGAAGCTGAGCGTTCTCGACCTCGTCCCGGTCCGTAAGGACCAGTCCTCCGCAGATGCCCTGGCCGCGACGCTGTCGTTGGCGAAGGTGGCCGACGAGCTCGGGTACGAGCGTTACTGGCTCGCCGAGCACCACAACATGCCGGCGGTCGGGTCGACCAACCCGCCGGTGCTGATCTCACTGGTGGCCGGCGTGACCGAGCGGATCCGGGTCGGGTCCGGGGGAGTGATGCTGCCCAACCACGCACCGCTGGTGGTGGCCGAGCAGTTCTCGCTGCTCGAGGCGGCGTTCCCCGGGCGGATCGACCTCGGCATCGGCCGGGCGCCCGGGACCGACCCGGTGACCTCGTGGGCGCTGCGTCACGGCGCCGGTGGGGTGAGCGACGACGCGGTCAACCGCTTCCCGGAGTACCTCGACAACATCGTCGCGATGATGGCGCCCGAGGGCGTCGGGCTGATGGCCGGTGGCCGCCAGCACGTCCTGCACGCGACCCCCTCGGCCGCGTCGGTCGCCGAGCTCTGGCTGCTCGGCTCCTCCGACTACTCCGCGCGTCTCGCCGCCGAGAAGGGCCTGCCCTACGTCTTCGCCCACCACTTCGCCGGCAACGGCACCGACACCAAGGCGATGATCGAGCTCTACCGCTCGACCTTCGAGCCCTCCGAGCTCCTGAGCGAGCCGAAGACGTTCCTGACCGTGAACGCGAGCGTGGCCGAGACCTCCGAGGAGGCCGACCGCCGAGCGCTGCCCCAGCTGCTGACCATGCTGAAGCTGCGCACCGGCCAGCCGCTGACCGCGCAGCCCAGCATCGACGAGGCCGAGAAGACGGAGATCCCCGAGGCCCACCAGGGCCTGGTCGACACGATGCGCAGCCGTTGGATCATCGGCTCCGCCGCATACGCGAAGGCGCGCCTGGCCGGGATGGCCGAGGAGTACGGCGTGGACGAGGTCATGGTGAACCCGGTCGGATCGGCGTACGAGGGGACGGACCCGCGCACCGCGCCGGCCCGTGAGGAGACGCTGCGCCTGCTGGCCGGCTGAGTTGGGTGGCCCCGTAGGATCAGGGCACCTCGTCGCGAGGTGACGGCGCGCCTGAGCCACTTGGGACGAGGGACCTAGGACACTGTCTGCTTCTGGGTGCGTAACTCTGCGCTCGCGCACCGGTTGTGCCAGTCTGATCACCGCTCTGTTTCCTTCTCCACATTTGAAAGTGCCGCCTCATGACACGCTGGAGCCTGCGCTGGTTGAAGCGCCGGGGGCCCCAGACTGCGACGCTCGCTGAGCAGTCAGATCCGGGTCTTGCTCGCTCATTCCCTCCGACCGGGGGTCAGGCCGTGCCCTTTCCCCCGATGCCATCGAACCCCGCCATGCCACAGATCTCCTCCACGCCACCACCCCTACAGGTGGAAGAGGAAGAGGCCTGGCCCGAGATCATGGAGCAGTTCGGGCTCCACCTGATCAGCCTCGCCGAGCAGATGCGCATCTCGCTCGACGGGCTCGAAGCCGACGAGGACGACCCCGACCGGCTGAAGCAGCTCTATGAGGTCGACCACGCCGTCACCCGCATGCGGCGCGCGAGCCGCGACATGCGTACGCTCGCCGGCCGTGCCGAGGACGAGATGGGCGGCATCGACACCTCGCTGCTGGACATCATCCGGATGGCGCTGTCGGGCATCGAGCGCTACAACCAGGTCACGATCGGCCGGGTGAGCGACCTCGCCGTCATCGGCTACGCCGCCGACGACGTCTCCTGCCTGATCGCCGCGCTGCTGGATAACGCGACCAAGTACTCCCCGGGTGCGGTGACGGTCAACGTCCACCTGGCCGACGCCGGCGACGTGCTGTTCCGCATCGAGGACACCGGCATCGGCATCCCGGAGCGGTCGGTGGGGCGCCTCAACGCGCTGCTGGCGGGTCCGATAGTGGAGCTGGTCAGCAAGTCCGGGAGCCACACCGGCTTCCCGGTCGTGCACCGGATTGCCCGAAAGTACGACATCGACGTACGCCTCGCCACCCGCCCCGCGCCCGGCAACGGGATGATCGCGATGGTGACTGTGCCGGCCCAGCTCCTGTGCGAGGTGCCGGTCACGCCGCTCGAACCGGCCGAGCTGCCGAGGACCTCGAGCGCGAGCAGCGTCGCGGTCCTGCCTCCGGCTCCGCGGCGGCGGGGACCCCATTCCGTACCGCAGCCGGCTGCTCAGCCCGCGCGGATGGAGACGCGACCGTCCTCGCTCGAGCCCGTGCGCCGGCCGGTGCCACCGGCCGCGCACCAGGTCGCACCACAGACCGGGCAGCAGCCTGCGATCCAGCAGCCGGCGGCCCAGTTCGCGCCGCCGCCCATCGAGCAGCCGTCGCCGGATATCTCCGCCGACACCATGAAGACGCCGCTCCCGATTCCCGGTGAGACGGATGGGGCGGATGAGACGAACGAGGCCTCCGTGCCCGCTGAGCAGAGTGGCCCAGTAGAGTCGGGCGCGCTCCCGCGCCGGGAGCCGGTCAGCCTGCGCAGCAAGCAGACCGTGCCCGAAGCAGCCGTTGGACCGCAGACCGAAGAGTCCTCGCCGGAGGACCAGTCGGCGGCCCGGCACTCCTTCGCCGACGATCTCGACGCGTTCTCCCTTGGTAGCTAAGACCCAGCAGTGAAAGGAACCCTTTCGTAATGGAAAGCCCGGTCGTCCCCCGCGACCCCAAGGAATTCAGCTGGCTGATCGACAACTTCGCCAGCTCCACCCCAGGTGTGACCCATGCGCTCATCGTCTCCTCCGACGGACTCCCGCTGATCGGTGCCGGCGGCATGTCCGCCAACGTCGCCGACCCGCTCGCCGCGATGACGGCCGGAGTGATCAGTCTCGGCAACAACATCGCGCGCGAGGTGGGCGAGCCCGGCTGTGACCAGGTGATGCTGAAGTTCCACACCGGACACTTCCTCTTCATGGGCATCGGCGACCTCGCGGGCTTCGCTGTCCTCGTCGGCGCAGGTGCCAACCTGGGCGTCGTCGCCCACAAGATGGCCCAGATGGTCGACGCCGTCGGCCACGTACTCACCCCCCAGATGCGCGACGAGCTGCGCCAGATGACCGTCAGCTCGATGGCGGGGGAGCGCGCGTGAGTCGCAACCCTTGGGTGCGTCCCTACGTGCTCACTGGCGGCCGCACCAAGACCAACCACCAGCTGTACGTGCACACGCTGGTCTCGGCGGCGCACTTCGACGCGCGCGCGGCCGCCAAGCTGACGCCCGAGTCGCGCCGGCTCTACGACCGCGTGCGCCTAGGGCCACAGTCGGTCGCGGAGCTGTCCGCACACTGCGGGATCTCACTCGGGGTGACGCGCGTGCTGCTCGAGGATCTTGCCTCGACCGAGCACCTGCAGATCAATGAGGGGGCTTACGACTCCCCGTTCGACCACCGTCTGTTGAAGAGAGTTATCGATGGCCTTTCCGAGCTCGGCTGACCGCCCGGCACTGACCGTCACCTCTGCAAAGCTCGTGATCGCGGGCGGGTTCGGCGTCGGGAAGTCGACCCTGGTCGCCTCGGTCTCAGAGATCCCGCCGGTCAATACCGAGGCGTGGATGACGCAGGCCGGTGAGTCGGTGGACCCGCTCTCGGACGCGAGCGCCAAGACGACCACCACGGTCGCGATGGACTTCGGCCGGGTCACCCTCGCACCCGACCTGCTGCTCTACCTGTTCGGCACCCCGGGCCAGCCCCGGTTCTGGCCGATGTGGGACGACCTGTGCCGCGGCGCCAGCGGTGCCGTCGTACTCGTCGACACCCGCCAGCTCGACGCGTCCTTCCCGGCGGTCAACTACTTCGAGAACGACACCGACGTCCCGTTCATCGTGGCGGTGAACCTGTTCGACGGGAAGCTGACCCACTCCCTGGAGAAGGTGCGCGACGCGCTCTGCCTCGACGAGCGGACGCCACTGGTGACCGTGGACGCCCGCGACCGCAGGTCGACGGCCAAGACATTGGTCGCCTGCCTCTCGCACACGATGAAAACCACCCCCACACGCGCCTGAGCCCGGAGGGCGTCCCCACTCCGAAGGAGTTTCATTGCGCAAGATCCTGATCGTCGGCGCCGGACAGGCGGGCATGCAGCTCGCTCTCAGCCTCCAGGCCGAGGGCTACGAGGTGACGGTCATGTCCGCGCGTACGCCCGATGAGCTGCGCGACGGCTGGCCGACGTCGACGCAGGTCATGTTCGACCCTGCGCTGCAGTACGAGCGCGTCTACGACCTCAACCTGTGGGAGGACGAGGCGCCCCGCATCCCCGCGGTGGGCATCTCGGTCAGCCCGGAGCCCGGGGTCCGCGCGCTCAAGTTCGACGGGCCCTGGGAGCCGTACGCCATGTCCATCGACCAGCGCCTGAAGATGTCCTCGTGGCTGGAGCTGTTCGAGGACCGGGGCGGCCGGATCATCTACCACCCGGTGATGACCTCCGACCTGGCCGGCCTCGCGTCGATGTACGAGCTGACCCTGATCGCGGCAGGCAAGGGCGAGATCGTCGAGCTGTTCGACCGCGACCCGGTCCGGTCCAAGTACGACACCCCCGGCCGCGCCCTCTCGGCCATCTATCTGCACGGCATGGTCGAACCCGACGACTTCCCGGCCGGGAGCATGCGGATCAACGTCGCGCCCGGGGTGGGGGAGCTGTTCGTGATCAGCGCCCTGACCCAGTTCGGGCCGAGCCGGGTCGCGTTCGTCGAGGCGATCCCCGACGGTCCCTTCGACTGCTTCTGGGACCGCCCACGCCCCGACGAGCACCTGCGCCGGCTGCAGCACGTGATGCTCGAGCACATGCCGTGGGAGGGAGAGCTGATGCTGGACTGCGAGCCCACCGACGCCCGCGCCTCGCTCTCGGGCGCCTTCACCGGCACGATCCGCAAGCCGTACGCCGAGGTCGCGAACGACACCTTCGTCTTCGGCATGGGCGACGTCGTCGTGGTCAACGACCCGATCGCGGGCCAGGGCTCCAACAACGCCGCCCACTGCGCCGGTATCTACACGCAGGCGATCCTGGACCGCGGCGACCAGCCGTTCAGCCCCGAATGGATGCAGGCGACCTTCGAGACCTTCTGGGAGACCCGCGCCCAGCACTCGACCGGCCTGACCGACGCGCTGCTCAACCCGCTTCCCGACCACGTGCAGCAGGTGCTCGGCGCGGCCACGCAGCACCAGGCGGTGGCGGACCGGTTCACCCGGCTGTTCCCGCACCCCGAGGATCTCGGCCCGTTCCTCGGCGACCCGGAGGCGGCGCTCGCGTACGTCGCGGAGGTCGCTCAGGCGGACGCGGCCACCCGGGCTTGACGATTAGGGCATTGCTGTTCTAGGGGTCTAGGCTTGGTAGTCGGTCCAACGTGGGTCTGTCTCGTCGTGCCTCGCGGCTGCCCGGTCAGCGCGCTTCTGTGCGCTCGCGGGTGAGACATGCAGATGGCTTCACGAGGTCCACTCCGAGTATTCGGAGAGGTTCCCGGACCGCCCGCGGGTCATCCGATCCGTGGTTTGAACGGTAGATGACCGACCAACAGATTGCAGAGGGCATGCCGAAGAAAGAAGGCGTGATCGAGATCGAGGGCACCGTAGTGGAGGCCCTCCCCAACGCCATGTTCCGTGTGGAGCTGAGCAACGGACACAAGGTTCTCGCCCACATCAGCGGCAAGATGCGACAGCACTACATCCGGATCCTTCCTGAGGACCGCGTGGTGGTGGAGCTGTCTCCCTACGACCTGACGCGCGGTCGGATCGTCTACCGGTACAAGTAACCAGCCGACGATCAAGAAAGGGCTGACATGAAGGTCAACCCGAGCGTGAAGAAGATCTGTGACAAGTGCAAGGTGATCCGTCGCCACGGCCGCGTCATGGTGATCTGCGAGAACCCGCGCCACAAGCAGCGCCAGGGCTGAGCCCAGCTCGCAGCAACAACTGAATATTCGCATCGAGTCGCTAGGACGCTGAATCAGGTCCGAAGTCACCTCCGGAGCAGAGGCCGGAGCCCGAGGGTGCCACCCCGGGGCGCGACCCGACCGACACCTCTGATGAAACGTAAGGAACACAATGGCACGCCTCCAAGGTGTTGACCTTCCGCGCGACAAGCGTGTGGAGATCGCTCTCACCTACATCTACGGCATTGGCCGTACCACCTCGCAGAAGCTCCTCGAGGCCACCGGCGTCAACCCGAACACCCGGGTGCACGCTCTGGCTGAGGACGAGCTGGTCAAGCTCCGTGACGAGATCGAAGCCCAGGGCATCCAGACCGAGGGTGACCTCCGTCGTGAGGTCCAGGCTGACATCCGTCGCAAGATCGAGATCGGCAGCTACCAGGGTCGCCGCCACCGTCAGGGCCTTCCGGTCCGCGGCCAGCGCACCAAGACCAACGCTCGCACCCGCAAGGGCCCGAAGCGCACCGTCGCCGGCAAGAAGAAGGCCAAGTGATCCGACGCGCTCTGCGCGTTGATCCGGCTTTCGCCTCGATCTCACAGACCAGCCAACACAGGAGTTAATGCATGCCTCCGAAGACCCGACAGGGTGCGACGAAGGTTCGTCGCAAGGAGAAGAAGAACGTCGCTCAGGGCGAGGCCCACATCAAGAGCACGTTCAACAACACGATCGTCACGATCACCGACCCGACCGGTGCGGTGATCTCGTGGGCCTCGGCCGGCACCGTCGGTTTCAAGGGCTCGCGTAAGTCCACCCCGTTCGCCGCTCAGATGGCCGCCGAGGCCGCTGGCCGCCGCGCCATGGACCACGGCATGAAGAAGATCGACGTCTTCGTGAAGGGCCCGGGCTCGGGCCGCGAGACCGCGATCCGCTCCCTGGGTGCGATCGGCCTCGAGGTCGGCACCATCCAGGACGTCACGCCGGCCCCGCACAACGGTTGCCGTCCGCCCAAGCGCCGCCGCGTTTGATCCCCACCGAGACATAGAAGGAGACTGAAGAGTAATGGCCCGTTACACCGGACCCATGACCCGCAAGTCGCGCCGTCTCGGTGTCGACCTTGTCGGCAACGACGCGGCGTTCGAGAAGCGCCCCTACCCTCCCGGCCAGCACGGCCGTGGCCGCATCAAGGAGAGCGAGTACCTCCTCCAGCTTCGTGAGAAGCAGAAGGCTCGCTTCACCTACGGCGTGATGGAGAAGCAGTTCGCTTCCTACTACGCCGAGGCCCACCGTCGCGGTGGCAAGACCGGCGACAACCTCCTGGTGCTCCTCGAGGGCCGCCTGGACAACGTCGTCTACCGTGCCGGCTTCGCCCGCACCCGCCGCCAGGCCCGCCAGCTGGTCGTTCACGGCCACTTCCTGGTCAACGGCAAGAAGGTCAACGTGCCTTCGTTCCAGGTCTCGGCTCACGACGTCATCGACGTTCGCGAGAAGTCGCTGGAGATGACCCCGTTCATCGTGGCTCGCGAGACCCACGGCGAGCGCGTCGTCCCGGCCTGGCTCGAGGCTGTCCCGAACCGGATGCGCATCCTGGTTCACCAGCTCCCCGTCCGGGCTCAGATCGACGTCCCGGTCCAGGAGCAGCTGATCGTCGAGTACTACTCGAAGCTCTGATCAGACCCACGCAGTAACCACGGTGAGTCCCCGGCGTTCAAACTTCACAGAAGACGTACGCCGGGGCCTTGCCGCCCCCACAGCCTTCCGTCATCACCCCTTGAAGTTCGGGTCCGTCAAATAGCGGTCGGCCCGGAAAGGACAAATCAGTGCTTATCGCACAGCGCCCCACCCTGTCGGAAGAGTCCGTCGAGGAGTTCCGCTCCCGTTTCGTGATCGAGCCCCTCGAGCCGGGCTTCGGTTACACGCTGGGCAACTCTCTTCGCCGCACCCTGCTCTCCTCGATCCCCGGTGCGTCGGTCACCTCGATCAAGATCGACGGCGTCCTCCACGAGTTCTCGACCATCGAGGGCGTCAAGGAGGATGTCACCGAGATCATCCTCAACCTCAAGGGTCTGGTCGTCTCCTCCGAGCACGACGAGCCCGTCACCATGTACCTGCGCAAGTCCGGTGCCGGTGACGTCACCGCTGCCGACATCGCGCCGCCGGCCGGTGTCGAGGTGCACAACCCCGACCTGAAGATCGCGACGCTGTCCGACAAGGGCAAGATCGAGCTCGAGCTGGTCGTCGAGCGTGGCCGTGGCTACGTCTCCGCCGTTCAGAACAAGGGCGCCGAGAACGAGATCGGCCGCATCCCGGTCGACTCGATCTACTCGCCGGTCCTCAAGGTCAGCTACAAGGTCGAGGCCACCCGTGTCGAGCAGCGTACGGACTTCGACAAGCTCGTCATCGACGTCGAGACCAAGCCGTCGATCGCTCCCCGTGACGCGATCGCCTCGGCCGGTAAGACCCTGGTCGAGCTCTTCGGTCTGGCCCGTGAGCTGAACGTCGACGCCGAGGGCATCGACATCGGCCCGTCGCCGGTCGACGAGCAGCTCGCCGCCGACCTCGCCCTCCCGGTCGAGGACCTGCAGCTGACCGTTCGCTCCTACAACTGCCTCAAGCGCGAGGGCATCCACACCGTGGGTGAGCTCATCTCTCGCTCGGAGCAGGACCTGCTCGACATCCGCAACTTCGGCGCCAAGTCGATCGACGAGGTCAAGCTGAAGCTGCACGAGATGGGCCTGTCCCTCAAGGACAGCGCTCCGGGCTTCGACCCGTCCGCCGCCCTCGCCGCCTACGGCGACGATGACGACGACGCGTTCGTCGAGGACGAGCAGTACTGAGTTTCCACCAAAACCGCCCCGTGAGGGGCGTCTACCCCGGTACCTGATACGGCCGGAGAGAAGGAGCAGGCACGATGCCTACCCCGAAGAAGGGTGCCCGTTTCGGCGGCTCGCCCGCGCACCAGAAGCTGATCCTCTCGAACCTCGCCACCGCGCTGTTCGAGAACGGCCGCATCACCACCACCGAGGCCAAGGCCCGGCACCTCCGCCCCGTCGCGGAGAAGCTGATCACCAAGGCCAAGAAGGGTGACCTGCACAACCGTCGCGAGGTCCTCAAGACCATCCGCGACAAGTCCGTCGTGCACACCCTCTTCACCGAGATCGCCGAGCAGTTCTCGGAGCGTCCGGGTGGCTACACCCGGATCACCAAGATCGGTCCCCGCAAGGGCGACAACGCTCCGATGGCTGTGATCGAGCTCGTCAACGAGGCCTACGAGCCGAAGACCAAGGCCGCTCCGGCTGCCGCGGCTCCGGTTGAGGCTCCCGTCGAGGAGGCTCCGGTCGAGGAGACCGCCGCCGACGAGACCGAGGTTGCTGCCGAGGAGGCTCCCGCTGCGGAGACCACCGAGGACGAGGCCAAGGCCTGATCTGTTCTGAACTGTGGCCCGTCACCCGCGAGGGTGACGGGCCACTGTCATTTCCCGGCGCCCTGCTCGGTCCTGGCCAGTAGCCAGCAGACGACCCCGCCGACGACCATGACCACCGTCGTCGCCACGGTGGAGAGGGCCGACAGCAGCTGCGCCGCGGCGAAGTCGTCGAGAGCCATGGCCGGCGTCAACGCGAGGGACAGGGGCACCTGCACCACGATGAGCAGGAGATAGGTGACGGGGAGCCCGATCAGCCATCGGCGCCCGGTCCAGGCGGCGCATCCCCAACCGGCGAGGACCAGCAGAAGAATCACTGGCGCGACAAGGCCGATGACGACCGGGTTGTAGAACTGGAACAGCTGGACGAGGCCGTGCCAGAGCACGGTGCTCAACAGCCAGGAGAGCATCGGCAGCACGATGCCGAGGAGCCGGCCCGTCGGGGTGCGGGCGATGACTGCGGCGCCGCCTGCCACCACGGCGTACAGCAGCGCGTTGAGCACGATGGTCACGATGGCGATGACGTTCATGGCGGCTGTGGTGCCGCCGAGAAGATACATCAGGACGAACCCGATGACGGCGATCGCGATCTGCAGGATCACCACCGCCGCGATCACGACGATGGTGGTGGCCATGGTCGATCGAGGGGCAGACCCGGTGGTGTGGGTCGGTGGCAGCGGCGTCGGGGGCGGCGGGGGAGACGGCACGGCGTGGCTCATGGCAGGCAGCCTGCCGGACTCGCTGTGCGCCTGACCACCCCTTTCAGCGACGGGTTTCAGCGTCCGGCGTCAAAGGCTGGCGAGGAACTGGGTGCCGTCGAGGCTTCCGGGCTCGGCGCCCGTGCGGGCGATGTCGTGGACCGCGCGCTGGATGGCCTCGTTGGCCGGGGTCGGGACGCCATGGAGACGACCGAGCAGCACGATCTCGCCGGAGAGGTAGTCGATCTCGACGCCGGTGCCGCGGGTGAGGCTCTGCCAGGTCGAGCTGTTCTTGGCACGGGCGCGTCCGGTGATGTGGTCGGCTCGCCGAGTACGGTCCTGGTCGGCGGTCACGACGTTGATGTCGGCGGCAGCGAGGACCGACTCCGCCTCGGCCAGGCAGCGGGCGTAGATGTCCTCGTCGCTCGGGCCGGGCGCGATCGCGGCGTCGATGCCGTTGCCGAGGTTGTTGAGGAGCTTGCGGTGCTTCCAGGCCATGATGTCGGCGCGCGGCTCGCTCAGGAACCCGGCCTTGACCAGGTCGTTCGCGATCCCGGTGGCGGTCTCGTCGACGCCGGTCGGGTAGCGGCCGATGTCGAGGATGCCGGGCTTGTTGCTGGAGTCCTGGACGACCGTGCCCGGGGTCAGGAAGGTGGCGGGGAGGACGACATGGATGGCGTACGTCCGGGCGAAGCGCCGCAGGATCCGCGGCTCGTTCGCGACGCCGTTCTGCAGGGAGACGACCGGGGTGGCCGGCGGGGCGTACGCCGCCAGGTCCTCGAGCGCTGCCTCGGTCTGCTGGCCCTTGACGCTGAGGAGAACAACGGTGTCCTCGGTCCAGGCGACGTGGCTCGCGTCCGCGACGGCGGGTACGTCAAGGGTGAGCACGCCGTCGGGTGTGTCGAGGCTGAGGCCGGTGTCCTGGATCGCGCGGAGGTGCTCGCCGCGGGCCACCAGGGTGACGTCGATCCCTGCCCTGTGCAGCAGGCCGCCCACGACGCCGCCGACCGCTCCTGCTCCGAAGATCACGTAGCGCATGGGCAGAGTCTGGCAAAGCGCCCTCGCGCATTCCGCCCGGGGCAGGTGTTGCTGGGACAATGAGTGACGTGCGCATCAGGATCGACCTCGCCTACGACGGCACCACGTTCCACGGCTGGGCGACCCAGCCGGGGCTGCGTACCGTCCAGGGGGAGCTCCAGAACGCGTTGGCGACCGCGCTGCGGGTGCCGGCGACGGGGGAGCGGTCCCAGGTGTGGGTGACGGTCGCCGGGCGTACCGACTCGGGCGTGCACGCCCGCGGACAGGTCGCCCACTTCGACATCGACCCCGACGTGCTCGAGTCCTCGCGAGGACGGTCCGAGCAGTCGCCGATCGACTCGCTGGTGCGGCGCTTGAACGGGATCCTCCCCGCCGACCTGCGCGTTCGTGCCGCCGTCGAGGCGCCGGTGGGCTTCAACGCCCGGTTCTCGGCGCTGTGGCGACGCTACGTCTACCGGATCGTCGACGACCCGGCGTACGTCGACCCGCTGCAACGCGGACACGTGCTCTACCGGACGCGGCCGCTCGACTTGTCGCTGATGAACGTCGCCTCCGCCGACCTCATCGGGCTCAACGACTTCGCCTCCTTCTGCAAGCCGCGCGAGGGCGCGACCACGATCCGCGATCTGCGCCAGCTCAGCTGGGAACGACGCCCCGACGGGATCATCGAGGCGACCGTCCTCGCGGACGCCTTCTGCCACTCCATGGTGCGCTCGCTGGTCGGGTGCCTGATGGTGATCGGGGAGGGCCGCAAGGACGTCACCTGGGCCAAGGAGTCGCTGGCCTCGCGTTCGCGGTCCTCGTCGATCCCGATCGCGCCGGCCAACGGTCTGACGCTTGAAGAGGTCGCGTACCCGCCCGACGAGATGCTGGCGGCCCAGCACGAACGCACCATGAATCGCAGAGAGGCGAGCGAGCTTGACCGGGACCGATGACGAGCACTACTTCTCCGCCGACCCGTCGGTGCCCTTCGAGCGGATCCCAGTCTCGACGACCGTGTGGGACATGGATCTCTCGCTGGTGTCGGGGTCGGGGGTCTTCGCCAAGGGACGCCTCGACATCGGCACCTCGGTGCTGTTCAAGGAGAGCGAGCCGCCCTCGCTGAAGCCCGGTGCTCGGGTCCTCGACCTCGGCTGCGGCTACGGCATGATCGGCCTCGCCCTGGGTCTCGCGGTGCCGGAGGCGTACGTCACCGGCGTCGACGTCAACGAGCGCGCGGTCCTGCTGGCCAACGAGAACGCGGCGAAGCTGGGTCTGGGTGATCGGTATCGCGCCGCGGTGCCCGCCGAGATCGACCCCGAGACGACCTACGACGAGATCTGGAGCAACCCGCCGATCCGGATCGGCAAGCAGGCCCTCCACGAGCTGCTCCTCACCTGGCTTCCGCGTCTCGCTCCTGACGGCCGAGCGGTCATGGTCGTCGGCAAGAACCTCGGCGGCGACTCGCTGCAGCGCTGGATCACCGACCAGGGCTACCCCACCACCCGTATCGGCAGCGCCAAGGGCTTTCGCGTCCTGGAGACCCGCCGCTCCTGAACGGTCCAGATGCCGGTTTCCGCCGTCTCGCGCGTCTCGCGGCCGGTGGCGCGGGGTGCGCTGCCAGACTCCGTCCATGACCAGCCCCGCGATGACGACCCCCGCGCTGACGAACCGCCAGCGCCTGGCCCGCTCCTACAAGGCCTGGGGCGTCTCCGCGCTGTTGAGCCTGGTGACGGTGCTGCCTGTTTACCTTGCCGTCACGAGCTCCGGGATCGAGCTGTCGCGGCTGATGAGCGTGCCGGTGATGGTCGTCGTGGGGCTGATCGGGCCGGTGGTCGGGGCGTACCTGAGCATGCGCTTCGGGCTCGGTCGGTTCTGCACCGGGGCCGCGTTCGTGATCATCGCTACCCCGATGACGAGCCTGCCGCTGCTGGCGATCCCGGCGTACGTCCTGGCGCCCTGGATCGCCGTGGCGATCACTGAGGAGCCGGCGCCTCAGCGCTGAAACGGCTGAGAGATCAGGCGGGACCGGATCCTCAGCCACTTGAGTATCCGTGCGGATGTGCCTTCCGCATTGTTCAGCCAGGCTCGATAGGTGAGCAGACCGGACCCCACCTGGCACGGCAACGTCATCCGTTCGTACGTCGCGTGGCTGGTCGCTGGGGCGTTGGCCCTGGCGGCAGCGTGGCCTCTGTGGCACCAAGCGCAGACCGATTCGGGATTGGTCGGGTTCGGAGCGTTCGTATGGTCCTTCATCGTGCTTCTGGTCGTCGGGATCGTTGCCGGTGTGGTGCTGAACCGCGTCCTCGCGCTGCCGTGCGCGAGTGGCTTGGTCACGCTGGGGTCCTTGGGGCTGGCGTCCTTGGCCATGCTTGTCGATGACCGGCTGGCGTGGACCGTGTTCGTTCTTTCTCCTGGCGTCGGCGCAGCAGTGGCCGCAATTCCGGCGGCTTCGAGTCCCACCGTCGAGCGGATCTGCGTGGGGGTCTATGCGGCGTTGCTGGTGTTGGTGGTGGCTGGCCTCACCTGGGGGTAATGCCCCGCCGCGTCTGACCCCGCCGAGTCGGCCCGACCTAACACAGATTCCCGCTGAGTCGGCGCGTTAAGACGCGCCGACTCGACGGGAATCTCGGTTAGAACGAGCCGACTCGGCGGGAGTCGCGGGCCAGGGGCGTCGCCTACCGACGTACGGCGACAGTTTGGTGACATCGGGCACGGAGTGAGCCTTCGGTGCGGCAGGGTCCGCACGTGAACGTGGGCGAAATGGTGATGGGTCTGGGGAAACAGATCGGGAAGACGTACGCGGTCTTCCTGATCGGCATCGCGGTAGCGGTCGCCGCCGCGGCACAGATCCGCTTCGCCAGCCTCGGGCCGGAGTGGATGCCGGACGAGGCGCGAAGGGCCTATGTCGAGGGCCTGGTGGTCACGGGCACGACGTGTCTCTGGATCGCGGTCACCATGATCGCCGGCGCCATCGCGCGAGTCGCTCTCCCGGCCTTGCTGACCCTTGGCGTGACGTTCGTGATCCTCGCGTACCAACACGGGACGCTGGACCTGCAGTTCGCACGGATGCTCTTCGACTCGCCGGGGTTTGGGCCGTTCCTGGGAGACGTCGGCAAGGTCGTGATCGGACCGGTTCTGCTGGCGCCGGCGATCGGGTCGCTCGGCGGACGTGACCTGTGGCGGCTGCTGGGCCGGATCCTGGGACAGGTCCCGCGCCGGGTCCGGATCGCCGTCGTTCAGGTGGGGGTTCTTGCGAATGATGGGCTGGGCGGGATATGAAATCGCGAAGTATCGGGTCCAGAGGGCCGGCGACGTCTGGGAGGTGTACCTCAGCCCCGATAGCAACCCCGGCTTCAGGCGATCCGCTCATTCCGCAGTCGACGATGGAACCTCCCCCGCTGAGATCGCCATGGAGCTGGAACCCGGAGCCCCCGACGAGCTCGCCCGGGCCAACTGTTGGGCGTGCCCTGGGTAGTTCGGGTAGTCGGGGATCAATCGGTCGGTTACTCGCAGGTAGACCGACCGTTTGATCCCCGACTATCGGCTGCCCGGGGAATTGAGTACGTGTGCTCATGCGCGGATTCACGCCGGTCAGCACGCTCTGTGCATGAGCAGATCAGACCCCACCTGGTATGGCGCCATCCTCCTTTCGTACGCAGCCTGGATCGTCGCGGTGGCTCTGGCCGTGGCTGCGTGGCCGATGTGGCGATGGGTGTTGAACCTCGAGGGCTGGGGCGACCCGTTCGACAGGTTTGGGTGGGTGATCGTCGCCTTTGTGACGGTCGTGGCTGGCGGCGGTCTCGTGCTGACGAGGTTGTTCGGGCTGCCAGGGCTGAGCGGATTGGTGACGCTGGGATGCCTTGCGCTCTCGTACCCGGCAGCTGCCATCGACCCGACCCTCACCGTGATTCTTCTGGCCTTCGCACCCGGGGCCGGTGCCGCTGTCGCCGGGACGCCTGAGGGACAAGATCCGGACAGCTGATGGATTCGGGCGGTTGGGCCTTCAGGCGGGGACGGGGTCCTTGGCCAGTAGGACCGGGAGGCGGTCGAGGCTGTAGACGACCGAGAGGTCGCGCCAGCCGAGGTCGCCGGGGTCGTCGGTGGCCATGGCCAGGTCGGGGAAGCGGCGGGCGAGGCCGGTGAGGGCGGCGCGGAGCTCCATGCGGGCCAGCTCGGCGCCGACGCAGCGGTGCATGCCGTGGCCGAAGGCGAAGTGCATGGTGTCGGCGTTGCGGAGGTCGAACTGCTCCGGCTTCGGCATGACCGCGGGGTCGCGGTTGGCGCCCGTGAGGCTGACCAGGACGACGGCGCCCTTCTTGACCGGCACGCCGAAGAGGTCGTGGTCCTCGCGGGCGAACCGCGGGAAGGCGAGCTGCACCGGGCACAGGTAGCGGAGCAGCTCCTCGACGACCTTGTCGACCTCGGCCCTGTCGCCGGAGCGGAGGATCTCGTACGCCTCGGGGTTCTGCATCAGGACATAGGCGCCCATGGAGAGCATCGAGGCGGAGGTCTCGTAGCCGCCGAGGAAGACGCCGTCGGCGAGGCCGCCGAGCTCGACGTCGTCGTACTCCGCGCCCTTGTTGCGGATGATCTCGCCGATCATGCCGTCGCCGGGGTTGGCGCGCTGTTGGCGGACCTGCTCGATGAGGAACGTCCTGGTCTCGGTCGCGGCGCCGAAGGATCCGGCGCCACCCTCCGACAGGTCGAAACGGGCCATGCCGAGCTTGTGGAACTCCTCGCGTACGTCCTCGGGCATGCCGAGCAGCTCGCAGATCACCCGGAACGGGATCTCGAAGCCGAAGTGCTGGACCAGGTCGACCTCGGGGCCGTGGGACTCCATGTCGTCGAGGGCGTCGGTGACGATCCGGTCGATCATGTCGGTGAGACGACCGAGGCGGCGCATGGTGAACTCCGGGGTCAGCAGGCCGCGGAGCTTGGTGTGGTCGGGCGGGTCGGTCATGCCGAGGCCACCGATGCCCTCGGCGTCGGTGCGCTTGCGGGTGCCGAGCAGGTGGCGCATGTCGTTGGAGTAGGCGTTCTTGTCGGCCAGGACGTGCTTGGACTCGGCGTGCCCGGTGACCAGGACGATGTCGAGGCCGAGCACCGAGCCGAGCTTGGTGACCGGCGCCTGCTCGCGGCTCTCGGCGAGCAGCGGCACCGGGTCGACGCCGTCACGGCGCAGCGGGAAGGTCAGGTGCTCGGGGATCTTGCGCAGCGTGGTGATGTCGGGAATCGGCGACTCCTTGTCCCGCATCGCGAACTGCAGGGCAAGCTTGCGGACGCGTTCCGTCAGCGGTCGCGTCATCGCCCGTAGAAAGGAGGGCACCTGGGCAGCAATCGGCATGCGGCCCAGTCTGGACCATCGTCAATCGCCGGTCATCAGGAATACCCCTGGTTTGAGGGTGTGTCTTGGCTCACCTCTCGGGGGCGCCCCGAATCACCCGTGGAGCACGGTCCTGAACAGCGCACACGTCTCCTCGATCGCGAGCTGTGCGGCCTGCGAGTGCTGGCCCATGGCGAAGAAGCCGTGGATGAGTCCGTCGCAGTGGTGGTAGGTCGTGGGGACCCCTGAGCTCTCCAGCGCCTTGGCGTACGCGATGCCCTCATCGCGCAGCGGGTCGAACTCCGCGGTCACCACGACCGCCGGTGCCAGACCCTCCAGGTTGCCCTTGATCGGGCTCAGCCGCGGGTCGGCGCGATCGGCGTCGCCCACGTAGTTGTCGGAGAACCACTTCATCGTCGGCAGCTCGAGGAAGTAGCCGTGGCCGTTCTCCGCGTAGGACGGGTAGCCGCTGGTCATGTCGGTCGCCGGGTAGATCAGCAGCTGGCCGGCGAGCTCTCGCCCCTCGGCGCGGAAGACCTGGGCGACCACGGCCGACAGGTTGCCGCCCGCGCTGTCGCCGGCGACCGCGACCCGGCCGTCACCGCCGAGCGTCGCGGCGTTGTCACTGACCCAGCGAGCGGCGGCCAGCGCGTCGTCGTAGGCGGCGGGGAAGGGGTGCTCGGGGGCGAGCCGGTAGTCGACCGCGACTACCACGGCGTCGCAGATGGTGGAGAGGTTGCGGGCCTGGTCCTCATGGGTGTCGAGGTCGCCGACCACCCAGCCGCCGCCGTGGAACATCACGATCGTGGGCAGCGGGCCCTGCGTGGTGGGGCGGTAGATGCGTACGTCCAGGTCGCCGGCCGGGCCTGGGATCACCGCGCTCTCCACCGATCCGACTGGTGGAAGTGGGATGCCCTCGCCCAACGCACGGTAGAGCGCTCGTGCCGTCGGCGGGTCGAAGGACTCCAGGGGCTGGCCCTTCGCGAAGAGGGTGAGCAGGTCAGCGATCTGGCTGTCGAGCGGAGGCATGGCGACAGTCATATCGCTAATAGCCAAAATGTGTCGAGCGTCACGTTCTACTGATGGGACCGCTTTACATAGAACGTCTGCCGGACGGCTCTACCGACACGGCGGGAATAACCATTCGACACGGGTGCCAGACTGGACGGTTGTGGGACATGTGGACGTTGCTGGAGTGAGATTCCAGCTGCCTGACGGACGAGTGCTGCTCGAGGACGTCTCCTTCCGGGTGGGTGAGGGCGCGAAGGTGGCGCTGGTCGGCGCCAACGGCGCCGGGAAGACGACGCTGCTGCGGATCGTCACCGGTGAGCTGACCCCGACGGCGGGCTCCGTCGTGCGCTCGGGCGGCCTCGGGGTGATGCGGCAGATGGTCGGCAAGGGCTCCTCGACCGTCGGTGAGCTGCTGCTCTCGGTGGCGCCCGCGCGGGTGCGCGAGGCGGCCGCGGCCGTGGACGCGTGCGAGCTGGAGCTGATGTCGTCGGACGACGAGC
The DNA here is from genome assembly GCF_040302165.1 of Nocardioides sp. NPDC127503. Lineage (NCBI taxonomy): Bacteria > Bacillati > Actinomycetota > Actinomycetes > Propionibacteriales > Nocardioidaceae > Nocardioides > Nocardioides sp. NPDC127503. The sequence goes on along the minus strand of NZ_JBEORH010000005.1, from coordinate 88,004 downwards.
GGCTGCAGATGCGCTACGCGACCGCGCTGGCCGAGTACGCCGACGCTGGCGGCTACGACATCGAGGTCGTCTGGGACGTGTGCACCATGGCCGGGCTCGGGGTGCCGTACGACCGCGCCCGCTACCGCTCCCTGGACACCCTCTCCGGCGGCGAGCAGAAGCGGCTGGTGCTCGAATTCCTGCTGCGCGGCCCCGACGAGGTGCTGTTGCTCGACGAGCCGGACAACTTCCTCGACGTGCCCGGCAAGATCTGGCTGGAGCAGCGTATCCGGGAGTCTCCGAAGACGATCCTCTACGTCAGTCACGACCGTGAGCTGCTGGACAACACCGCGACCAGGGTGGTCACGGTCGAGCTCGGCGCGTCCGGCGCCGGCAACAGCACGTGGACGCATCCTGGTGGGTTCGCCTCCTACCACGAGGCCCGCAAGGACCGGTTCCTGCGGTTCGAGGAGCTGCGCCGTCGCTGGGACGAGGAGCACGCCAAGATCAAGGCGCTGGTCCTGCGGCTGAAGGTCAAGTCGGAGTACAACGACGGGATGTCCAGTCAGTACAGGGCGGCCCAGACACGGCTGCGGAAGTTCGAGGAGGCCGGGCCGCCCGTCGAGCAGCCACGTGAGCAGGCGGTGCAGATGCGGCTGCGCGGCGGGCGCACCGGCAAGCGGGCGGTGGTCTGCGAGGCGCTCGAGCTCACCGGACTGATGCGCCCGTTCGACCTGGAGGTCTGGTACGGCGAGCGGGTTGCTGTGCTCGGCTCCAACGGCTCAGGTAAGTCCCACTTCCTACGGCTGCTCGCTCGCGGTGGCACCGACCCGGACGTGGAGCACCGCCCGGTCGAGGACACCCCCATCGAGCCGGTCCGCCACCGTGGGAAGGCCAAGCTCGGCGCCCGCGTGCGGCCGGGCTGGTTCGTGCAGACCCATGCGCATCCGGAGCTGGTGGGGCGTACGCTGCTCGACATCCTGCACCGCGGTGAGGGCTCGCCCGACGGGCGAGGGCGCGCGGGTATGGGGCGCGAGGCCGCCTCACGGGTGCTCGACCGCTACGAGCTCGCGCACGCCGCGGAGCAGACCTTCGAGTCGCTCTCGGGCGGACAGCAGGCGCGCTTCCAGATCCTGCTGCTCGAGCTGAGCGGCGCCACCCTGCTGCTGCTCGACGAGCCGACCGACAACCTCGACGTCCAATCCGCCGAGGCGCTCGAAGCAGGGCTGGAGTCGTTCGAGGGCACCGTCGTCGCGGTCACCCACGACCGCTGGTTCGCCCGTGGCTTCGACCGTTACCTGGTCTACGGCGCCAACGGTGATGTCTATGAGTCCCCGGAGCCGGTCTGGGACGAGACGAGAGTGGAGAGGTCCCGATGAGTGAGCTGGTGATCGAGCGCGTCGACCCGTTCGAGGACGACGTCTTCGACGCGTGGTACGACGTGATGACCGCGTCGTGGCTCGACGTACGCGGCCCCGACGCGGACCTGTGGGCGCGTGAGGAGCAGCGCGTCGAGCTGCAGCAGCAGACCGAGAAGACCGACCGGAGGGCGTACGTCGGCCGTGTCGGTGGTGAGGCGGTCGCCGCCGCCTGGATGGCGATGCCGCTGCTCGACAACCTCCACCGGGCGACCCTCGTGGTCGCCGTGCTGCCGGCCCACCGGCGACGGGGCCATGGCACCGGTCTGCTCGACCATGTCGAGGCGGAGGCGCGCGCCCAGGGGCGTACGTCGTTCACGGGTGAGGTCTGGTGGTCCTGGGCGCTCGGGTCCGGCGGTGAGGGATCGCCGGGACGGGAGTTCGGAATCGCGCGGGGCTATGCGCCCGCCCTGGTGGAGGTACGCCGCCTGCTCCGGCTCCCGGTGGCGGACGACGTCCTCGACCGGCTGGCGGCGGAGGCTGCGGCGAAGCACGGGGACTACACGCTGCGCTCCTGGGTCGGCCGGGTGCCCGACGACATCGTGGAGAGCTGGGCGGTGCTCGACGCCAGCCTGGAGACCGAGGCGCCGACCGGCGACCTGGACATCGAGGCGCTCGAGCCCGACGTGGCGAAGGTGCGCGAGACCGAGGAGCTGGTCGCGGCCCAGAAGCGCACTCTCTACCACTCGGTGGCGCTGGACGCCGACGGCCGGGTGGTGGCGTACACGGTGATCGGCTACTCGAGCCTGGACGGCAACAGCTATCAGTGGGGCACCCTGGTCGAAGGGGCCCACCGAGGCCACCGGCTCGGCCTGGCGGTCAAGGTCGCCAACCTCAGACTGCTCCAGTCCGAGCGGCCCGAGGTGCCGACCCTGACGACCTACAACGCCGAGGTCAATGCCCACATGATCCAGGTCAACGAGGCCATGGGCTTCGAGCCGGTCGAGTGGCTGTGCAGCATCCAGAAACAGGTCTCCTGAGCACGAGAGCGCCTCATCCCGGTCAGAGACGGGGATGAGGCGCTCGCCGTGATGGCACCCCGCGACGCTGGTTCCCTGCGGGCCCCAGCGTCTCGCGGGGAGATCAGGACGCGTCGGAGTCCAGGGTGACCTTCGCGGTCTGCTCCTCGCCGTTGCGTGACCAGCTGACCTCGACCTCGTCGTCGGGGCGGTAGGAGCGGACGGTCGCCACGAGGGAGTCGGATCCGGTGATGACGTGGTCGTCGACCTTGGTGATGATGTCGCCCTTCTCGAGGCCCGCCTTCTGGGCGGTGCTGCCCTCGCCGACCTCCTGAACCTGGGCCCCGGTGACCGAGGTCTGACCGTTCTGGGCCTGCGGGGCGTCCGAGACCGAGATGCCGAACTGCGCGTGGGTGGCCTGCTCGCCCTTCTCGAGCTGCTCGACGATCGGGCGGATCTCGTCGATCGGGATGGCGAACCCGATGCCGATCGAGCCGGCGTCCTCGCCGTTCGCCCCTGTGCTGGAGCGGATCGACGCATTGATGCCGACGAGGTTGCCGTTGAGGTCGACGAGCGCGCCACCGGAGTTGCCCGGGTTGATCGCCGCGTCGGTCTGCACCGCGGGGTAGACGGTCGCCGCACCGCTCTGGTCGACGCCGACGTTGACCGGGCGGCCGAGCGCGCTGACGATGCCGGTGGTCACGGTGGAGTCGAGCCCGAACGGGGAGCCGATCGCCACGACGCTCTGGCCGACGGTCAGGTTGGAGGACTTGCCGATCGTGATCGGCGTCAGGCCGGAGACGCCGCTCGCCTTGATCACGGCGGTGTCGGTGAGCGGGTCGGTCCCGAGGACCTCGGCGGAGGCCGACGTACCGTCGTTGAAGTCGACCGTCACCGTGCCACCGTTGGCCGCGAGCTCGACCACGTGGTTGTTGGTCAGGATCGTGCCGTCGGAGGAGATGACGACCCCGGAGCCCGAGCCGGAGCCCTGCTGCGATGTGACCTCGATCTTCACGACGGAGGGGAGCACCTTGGCCGAGACCTTCTCGATGCTGCCCTCGGGGGCCTTCGCGTCGACGACCTGCGAGGTGGCCGGGGTGTTCGCCCCGCCGCCGATGCCGTCACCGTTGAGGGCGCCGTAGACGGCCGCGCCACCGACGCCGGCGGCACCACCGGCGACCAGGGCACCGGCGAGGACCGCGGCGACGAGCCCGGTGCGGCCCGCGGCGCGCTTCTTGATGGGAGAGCCGGGGGCGGCGGGCACGGCCGGCATGACGGAGGTCTGGGCGGGCGGGGGCGCGAACGGACCGGCGGGAGGCTGGGTGGGGCCGGCCGGAGCCGGGGGAGTCCACTGCGGCGGGGTCCCACTCGGCTGCGGAGGAGGGATTTCGGTCATGTCTTCGAGTGTGGCCAGCGTCCCTGTGAACCGGCTGAGACGCGGCTATGCGGTCTCGAAGAGAAGACTCAGGACCCTATTCGGCCTCGATCCGCAGGGTCACCTGCTTGAGCAGAGCCGCCAGTTCCGTACGCCGCTCCGGGGTCAGCGTCTCCAGAAGTCTGGTCTCGGCCTCGCCGCGCAGGTCCATCGCCCGCCGCCAGATCTCGATGCCGGCCTTCGTCGCCTCGACGCTGATCTTGCGACGGTCCTCGACCGATGCCGTACGCCGCACCCACCCGGCCTTCTCCATGCTGTCGAGCCGGCCCGTCATCCCGGCCGGGCTGATGTCGAGGTCCTTCGCGAGAGCCGTGGGCGAGGCGTGGCCGGGGGTGTCACGGATCATCAGCATGTGGAGTGTCTTGTATTCGAAGTCGGCCAGTCCGACCTCGCCGGCTGCCGCGGCGCGGGCGTCGTTGAAGAACTTCGCGATGAACCCGATCCGCACCGTGATCGCCTCGATCTCGTCGTCGAAGTCGATGTCGAGCCAGTGGTCGCGCCAGCGAGCCACGTGCCGATCGGCCCGGTCCTCAGGGAGGTCGTCATCGAGCGTCTCAGAGGGTCGCAACTCGGACATGATCTGATCCTACCCTTCGCCGGCTGATAATTCGTTGACGAATAGTTCGCCAGCGAAGTACCTTCGGGGTATGACCGCCACGACCGAGCCACCGACGATGCCCCCGGCCAAGCGTCGTTCGCCGCTGCAGCATCGCAACTTCCGCCGGCTCGTCACCGGGACGGCGTCCTCGTCGCTGGGCAACGCGATCACTCCGGTGGCGCTGGCGTTCGCGGTGCTCGACCTCGGCGGGACCGTCACCCAGCTGGGCATCGTGGAGGCGATCTTCGCGACCTGCCAGGTGGTGACCACGCTGGCCGGGGGAGTGCTCGGCGACCGGGTCTCGCGCAAGCTGATGATGGAAGGCACGGCGGCGATCAGCGCCGTCGTGATCGGCGCACTGGCGGCGACGGTGATCCTCGGGTGGGCGACGATCCCCTCGATCGCGGTGATGGGTGGTCTCGCGGGCATCATCGCGGCGCTCAACCAGCCCTCGGCGATGGCGATGACCAAGGTGGTCGTGCCCGCGGAGGATCTCGGTGCCGCCGTCTCGCTCCGGTCGCTGCTCCAGACCACCGCCTCGACCGTCGGCTACGCCCTCGGCGGTGTGCTCGTCGCCGCGGTGGGATCAGGCTGGGCGATCATGGTCGACGCGCTCACCTTCGCCATCGCCGCCGTCGCCTACGCCGGGATGCGGGTGCCCCATGAGCGCCCGCCCCACAAGGCGTCGATGCTCGGCGACCTCGCCGAGGGCTTCCGCGAGGTGATGCGCCACTCGTGGCTCTGGTTCCTCATCCTGCAGGCGCTGCTCTACCACCTGTTCTGGTCGGGGGCGCACAGCGTGCTCGGCCCGATCGTGGTCGGCGAGGGCATCGGCCGGGCTTCGTGGGGCTTCGCGCTCGCCGCCCTGATGGCCGGCTTCATCGTCGGCGGCCTGTTCTGCCTGAGGTTCCGCCCGCGCCGGCTGCTCTCCGTCGGTGTGTTCTTCCTCGCGATGACCGGCCTCTTCCCGATCTCGATGGCCGTCTCCGACACGCTCTGGCCGATCCTCCTGGGCGCGTTCCTGCACGGGTTCGGGCTGCAGGTCTTCGACATCTTCTGGCAGATCGCGATCCAGCAGGAGATCCCCGAGGAGAAGCTCTCCCGGGTCTACTCCTTCGATATCGTGGGCTCGTTCGTCGCCCGCCCCCTCGGGCTCGCGCTCGTCGGCCCGGTCGCGGTCGCGGTGGGCTTCGACACCTGGCTGTTCGTGGTCGCCGCGGTGATCTCCGGCAGCGCCCTGATGTCGATCTCCTTCGCGGGCGTACGCCGTCTGGAGCGCGCGCCCGAGCAGGCCCTCTAGAGCGGGAGGCCGAGCGCGACCAGGTCCTTGCGGAGCTGCTCGGCCCCGGTGAACTGGATCGCGTGCATGCCCAGCGCTGCGGCGGCGGCCACGTTGGCGATGCTGTCGTCGATGAACGCCAGCCGGTCCAACGGCATCCCGGCGCGCTCGGCGACCAGCTGGTAGATCGCCGGGTCGGGCTTGGCCAGGCGCACCTCGCCGGAGACGACGACGTCGCCGAGCAGGTCGATCACGTCGTACGTCGCCGGCGCATGCGGATAGAGCTCGGCCGACCAGTTGGTCAGCCCGAGCTGGGCAAACCCGACCGCGGCGAGCTCGCGGACCATCTCATGGGTGCCGGGGACCGGCCCCAGCAAGGAGAGCGGGAAGTTGTCGACGTACGCCGCTCCGGCGCTGAGCCACTCGGGCGCCGCATCCTCGAGCACCGTGAGGGCCTGGGCCCAGGTGCGGCCGGCGTCCTGGACGTGGTTCCACGACCTGAAGTCGAAGGACTCCATGAACCTGCGGGCATCGGCGTCCCCGACTCCGGCCGCGATCGCCGGGAGCGGGTCCCAGCGGATCAGGACGTTCCCGAAGTCCCAGACGACCCCGTCCACCACGGGGGTGGACGGGGTCTGCGTGTCGGGGACCGTCACGCCCAGCGAACGTCGCGCGGGACGAAGGTGAGTCCGCGCTCGCCGGTGTAGATCTGCTTCGGACGAGCGATCTTCTGCTCCTTGTCCTGGACGAGCTCCAGCCACTGGGAGAGCCAGCCCGGCGTACGCCCGATGGCGAACAGCACGGTGAACATCTCCGGCGGGAACTCCAGGGCCTCGTAGATCAGGCCGGAGTAGAAGTCGACGTTGGGGTAGAGCTTGCGCTTGACGAAGTATTCGTCCTCGAGCGCGATCTTCTCCAGCTCCATCGCGATGTTGAGCAGCGGGTTGGTGCCCGTGACCTCGAAGACGTTGAGCGCCTGCTGCTTGATGATCGTCGCGCGCGGGTCGTAGTTCTTGTAGACCCGGTGGCCGAATCCCATCAGCCGCTCGTTGCCGGCCTTGACGCCCTCGATGAAGGCGGGGATGTTCTCCACCTTGCCGATGCGGCGCAGCATCCGGAGCACGGCCTCGTTGGCGCCGCCGTGGAGCGGGCCGAAGAGGGCGCCGACGCCGGCGGCCACCGAGGAGTAGGGGTCGACCTGGGTCGAGCCCACGCTGCGGACGGCGTTGGCCGAGGCGTTCTGCTCGTGGTCGGCGTGCAGGATGAAGAGCGTGTCGAGCGCCTTCTCGATGCGGTCGTCCGAGGCGTACTTGCTCTCGCTCATCTTGAAGAGCATCGAGAGGAAGTTGCCGGTGTAGGACAGGTCGTTGTCCGGGTAGACGTACGGCTTGCCCTGCGCGTGCCGGAACGCCCATGCGCCCAGCGTCGGCATCTTGGCGATCAGCCGGATGATCTGCAGGCGGCGGTTGTCGGGGTCGGAGATGTTCGCGGCGTCCGGGTAGAACGTCGACATCGCACCGACCGACGCCATGAGCATGCCCATCGGGTGGGCGTCATAGCGGAAGCCCTGCATGAACTCCTTGATGTTCTCGTGCACGAACGTGTGGAAGGTGATCTCGTGCACCCACGCGTCGTACTCCTCCTTGGTCGGCAGCGCGCCGTGGACCAAGAGGTAGGAGACCTCCAGGAAGCTCGACTTCTCGGCGAGCTGCTCGATGGGATAGCCCCGATACTCGAGCACGCCCTTGTCACCGTCGATGAAGGTGACGGAAGATCGGCAAGAAGCGGTGTTGACGAAGCCGGGGTCATAGACCGCCAGGCCAGGACCTTCTTCGTCGGTGGCCGGGTCAGCGGCCTTGATCTTCCCCAGGTCGGCGGCGCGGATGGTGCCGTCGGTGATCGGGATGTCGTACTCCACCCCGGTGCGGTTGTCACGCACTGTTAGAGATTCGGTCACGATCAGCAACGGTAACCCTCTTGAAATCCCCTACGTAACTCGGCGTCCCACCCATTGGCCGATTTCGAGTCAGAGTCGGAACCTGTCACGCGCCGGTTTGGTGTCGCCGGACGGCTCGTCGTCGCCGAACCGGGTCAGCGCATCGCGCAGCCGATGAAGGTCGAGAGCGGTCTGCACAGACCGCTCGTTGAGGGTGTCGTCCTCTCCTCGGAGCGCACGCAGCGCATCCTGGACCTCGGTCTCGCTCGGCTCCCCGGTCATGGGGACATAATCTAGGTGCCCGGACCAAGGCTCGCCTAGTGCGGATCGTCCACGACCTGCTGGTCGGTGCCGTGGGCCACACGCCACAGCAGCAGCGTGACCGCCGCGCGCTGCCGTCCCCGCCCCTTGGTGGGCGAGTAGCCGAGCTGACCACTCAGCCACGTCAGCCGCTCCTGCAACGTCGAATGGTGCACGTGGAGCATCGCGGCCGACTGCCGCAGGCTCGGCTGGTCCAGCACCGCGTAGAGGGTGTCCACGACCCACGGATGACCGGCGAGCAGCCCGTGCAGACGTCGTACGTCACCCACGCCCGCGGCCTCGTCGGCGCTGATCCGCTCGGCGATGACGGCAAGTGCGCCGAGGTCGTCGTAGCGGACCACCGCGGGCGCGAGACCGCCGACGTCGGCGGCCAGCCGGAGGGCCGTCCGCGCCTGCTCCAGCGCGGTCGGCAGCTGGAGCGGATCGGGGGCTACGGCGGCCCCCGCGCTGATGCCGTCCGGGATGGTGGGCGTGCCAGGAAGCAGGGCGACCACCAGGGCGCCGACCGTGCTGATCAGCGTCGCCCGCAGGTGGACCGAGGTGCTCAGTACGACCGTGACGGGGCCGGTCAGGCCGAGCCGTGCGACCGCGTCACGCCGGTCGGAATCGGTCGCGTCGGGGTCGCACGCGATCCTGACCAGCCCGCTGGTCGAGGGGTCGGACGAGCCGGTGCTGAGCGCCTGCAGGGCGCGGGCGGCGCGCTCGAGGATGAGCGCGTCGAGCGGGCCGGCGTCCCCGGTGCGCTCCAGCCAGAGCCAGGAGCCGGGCTGGCCGGGGATCGGTGCGTGATGCCAGCTGCCCTCGGTCTCGCCGGTCAGTGTGCGGCCGTCGGGCGCGAACCGCTTGACGAGGCCGCGGGCGGCGTCGTGGAGCCCTGCGGGGGAGCCGGCCAGCGCCGCCGCGGCGCGTACGACCGCGGCGGTCGAGGCCCGTTCGTCCGCGAGCCGGTCGAAGTGGTCGATGACGCGCAGCGCACTGGCCGTGTCGTCGTCGACCACCTCGAGCTTGCCGATCAGATCTCGCACCTGAACCTCCCTGGCCTACTCTCGCCCACGGAAGGCGAGCAAGCCAGCGGATCAGGCCTCGAGTGCCCTGCGGACGAACTCGTCACGGGTTGCGATCGAGGCACGGGAGACCGCGGCGTGCCCGGCCATCATGTCGAACCCGTGGAACCCGCCGCCCCACATGTGGAGATCGACGCTGACGCCGGCCTCCGAGAGTCGGCGCGCATAGGTGAGCGTCTCGTCGCGGAAGGTCTCCGTCGAGCCGGTGTCGATGTAGGTGCGGGGGAGGCCGGCGAGATCCTCGGCGCGCGCGGGCGCTGCGTACGGGGAGACGTCGGGGCCACCCCGGCGTTCGCCGAGCAGTGCCGTCCAGCCGAACAGGTTGGCCTCGCGGTCCCAGACTCCCTCGTCGTCGAGCATCCTGCTGCTGTGAGTCTCGAAGCGGTCGTCGAGCATCGGGCAGATGAGGATCTGGTGGCTCAGCTTCGGGAAGGACCGGTCGCGGGCGAGCAGCGCCGTGCCCGCGGCGAGGCCGCCGCCGGCACTGGCTCCCGCGATCATGAGGCGCTCGGGGTCGATGCCGAGCTCAGCGGCGTTCTTCGCGGTCCAGACCAGGCCGGCGTAGCAGTCCTCCACGGGCGCGGGGTCGGGATGCTCCGGGGCGAGGCGGTACTCCACCGACACGACCACGGCGGTGCCGTCTGCGACGTTCGGGAGGAAGGCCTCCACGCCGAACACCCGATTTCCGATCACCATGCCGCCGCCGTGGATGTGGTAGATCACCGGGCGCGGCGGCCCGTCGACGGTCGGGCTCAGGATCAGCAGCGTGATGTCGGGGGCGCCCTCCGGGCCGGGAACCTGCCGCTCCTCGACCCTGACCGCGCCGCCGACGGTCAGATCCGCCGGCTCCATGCCGGGGAACCCGTCGGCGCTCTGCTGCCGTATCAGCGGGAGGATCTCCGCCGAGAAGGGCGGGATGCCCTGGCGTACCGCCTCGAGGACCGGCACGAGCTCGGGATCGAACGGCGGCCGGATGGGGGTGTCGGGGTAGATCTCGCTGGTGGTCGTCTCGGTCATGGCCACTCCTTCGTCGGGGGTGCCCCCAGCCTCCCTCGTGACCGTTGACGACGGAACCCGGCCTGTGGCGGGAATCACATCCGCTGCCCCCGCCATCCGGCGGGCCGGGTGCGGCGAGAAACCGATGTGCGGTCGAGGGGTACGCCGGGGGAGAATGGGTGACCTCATGTCCGAGTCCGACCAGCCCGCCGCCACCTCCGTCGCGATCACCTACCCTGCCGAGCTGCCGGTCACCCAGCGCCGCGAGGACATCGCCGCGGCCATCCGTGACCACCAGGTCGTGATCGTCGCCGGTGAGACCGGGTCGGGGAAGACGACGCAGCTGCCCAAGATCTGCCTGGAGCTCGGGCGCGGGTCCGCCGGGCTGATCGGCCACACCCAGCCGCGCCGGATCGCGGCACGGTCGGTGGCCGAGCGGATCGCCTCCGAGCTCAACACCTCGCTAGGGGACCTGGTCGGCTACCAGGTGCGGTTCATGGACAAGTCCTCGGCCGCCTCGCGGATCAAGCTGATGACCGACGGCATCCTGCTCGCCGAGCTGCAGCGCGACCGCGACCTGCGCCGCTACGACACGATCATCATCGACGAGGCCCACGAGCGGTCGCTGAACATCGACTTCCTGCTGGGCTACCTGCGCCGGCTGCTGCCGCGGCGGCCGGACCTGAAGATCATCATCACCTCGGCGACGATCGACCCGGAGCGGTTCGCGGCCCACTTCGCCGAGCCGTCGGGGGAGCCGGCGCCGATCATCGAGGTCTCCGGCCGCACCTATCCGGTCGAGGTCCGCTACCGGCCGCTGATGGAGCTCTCCGAGGAGGACGAGGAGGGCGAGGTCGTCGTCCGCGACCAGACCGAGGCGATCGTCGACGCGGTCAAGGAGCTCTCGGCCGAGGGGCCGGGTGACGTCCTCGTCTTCCTGCCCGGCGAGCGCGAGATCCGGGACGCGGCCGACGCGTTGTCGGATGCGCTCGGGCTGAACAAGGGGCGCTCCGGGACGGGTCTCGTCGAGATCATCCCGTTGTTCTCGCGCCTGTCGGCCGCCGACCAGCATCGGGTCTTCTCGCCCCACACCGGCCGCCGGATCGTGCTCGCGACCAACGTCGCCGAGACCTCGCTGACGGTCCCCGGGATCAAGTACGTCGTCGACACCGGCGTCGCCCGCATCTCGCGCTACTCCGCCCGCACCAAGGTGCAGCGGCTGCCCATCGAGCCGATCTCGCAGGCCTCGGCGAACCAGCGGTCGGGACGTACGGGGCGGGTCGAGGCGGGCATCGCGATCCGGCTCTACTCCGAGGAGGACTATCTCGGGCGGCCGGAGTTCACCGACCCGGAGATCCTGCGCACCAACCTGGCCTCGGTCATCCTGCAGATGGCCTCGCTCGGACTGGGCGACATCGCCCGGTTCCCGTTCGTGGAGGCGCCGGACCGGCGCAACATCACCGCCGGCGTACAGCTTCTCGAGGAGCTCGGCGCTATGCACGGGCAGCGGCTGACGAAGCTGGGCCGCCGGCTGGCCAGGCTGCCGATCGACCCGCGGCTGGCTCGGATGGTGCTCGAGGCCGAGCGGCTCGGGTGCGTACGCGACGTCATCGTCGTCGCTGCCGCGCTCTCGCTCCAGGACCCACGCGAGCGGCCGGGGCAGGACCATCCCAAGGAGCAGGCGCAGGCCGACCAGCTGCACGCGCGGTTCAAGGACGAGACCTCCGACTTCCTCACCTGGCTCAACCTGTGGCGCTATCTGAAGCAGCAGCAGCACGAGCTCTCCTCCAGCGCGTTCCGGCGGCTGTGCAAGCGGGAGTTCCTGCACTACGTACGCGTCCGGGAGTGGCAGGACCTGGAGTCGCAGCTGCGTCAGGTGTGCCGGGAGATGAAGATCGACCTCGGCAAGGGGCACCGCGATGTCATCGAAGCCAGCGAGGACGCGGCCGAGGACAAGGTGACCTACGACGCCGACGGGATCCACCAGGCGCTGCTCTCCGGGCTGCTCTCGCACATCGGGGCGCTGGAGGAACGAGACAAGAAGGCGGAGGCGGCGGCCGGAAGGGACCGACGGCGGCCGGGTCCGCGGGAGTACGAGGGCGCCCGCGGGGCGAAGTTCGCGATCTTCCCCGGCTCGGCGCTGCACCGGAAGAACCCGCAGTTCGTGATGTCCGCCGAGCTGGTCGAGACCTCCCGGCTCTGGGCCCGGCAGAACGCCTCGATCAAGCCCGAATGGGCCGAGAGCCTCGGCCGTGACCTGGTCAAACGCACCTACTCGGAGCCGCACTGGTCGCAGAAGCGTGCCTCGGTGATGGCACGGGAGAAGGTGACCCTCTACGGCGTGCCGCTGGTCGCCGACCGTCCTGTCGCCTTCGGCAAGATCGATCCCGAGCTGAGTCGCGAGCTCTTCATCCGGCATGCGCTGGTCTACGGCGAGTGGCGTACGAATCACCGCTTCCTGCGCGACAACGCGAAGCTCGTCGAGGAGGCCGAGGAGCTCGAGCACCGCGCTCGGCGCCGCGACATCGTGGTCGACGAGCACGCGCTCTTCGACTTCTACGACCGCCGGCTGCCGGCCTCCATCGTCTCCGGCGCCCACTTCGACCAGTGGTGGAAGCAGGCCCGGCGGGAGGCGCCCGACCTGCTCACCTTCGAGCTGTCGATGCTCACCAACGACGCCGCGGGCGAGGTGACCGAGAGTGACTTCCCGGCCGAGTGGGACGCCGGGCCGCTCACGTTCTCGCTGAGCTACCACTTCGAGCCGGGCGCGGCCGATGACGGGCTGACGATCGACGTACCCGTCGCCACGCTCAACCGCGTCGGCGCCGACGACTTTTCCTGGCTGGTGCCGGGGCTGCGCGAGGAGCTGGTGACCGCGCTGATCCGGTCGCTTCCCAAGCCGCTGCGGGTCAGCTTCGTGCCCGCGCCCGACAAGGCGCGCGCCTTCCTGAAGGAGACGCCGCCGGGGGAGGAGCCGCTGCTGACCGCGCTGGAGCGCTGGGCGCGCTCGACCGCGGGCGTACACATCCCCCGCGAGGCCTGGGACTGGGACAAGGTGCCCGAGCACCTGCGGCCGACCTACCGGGTCGTCGGCGAGGACGGTCGCGAGACGGCGAAGGGCAAGGACCTCGATGCGCTCAAGGCTCCGCTCGAGGGCGAGTTCGAGGCTGCGATCGCCGAGGTCGCGGCGTCGGCTGGTCACACCCGCACCGGCGAGACGAGCTGGGTCTTCGGTGACATCGCCGCGACCGTGACCGAGAAGCGTGCCGGTCACGAGGTCACGGTCTTCCCGTGCCTCTCCGACGAGGGCACGACTGTCGGTCTCGTCGTCGCCGGATCCGCGGAGGAGGCCGAGGCACGTCATCGTCTTGGCGTCGTACGCCTGCTTCTCCTCGCTCTCCCGAATGTGGGCAAGCAGGTCGTCGACGGGCTCTCCACCATGGAGAAGCTCGCGCTGGCCGGATCGCCCTACCCGAGCGCCGCCGAGCTCGTCGAGGACTGCCGCGCCGCCGTCGTCCGTCAGCTGGTCGATGCCCGTCCGCTGCCGCGGACCCAGGAGGCGTACGCCGCCGTCCTGGCCGCCGCCGGCACTCCGGCCGACCTGGTCGCGGCCGTCCGCGCGGTCCTGGCCGACGTGATGCGGGCGCTCGAGGCGTATCGCGAGACCGACAAGGCGCTCTCCGGGCGGGCCGACATGTTCCAGCTCCCCGCGCTGACCGACATGAAGGACCAGCTCGCGCGGCTGGTGCACCGTGGGTTCGTCGCGGAGGCGGGCGCTCAGCAGATCAGGCGGTATCCGACCTATCTGAAGGCCATCGTCGAACGCCGCCGCAAGCTCGACGCCGACCTGCGCGCCGACCGGGCGACCCACGACCGGATCGCGTCGCTCCAGGACGCCTACCTGCACCAGGTCGAGGCGCTGGCCGAGGGCCGGCCGCCCGGTCCGCGGCTGCGCCAGGTGCGGTGGATGCTCGAGGAGTACCGCGTCCAGCTCTGGGCTCAGCATCTCGGCACCGCCGAGAAGGTCTCCGACGCGCGGATCCGCAAGCTGCTGGGGTAACGCCGCAAGGCTGTTACATGCGGGCGGCGGCCGCTACGCTCGATCCGATGTCCAGAGAGTTTCATTCGCCGATGCGTCCCGGGGACGGCTTCTTCGACTCCCTCCTCGGGGGCGCCGACCCTGCCCTGGTGCAGGAGGCGGCCGACGCGGCGGCGACGGCGCTCGTACGTGGGGCGCGGGACAGCGACGACCCCGCTGTCGCCGAGCGGATCCTGCATCTGGCCGAGTCCGAGGGCATCGAGACGATCGCGGAGGTCTGGTCGAGCTCGCCGGCTGAGTCGCTGGCCGGCTGTCTGTGGCGGCTCTACCTGCTCCGCAGCTGGGTCTACGCCGACCCGGTCGGTGCCGCGCGCGAGTTCGAGGCCGGGCGGGCGAAGGCCCAGGTCGCGCAGGTCGTGGCTGGTGTCGCGGAGCCTCCGGGCCCGCAGGAGCTCAAGGCGATGGTCGACGAGGTGCTGCGCGGCATCGCCGGCAGCGACTTCGCCGTGGTGCTTCTCCGTGCCGCGGCGTTCTCCCGCGTCATCGCCGCGGGGCGGGCGGCCCTGGACCCGGACGCGGACGCGAAGGACGTACGCAACATGCTGCAGCTCTCCGAACAGCTCGAAGCGGCGGGTCACGCGGAGCTGGAACAACGATTGCTCTGAGGTGCTGTAGCCTCCTGTCCGCTTTGATGCGGAGGAGGTTGGGGGCACCGTTACACTGGTGACCGAACACGTCGGGCTGCGGCAGCCCCGGGTCCCAACTTCAGCCGCTTCGAGCGGCCTTGCGCCGTGAGGCGCTCCCGGTCCGGCGTGTTCATCATCTTTTCGGTGCACCTCGGCTGGGCGGCCATGACGCCAGCCACCGACCAAGGAGCCGAAGTGACCGACACCCAGCCCGCACCGCGCGAGAGCGCCATCTCCTACGAGCCCGAGATCGGTGACGGCAACGCCGACCCGGGCGAGGTCGTGTGGGGCTGGGTGCCCTACGAGGACGACGAGACCCAGGGCAAGGACCGGCCCGTTCTCGTGATCGGCCAGAAGGCCGGCGTACTCCTGTCTCTGATGCTGACCAGCAAGGACCACGACCGCGACGAGGCGCAGGAGGCGCGGAACGGGCGGCACTGGATGGACGTCGGCACCGGCGGCTGGGACCGCCAGGGCCGGCCCTCCGAGGTGCGCCTGGACCGGCTGATCCGGATGGATCCCGCGGATGTACGCCGTGAGGGCGATGTGCTCGCCAAGGAAATCTTCGATGATGTGATCAAGGCCGCACGCGATCACCTCGCCTGAGGCCGGTCCTGGAGCATCCTTCTCAGGAAGTGTCCAGGTACGTATCGTAAAGTGAATCGCTGGTAAACCGGGTCTGTGGTTGCATCACAGACCCGGTCCTGGTGTTGAGATGGAGGAAATGGTGCGGCGCACGCGGCTGGCAACGGCGCTTCTGGTGACGGTTCTCTCGGCGTCCCTCGCCGCCTGCGGTGGCGGTGATCCGGCCTCGAAGCCGTCACCGAGCACCACGACGAAGGCGCCGACCAAGGTGAAGCTCGTCTTCGGGGTCTCCGGCCACAAGACGCTGGTCGACACCTACAAGCAGCTGGCTGCCGAATACACCCAAGAGGTCCCCAACGTCACCGTCGAGGTGAAGTCCTGGCCGACCGCCGACCAGCTCACCGCAGCGGTCAACAGCGGCGAGAAGGTCGACGTGGTGCTCACCCCGCGTGCCGACGTCGCCGCGTTCGCCGAGGACAAGCGGATCCAGCCCGTCGACACCCTGCTCGAGGCTCGCAACGTCGACTTCGGCGACAAGTACTCCCGCGAGGCGATGGAGGACTTCTCCGTCGAACGCCGCCTCGAGTGCATGCCCTACTCGGTCTCCCCGCAGGTCGTCTACGTCAACACCGGGCTGATCGACTTCGACGCCATGAAGGAGGAGGGCCTGCCCACCCCCAGCGTCCGGGCCGATGGCTCCCTGCGTGGCTGGACCGTCGAGCAGTTCAGCTCGGCGATGACGTATGCCGCCGAGCACAACAAGGGCGTCCGGGGCACCTACGTCGAGCAGAACCTCACCGCGCTGATGCCCTGGCTCGCCGGCGCCGGCGCGACCCTCTTCGACGACCCGCTGGCTCCGACGACCACCGCGCTCGAGGATTCGGCCGGGGCCTACGAGGACCTGGTCGAGGCGATGACCCAGCCCAACGTGCTGGCCACCGCGAAGGACCTCAACGGGCGCACTCCGTTCCAGGCATTCAAGCAGGGCCGCCTGGTGGCGCTGGTCGGTGACCGTTCGCTGGTCTCGGACCTTCGGGCGACCGACGCGATGGAGTGGGACGTGATGCCGATGCCGGGTGGCAACGGCACCACCGGCGACTACGCCGGACTGTGCATGGGCTCGGAGACCGCCGACCCCGACGCCACCGCCGACTTCCTCACCTACCTCATCTCGACCGAGTCGGTCGTGAAGATGGTCCGCACCGGCCACTTCGTGCCGGTCAACTCCGAGGTCGGCTACGCCCCGG
Organism: Nocardioides sp. NPDC127503; assembly: GCF_040302165.1. NCBI lineage: Bacteria > Bacillati > Actinomycetota > Actinomycetes > Propionibacteriales > Nocardioidaceae > Nocardioides > Nocardioides sp. NPDC127503. The sequence continues at coordinate 71,462 of NZ_JBEORH010000005.1, read as the reverse complement.
TCTTCACCCAGCCCGAGCGCAACCCCAAGAACGCTCGCATCTTCACCGACACCGTGCGTGACATGCAGGTCCTCCCCGAGGCCACCCAGCTCGCCCAGCTCCAGAAGGTCGCCGCCGTCGCCGTACGAGGCTCCTTCGCTGTCGCCGAGCCCGATCAGATCGAGGACTACGCGGTCCAGATCGACGAGCTCTCCAAGACCGTCTTCCCCCAGCCCACGCCGCTCGCTTCTCCGTCCCCCTCCATCTCACCCAGCTCGTAGCCGCCGAGGCGTCACCCCGGTCGCCCGAGGCGTCACGTACGTCGGTCGAGAAGTCGGTTAGGTCGGTCGAGCCGTCACGTCGACGCCAGCTCGGCCGTCCTGGGTGACGCTTCGGGCGACGTACGTGACCTCTCGGCCGACGCGCCTGACGTCTCGCCAGGGGGTCTACGCCCGGGTCAGGCTTCGATGTCCGCGTGCAGGACGGCGTCGGTGAGGAGCGGGGCGGTGAGGGCGATCTGCCAGCCGCGGGCGCCGAAGCCGGAGAGGAGCTCGATGATGTCGTCGAGCAGGGCGCCGGGGTCGCGGGTCTTCGGGGGCGTCCACATGGCGCGGCGCAGGAAGTCGGGAGTGAGCAGGTTCTCGGCAGGGAGGCTGCGGGCCTCGGCGAGGGCGTTGACGGACTCACGTGCCAGCGCGAGACGACGGGCGGCGACGGGATCCTTGTCGGCCCACGCGCGCGGCGGGGGAGGACCGTCGGAGCGTGGCGACCGCACCGGGAGCTCGTCCTCCTCCATCGTGACCGCGCGGTTGAGCGCCTTCACCCAGGAGGTCGCGTAGCGCTCGGCGCCACGGCCGTGGAAGCCCTTCAGCCCGAGCAGCGCGCCCTTCTCCTGCGGGAGATCCTGCGCGGCGGCGACGATCGCGGCGTCGGGGATGATCCGGCTCGGGGTGACGTCACGCTGCTGCGCGATCCGGTCGCGCTCGGTCCACAGCTCACGCACCGCGGCGAGGCCGCGGCGGCCGCGGACGCGGTGCATGCCGGAGGTGCGTCGCCAGGCATCGGTACGCACCGGCGCCTCGAACCCGCGCAGCCAGTCGAACTCCTGGCGGGCCCAGGCGTCCTTGCCCTGCGCGACGAGCTCGGCAGCCAGCGCCTCGCGCAGCTCGACGAGGACCTCGACGTCGAGCGCGGCGTACTCCAGCCAGGCGTCCGGCAGCGGACGGGTCGACCAGTCGGCCGCGGAGTGCTCCTTGAGCATGGTGAAGCCCAGGACCGTCTCGACAAGAGTGCCGAGCCCGACGCGCGGATAGCCCAGCAGCCGTCCCGCGAGCTCGGTGTCGAAGAGGGCGGAGGGGTGCAGGCCGAGGTCGCTGAGACAGGGGAGGTCCTGGGTGGCGGCGTGCAGGATCCACTCGGTGCCCTCGAGCGCGTCGACCAGCGGCTGCATCGTGGTCAGCCCGATCGGGTCGATCAGCCAGATCCCGGAGCCTTCACGGCGCAGCTGGATCAGATAGGCGCGGTTGGAGTAGCGGTAGCCGGAGGCGCGCTCGGCATCGATCCCGACAGGACCCGAGCCGGCGGCGATGGCGGCAGCGGCCTTGACCAGGCCCTCGTCGGTGTCGGTCACCGGAGGCAGCCCGTCGCGCAGGGTCAGTAGTGGCGCCGGAGCAGCATCTTCTGGTGTGTCCGGCCCCGTCTCGGCCTCGGTGTTGTCTTCGATCACGCGCCTCGCTGCCCTCGCCGGCTCGGTATGACGGTGACGCCCTCCGGCACCGGAGGAAGTCCCGCGGCCGTGCAGAGCAGCTCGCCCCATGCCTCGGTGTGTGGTCGCAGGTCCAGGTCGCCCGAGGCCGTGCCGACCGGCGTCCAGGAGGCGCGGATCTCGATCTGCGCAGTGCCGTCCTCGTCGGCCATCCCGCCGTAGGACTCGGTGGCGACGCGGGTCACGGTGCCCGCCGCGGCGACGTGCTCGGCGCCGTGACCGGAGAGCGCGTCGAGGAGCCAGGACCAGCCGACCTCACCCAGCAGCGGGTCGCTGATGTGCTCGACGTCGATATCAGCCCGTGCGTATGCCACCAGGCGGAACGTGCCGGGCAGTCCGTGCACCGTGCCCCAGGCGTCGTTGCCGTCGGGGTCGTGCAGCAGGATCAGCCGTCCGGTCGCCACGTCGACGTCGTCGACGGTCACCTCGGCGGAGAGCGCTGCGGCGTACGGAGCGATCCGCTGGGGCGCCGGCATCTCCTCGGCCAGCACCTCGGGTCTAAAGGTCGCGGCGCGCATCCCTTCCGCGGCGGACCGGAACACGGCGGGACCGGTCTCCGGTCCCGCGGCGGGACGCGACTCTCCACGGACGACCATGTGAACAGGGTATGTCTTCTGCGCGATTCGCGATGTGCGTACACGCCGCACCGGATGGGACCATTGCCAGGTGGCCGCTGAACACACCTCTGGGAAGACCCCCGACCTGCTCGCATCTTCCCCGTTCCTGCAGGCGCTCGCAGGGCAGAAGCCGAGCCGTACGCCGGTGTGGTTCATGCGCCAGGCCGGCCGGTCGCTGCCCGAGTATCTGAAGGTCCGCGAGGGCATCGGCATGCTCGAATCGTGCCAGGACGCCGACCTGATCACCGAGATCACCCTGCAGCCCGTACGCCGCTACGGGGTCGACGCGGCCATCTTCTTCTCCGACATCGTGCTGCCGCTGAAGGCGGTCGGGGTCGACCTCGACATCAAGCCCGGTGTCGGCCCGGTCATCGCCAATCCGGTGCGCACCCTGGCCGACGTGGAGGCGATCCCGGACCTGACGCCGGAGCACGTCACCTACATCACCGAGGCCGTCCAGAACCTCACCGGTGAGCTGGCCGGCATCAACGGCGGCACCCCGCTGATCGGCTTCGCCGGCGCCCCGTTCACCGTCGCCTCCTACCTGGTCGAGGGCGGCCCCTCGAAGGAGTACGCCAAGACCAAGGCGCTCATGTTCGGTGCCCCCGATGTGTGGGACGCCCTCATGCGCAAGATCGCCGGGATCTCCGGCGCGTTCCTGGAGGTCCAGGTCCGCGCGGGCGCCTCCGCGGTGCAGCTCTTCGACTCCTGGGCCGGCGCCTGCACGCCCGCCGACTACGAGCGTCACGTGCTGCCCTACTCCACGCAGGTGTTGACCCGGATCGGCGAGCTCGGCGTCCCGCGGATCCACTTCGGCGTCAACTCCGCCATGCTCCTTCCGCTGATGGGCAGCGCCGGTGCCGAGGTCGTCGGTGTCGACTGGCGTACGCCGCTGGACTGGGCGATCACCCAGCTCGGCGACGACTTCGGAGTCCAGGGCAACCTCGACCCCGCCCTCGTCTTCGCGCCCACCGAGGTGATGCTCGAGCAGGCCGGGAAGATCATCGAGACCGGGCGGCGCGCCAAGGGCCACATCTTCAACCTCGGCCACGGCGTCATCCCGACCACCGACCCCGACCAGCTCGCCCGGCTCACCGAGTTCGTGCAGAGCTACGAGCCGGCCGAAGGCTGAGTCGAGGGCTGCGAGCGGGCAGCCGTCTCGGCCAGCAGGTCGAGGAGGCTGCGCGCCCCCGAGGTCGTACGCGCGTTGTGCCGTCGCACCGCGACCATCGTGACGCGTGAGCGATCTCCGGCGAGGGGACGTACGGTGATGTGCCCGCCGGTCTCGCGTGGGTCGCCGACGACGCTGTAGTCGGGCAACAAGGTCAGTCCGAGGCCCTCGCCGACCATCATCTTGCCCATCTCGGCGCCGTCGGTGGCGTGCCAGTGGTGGGGGAGGTCCCGGCCGAAGACGCGGTGGGCGAAGCGATACATCAGGTAGCCCGAGCGCATGCCGACGAACGGCTCCTCGCGAAGCTCCTCGACGGTGATCTCCTCGTACGAGGCGAGCGGGTGGACTGCGGGCAGCACGACGATCGGCCGCCCGTGGAGAAGCACGCTGCCCTCGACCGTCGGCGGCAGATCGTCGCCGTCGAGCAGGTTGACCAGGCCGATGTCGATCGTGCCCTCGACGAGGGCGAGGTAGATGTCCTCCTGCACCATCGTGCGCACCTCGACGCTCGTCCGCGGATGCTCGTCGGCGAATCGCCGCAACGTCGGTAGCAGCACGGTCGAGGTGCCGGCGTGGACGGTGCCGACCCGCACCGAGCTGACCCCGGCGTGCTGGTCACCGGCGGCCAGGCGGAGGCGGTCGACGGCCTCCAGGACGTCGGCCATGGAGTGCAGCAGGTCCTGGCCCTCGCGACTGATCCGTGCCCCGGCGCGGCGGCGGTCGAGCAGCGTCACGCCGAGCTCGCGCTCGAGCTTGGTGATCGCCTCGCTCAGGGCGGGCTGGGAGATGTGGAGCTGCTCGCTCGCGCGGCGCAGCGAGCCGTACTGGGTCACGGCCGCGATGTACTCCAGCTGCTCGATCCTCACGCTGTCCTCTCGTCGGTCGGTGATCGGTCATCCCGAGCGGGTGATCGGTGATCGCTGGCGTCCAGCCCGCCTCACGCTGTCTATTCTCCAGTAATTTGGTCGACTAAAGACGGAAACGTTCACGACGCAAGACTGAGAGGGCGCGATGACAACCGAAGCTGTACGCAACGCCGCGGAGTTCGGCGCGGCACCCACGACCCCGGAGGGCTGGGTCGACCGTGCCCGCGAGGTGGCCACCAGGCTCTCTGCGGACGCGGTCGCCCGCGACCGGGCCAACCAGGTCCCGACGTACGAGGTGAACCTGCTCAAGGAGAGCGGCCTGGTCACCCTGCTCGGCCCGTCCGAGCACGGCGGAGCCGGCCAGGACTGGACGACCGCGCTGCGCGTGGTCAGGGCGGTCGCGGCGGGCGACGGCTTGATCGGGCAGCTGCTCGGCTACCACTACCTGTGGGCCTGGGCGGCGCGGCTGGTCGGCAACCCGGAGCAGATCGCCGCCGTCGAGCAGCTCTACACCGAGAACAACTTCTTCTTCGGCGGCGCGGTCAACCCGCGCGACGATGACCTGGTGATCAGGGTCGAGGGCGACGAGCTCGTCTTCACCGGCCGCAAGTCGTTCTCGACCGGCGGAAGGATCTCCGACCTGACCGTGCTCGAGGGGGTCATCGAGGGCACCGAGAAGCACGTCTTCGCGATCGTCCCGACCCAGCAGGAGGCCATCGTCTTCGCCGGCGACTGGGACAACCTCGGCCAGCGGCTCACCGAGTCCGGCGGTGTCGAGATCAACGGCGTGCGGGTCCCCTGGGAGTCCGCGGCCGGCTACGTGAAGCAGGAGGACGGGACGTACGACTTCGTCCCGCGGGTCTACAACACGCTCAACGTGCCGATCATCCAGCTCATCTTCACCAACTTCTACCTAGGGATCGCGGAGGGTGCCCTGACGACCGCGGCGACCTACACCCGCGACACCACCCGCGCCTGGCCCTACGCCGGAGACGTCAAGGAGACCGGGAGCGAGGAGTTCTACATCCAGGAGACGTACGGCGACCTCACTTCGAAGCTGTGGGCGGCCCAGGCGCTGGCCGAGCGGGCGGCGGGCCTGATCGAGGCCATCAACGCGCACGCCGACGAGGTCACCGAGCAGGAGCGTGGTGAGGCGGCGGTCGTGATCGCCGCGGCCAAGCAGGTCGCGATCGACGTCGGCCTCGAGATCGGCACCAAGGTGTACGACCTCACCGGTGCCCGGGCGACCTCCAACAAGGTGGGTCTGGACATCTTCTGGCGCAACATCCGCACCCACTCGCTGCACGACCCGGTGGCGCACAAGCGGGCCGAGGTGGGCCGCTACGCGCTGCTCGGGGAGATCCCCGCGCCGACCTGGTACACGTGAGCCGGCCCTGGGTGATCTGTAGGGCCTCTCGCCTCGACACCGCCTGATAGGCGGCACCTATCACGGGATCTGGGCCACTGATCAGCACGGCCGGTGGTCCACATCGGGAGACCCGGTCCCGCCGTCTGTTTAATCAGATAAGTTTAGTAGACATTAGCGATCCAAGGAGACCAGCATGACTTCACCGGCAACTGAGCCCCTGAAGTTCGCCTACTGGGTGCCCAACGTCAGCGGCGGCCTGGTGGTGAGCAAGATCGAGCAGCGCACCGACTGGGGCTACGACTACAACAAGAAGCTGGCTCAGCTGGCCGAGAACAACGGCTTCGAGTACGCCCTGTCACAGGTGCGCTACATGGCCTCCTACGGCGCGGCCTACCAGCACGAGTCCACCTCGTTCTCGCTCGCGCTGCTGCTGGCGACCGAGCGGCTCAAGGTGATCGCCGCCGTCCACCCGGGGCTCTGGCAGCCCGGCGTACTCGCCAAGTTCCTGGCCACCGCCGACCACATCTCCGGCGGACGCGCGGCCGTCAACGTCGTCTCCGGCTGGTTCAAGGACGAGTTCATCCAGCTCGGCGAGCCCTGGCTCGAGCACGGCGAGCGCTACCGCCGCTCGGAGGAGTTCATCCGCTACCTCCGCGAGATCTGGACGAGCGACGCCGCCGAGCTCAACGGCGACTTCTACCGGCTGCACGACTTCGACCTGAAGCCGAAGCCGCTGGCCAGCGAGGGCCGTCCGCACCCGGAGATCTTCCAGGGCGGCAACTCCTCCGACGCCAAGGCGATGGCCGGCCGGGTCTCGGACTGGTACTTCGCCAACGGCAACACCCCCGAGGGCCTGGCCGCGCAGATCAGGGACGTCAACGCGGTCGCCGAGCCGCTCGGCCGCCGGGTCCGGTTCGGGATCAACGGCTTCATCGTCGCCCGCGACACCGAGAAGGAGGCCAAGGACACCCTGCGCGAGATCATCGACAAGGCCGACCGCGAGGCCGTCGAGGGCTTCGGGTCCGCGGTCAAGCAGGCCGGGCAGTCGACCGGTGACAAGACCGGGATGTGGCAGGACTCCAGTTTCGAGGACCTGGTGCAGTACAACGACGGCTTCCGGACCGGGCTGATCGGCACGCCCGAGCAGGTCGCCGAGCGGATCGTGGCGCTCAAGCGCGCCGGCGCCGACCTGATCCTGGGCGGCTTCCTGCACTACCTCGAGGACGTGGCGTACTTCGGCCAGCGGGTGCTGCCGATCGTGCGCGAGCTCGAGGCGCAGCAGCTGGAGTCCGTGGCTTGAGCACCACCGAGATCGCCCGCCTCGACGCCGAGACCGCGCCGCTGGTGGCGCGGCGGCTGGCCGACGAGCTCGCGCTCGGCGACGGCGGACGCGACCGGGTCAGGGCGCTGCCCTACGACCAGGTCAAGGCGTACGCCGCTGCCGGGCTCGGCGCGCTCACCGTCCCCCTCGAGTTCGGTGGTCCGGCGCTCCCTGCGACGACCGTGGCGGAGGTGTTCCGGCTGGTCTCGTGGGGTGATCCCAACGTCGGCCAGGTCCCGCACAGCCACTTCGTCTTCCTCAACCAGCTCCGGCTGAACGGCACCCGCGAGCAGCAGCAGCGGATCTACAGCGAGGTGCGGGCCGGAGCTCTGGTCGCCAACGCGCAGTCGGAGTTCGGCACCAAGCACGTGCGGGACATCCGCACGACCCTCACGCCCGCTCGGGAGGAGGGGGAGTGGCTGCTGAACGGCGAGAAGTTCTACTGCACCGGCTCGCTCTTCGCCGACTATCTCGCCGTGCTCGCGCGGCGTGACGTCGACGGGCCGTTGCAGGTGGCGTGGGTCCGTACGGAGACCGACGGCGTCGAGATCGTCGACGACTGGGACGCCGTCGGGCAGCGTACGACCGGGTCGGGCACGGTGCGGCTCACCGATGTCTCCGTGGCCGAGGAGTGGGTGACGCCGTTCGCGGTCACCTTCGACGTCCCGACGACCTACGGCGCCTTCGCCCAGCTGCTGCACGCGGCCATCGACGCCGGGATCGCCCGTCGCGCTCTCGACGAGGCCTCCGAGTTCGTACGCACCAAGTCCCGTCCCTACGCCGACGCCGTCGCGCTCGCCGGAGCTGAGACGGCCGCGCAGGACCCGCTGGTCGTCCAGGCCTTCGGCGAGATGGAGCTGGCCGTACGCAGCGCCGAGGCGCTCCTCGCCGAGGCCGCGCGACGCGTGGACGAGGCCGACGCCGACCTCACCGAGGCGTCGGCCGCGGAGGCGAGCCTGGCCGTGGCCGCCGCCCGCGCGTCGACGGCCAAGGTGTCGGTCGACGTCACCAGCCGGCTGCTCGAGGTCTCTGGCACCCGGGCGGCTCTGACGTCCACCAACCTCGACCGCCACTGGCGCAACGCGCGCACTCACACCCTCCACGACCCGGCCGCGTGGAAGGTCCAGCACCTCGGGCGGTGGGCCGTCGACGGCACCGCACCGCCGCGTCACGGCCAGATCTGACATCCCTACATCCCCCTCGAAAGGCAGCAGCGATGAGCACCCTCAAGTTCCACTGGTTCCTCCCGACCAACGGCGGCGACGGCCGTCACGTGATCGGCGGCGGTCACGGCGTCAGTGCGCTGGCGTCGGGCCGCCCCGCGACGGTGCCCTACCTCGGCCAGATCGCCCGCAGCGCCGAGCAGCTCGGCTTCGAGGCGGCGCTGACGCCGACCGGCGCGTGGTGCGAGGACGCCTGGGTGACGACCGCGATGCTCAGCTCCCTCTCGGAGCGGCTGAAGTTCCTGGTCGCCTTCCGGCCCGACTCGGTCTCGCCCTACCTGGCCGCGCAGATGGCGGGCACCTTCCAGAACCTGTCCGGGCAGCGGCTGCTCCTCAACGTCGTCACCGGAGGTGAGGACCACGAGCAGCGGATGTACGGCGACTTCCTGGCCAAGGACGAGAGGTATGAGCGGTGCGGGGAGTTCCTGCACATCGTCCGCCGGCTGTGGGCGGGGGAGACGGTGACCTTCTCGGGCAAGCACCTCTCGGTGGAGAACGCGCGCCTCGAGCAGCGGCCGACGCCGGTCCCGGACGTCTACTTCGGCGGCTCCTCGCCCGCCGCACTGGAGGTCGCCGCCGACTACGCCGACGTCTACCTGACCTGGGGCGAGCCGCCGGCCGCGGTCGCGGAGAAGATCGCGAGGGTGCAGAAGCTGGCCGCCGACCGGGGGCGCGAGCTCCGCTTCGGGATCCGGCTGCACTCGATCGCGCGCGAGACCTCGTCTGCCGCGTGGGCCGAGGCCGACCGGCTGCTGGAGAACATCTCGGACGAGGACATCGCACGGGTCCAGGCCGGGCTCTCCCGCAGCGTCTCGGAGGGGCAGCGGCGGATGCTGGAGCTCAACCAGGGTTCGCGCGACGGGCTCGAGGTCTACCCCAACCTGTGGGCGGGCGTCGGCCTGGTCCGCGGTGGTGCCGGGACCGCGCTCGTCGGCTCCTACACCGAGATCGCCGACCTGATCGAGGCCTACCACTCCGTCGGGATCTCAGAGTTCGTGCTCTCCGGCTACCCGCACCTGGAGGAATCCTACTGGTTCGGCGAGGGCGTCCTCCCCGAGCTCGCCAGCCGCGGCCTGTGGTCCCATCCCGCCCCGGTCGCCGGCCGAGGGGCAGCGGTGCCCTTCGGTGCCGCGGCCCAGTAGGGAGGATCCTGATGTCTGCTGTCACCGCCAATCCGAAGCGGGTCGCGCTCGCGGCCTCGGTCGGCGCCACCATCGAGTGGTACGACTTCTTCCTCTACGGCACCGCCGCCGGTCTCGTCTTCGACCGGCTCTACTTCAACGGGCTCAGCGGCACCGCGGCGACCTTCGCCTCCTTCGGCACCTTCGCCGTGGGTTTCCTGGCCCGCCCGGTCGGAGGGCTGATCTTCGGCCACTTCGGCGACCGGATCGGTCGCAAGACCATGCTGATCTGGACGCTCGTGATCATGGGAGTGGGTACGTCGCTGGTCGGGCTGCTCCCGACGTACGACTCCATCGGGGTGCTGGCCCCGATCGCGCTCGTGGTGCTCCGGATCCTGCAGGGGATCGGCGTCGGCGGTGAGTACGGCGGCGCGGTGCTGCTGGCCACCGAGTACGCGCCGGCCGGGCGCCGCGGGCTCTACGGCAGCTTCGCGCACATCGGTGTCCCGGGCGGTCTGGTGCTCGCCTCCGGGGCGTTCGCGGTGGCGTCGCAGCTTCCCGACGAGGCGTTCCTGGCGTGGGGATGGCGGGTCTGCTTCCTGATCTCGATCGTGCTGCTCGCCATCGGCGCCTGGATCCGGCTCTCGATTATGGAGACGCCCTCGTTTCAGGAGGTGCAGCAGGAGAAGAAGGTCTCCAAGCTGCCGGTCGGGGAGCTCTTCCGGCGTCAGCCGCGCACGCTGCTGCTCGGGATGGGGACGCGGTTCGTGGAGGGGTTCACGTACAACCTCTACTCGGTCTTCCTGCTCTCCTACGCGGTGGCGGACGCGGGCCTGAGCCGGTCGGTGGTGCTCAACGCGATCATGGCCGGCGCGCTGCTGGGTGTGGTCATGACCGTCGTCTCCGGAGCGCTCAGCGACCGGTTCGGACGCCGCCCGGTCTACACGGTCGGGGCGGTGCTGGGGCTGGTGATCGCCTTCCCGGTCGCTGCCGCGGTGCAGTCCGGTGCGGTGGTGCCGTCGGTGGCGGCCTTCGTCGGTGGGCTGGGCCTGGTCTACGGCACCGTCTACGGGCCGCTGGCTGCGTTCTGGAGCGAGCTGTTCGACACCCGCTACCGGTTCTCCGCGCTCAACGCGCTCTACCAGATCTCAGGAGTGGTGGCCTCCGGGCTGACGCCGCTGATCGCGGCCGGCCTGGTGGCGCTCTCCGATGACCGCTCGCTGTGGTGGGTGGCCGGCTACAACGTCGTGGTCGCCGTGATCAGTCTGACCTGCATGTGGCTGCTGCCGGAGACCCGTGGCGAGAGGCTGCGGGACACGGCCGTCGACGAGGCGCGGGCTGTGCCCGCGAGAGAGGTGGTGGCGTGATGTCCGGTCCGCTGCGTACGAATCAGGATCTCGACCCGGCCGCGTTGCGGCAGGCCTTCGGGGTCTTCCCCAGCGGGGTGGTGGCGGTCGCCGCGGTTGTCGACGGACGTCCCGTCGGTCTGGCCGCGTCATCGTTCACCTCGGTGTCCCTGGACCCGCCGCTGGTCTCCTTCTCCGTGGCCCGGACCTCGAAGACGTGGCCGGACCTGCGGCGCTCCTCGCACCTGGGTGTCACCGTCCTCGCCGAGCACCACGGCGAGGTCTGCCGCCAGCTCGCCGGCCCCGTCGACTCCCGCTTCGACGGCCTCGTGGTCAGCTCATCCCTCGACGGAGCCCTCACCCTCGACGAGGGCCTCGCGCAGTTCGACTGCACCGTCTACCGCGAGGTCGAGGCCGGCGACCACATCGTCGTACTCCTCCAGCTCCACGCCGCCGACCACGGCGCCGGCCAACCCCTCGTCTTCCACCGCTCCAACTTCGGAAAGCTGGCCAGCTGACCCCCTCGCGCCGAGGCGTCAGGTACGTCGGCCGAGACGTCACTTCTGTCGGCCGAGTGCGCACTTCGGTGCCGTCTCGGCCGACGCGGGTGACGCCTCGGCACTAGGGTGCGGCTGTGGATACCTTCGGAGTCGCAGCCCTCGTCGGTCTGATCCTGCTCTACTTCGTGATCGAGTCGTCGGCGAGCAGAACTCGAGCGGAGTTCACCCGCCGGCTGAACAGACTCGAGGAGAAGGTCGACCTGCTCCTGAAGCACGATGGGCTGGAGGAGCCGCCGGCGCCGCGCCAGGACGAGGTCGTCGCGCTGGCGCGCGCGGGCAAGAAGATCGAGGCCATCAAGGTCTACCGGGAGGCGACCGGTGTGGGGCTGCTCGAGGCCAAGGAAGCGGTCGAGCGGCTCACCTGATCCAGGCGATCAGGGGGATGCGAGACTTCTCCTGTGCGTGTCATCGTCGTCGGAGCAGGGATCGCCGGGCTGACCGCGGCCCGCGATCTGTCGCTGAAGGGCCACCGGGTCACGGTGCTGGAGGCATCCGACCGGGTCGGAGGAAAGATCCGCGGGGAGTCCGTGGCCGGGCAGACGGTCGACGTCGGCGCCGAGGCGATGCTCAACCGCCGGCCCGAGGGCGTATCCCTGGCTCGTGAGCTCGGCCTCGACGTGGTCCACCCGACCGACGCGAAGTCTTCGATCTGGTCGCGCGGCGCGCTACGGCCGATCCCGCGGTCGATCATGGGCGTACCCCTCGACCTGGCCGCGTTGGAGTCCTCGGGCCTTCTCTCGGAGGAGACCCTGGAGGTCGTACGCCGCGAACCCACCCTCCCACCTGCGAAGACGGACGAGGACATCTCGGTCGGTGACTTCATCGCGTCGCGCTTCGGGGACGAGACGGCCGACCGGCTGGCGGAGCCGCTGCTCGCGGGTGTCTACGCCGGCCATGCCCGCGCGATCTCGGTGAAGGCGGCTGCCCCGCAGCTGTTCATGCTGGCCGAGAAGGGGTCGCTGCTGGAAGCCGCGGCCGCGCTCCCGAGCTCGACGGTCCCGGTCTTCGCCGGGATCGACGGCGGCATGTCCCGGTTGCCCGCGATCCTCGCCGGGGGCCTCGACATCCGGCTCAACACCCCCGTTGACACCGTCACCAGGACCCCGCAGGGCTTCTTGATCGAGAGCGGCGGCGTCGTGGAGGCCGCCGACGCCGTCGTGGTCGCGACACCCGCTCCGGTCGCCGCGAAGCTGCTCCGCTCGACCGCTCCGTCGGTCGCGCGCGAGCTGTCCGGGATCGAGACCGCGAGCGTCGCCGTGGTGACCTTCGCCTTCCCCGACCTCCCCGCGGAACTGGCCGGCAGGTCCGGATTCCTCGTCCCGCCCGTCGAGGACTGCGCGATCAAGGCCTCCACCTTCTCCTTCGCCAAGTGGGCCTGGGTGGGGGAGCGCGGCAACTACCTGCGTACGTCCATCGGACGCCACGGCGAGCCACCCTCGGACGATGACGACCGGCTCGTCGCCGACTCCCTGGCGGCCTTAGAGCAGATCGCCGGCATCACCGCGAAGCCGACAGATGTGCACGTCCAGAGCTGGGCCGACGCCCTTCCGCAGTATCCGGTCGGCCACCTCGACCGCGTCGCCCGCATCCGCCAAGGTCTCCGCGGCGTACCCGGTCTGGCCCTCGCCGGGGCCTCCTACGACGGCGTCGGAATTCCCGCCACGATCGGCTCAGCTCATCGCGCCGCGGCCGAGCTGGGGTGAACATCCCGCAGGAACTCGATGATCCCGTCGAGAGCTTCCCGGGCGGCCGGCGCGACCCCGGGGAGCGACATGAACCCGTGGAACGCGGTGTCGTAGTCCATGAGCGAGACGGAGGTCCCGGCGGCACGGAGGGCATCCGCATACCGCGTGCCGTGGTCGCGGATCGGGTCGTGCAGCGCCGTGATGATGTGTGCCTGCGGCAGGTCGGCGTGCGACGCAGCACGCAGGGGAGAGGCCTGCCACGACTCGTCCCCGTAGCGCTCGCCCATGTAGAGGTGTCCGAAGGTGCTCATCTGCGTCGAGGTGAGCACCGGTCCGTTGGCGTTGGCCGCCTCGGATGGGAACTTCTCGTACATCTCCACCGCCGGGTAGATCAGCACCTGCGCACCGATGGCGGGACCGCCCGCGTCACGTGCCATCAGCGAGACCACGGCCGCCAGGTTGCCGCCGGCGCTGTCGCCCATCACCGCGATCCGTGACGGGTCTCCGCCCAGGTCAGCGGCGTGTTTCGCGACCCACTCGACGGTGGCCCAGGCGTCCTCGACGGCAGCCGGGAACGGATGCTCCGGCGCCAGCCGGTAGGACGGCGCGACCACGATCGACCCGGTCCCCGCGGCCACGTGCGAGGAGACCCAGGCGCTCTGCTCCGGTGTCCCGAGACACCAGCCGCCGCCGTGGAAGTTGATGACGACCGGCGCAGACTCGCTGACGTCATGAGGCGTGTAGATCGCGAAACGGCGCCCGTCGACGTACGTCTCCTTGATCTCGACGTCCGCGGGACGGCCGAAGAGGAACGCGGTGACCGGCCCGGTGCGGAGCCCCTCGCGCTGGGCGCGCAGGGCGATCATCTCCTCGGCGTTCAGCGGTGTCTTGACCAGGCGCTCCTGGAGAAAGGCGAAGATGCGGGTACGCAGCGGCAGCATGCCCACACCCTAGAGGCCGGACGATGGAGCCCGAAGGGGATCGGCGAACGGCCGTAGCGCAAAATGGGGCCATGACCGACCCGCAGGCCGACATCAAGTCCAACGCAGCCAAGATCAACGAGCTCAACGACACGATCCGCTACACGATGTGGTCGGTCTTCTCCCTGGAGGAGACCCTCGGCGACGCCGACCGCAAGGCCGAGGCGGTCGAGGTCGAGGAGCTCTTCGCCGCCTTCGCGGGCGAGGACATCGTGGTGCGCGGCACCTACGACGTGGCCGGCCTGCGCGCCGACGCCGACGTGATGTTCTGGCTGCACGCGGAGTCCTCCGACAAGCTCCAGTCGGCCTACCACCGCCTGCGCCGCACCGCCTTCGGTGGCCGGCTCGTGCCGGTCTGGTCGCAGATGGCGCTGCACCGCCCCGCCGAGTTCAACCGGAGCCACCTGCCCGCGTTCCTCGCCGACGAGCGCACCCACGACTACGTCGCGGTCTACCCGTTCATCCGCTCCTACGAGTGGTATCTCCTCGACGACAAGGAGCGCCGCCGCCTCCTCGCCGAGCACGGCCAGATGGCGCGCGACTACCCGGACGTACGGGCCAACACCGTCCCGTCCTTCGCCCTCGGTGACTACGAGTGGATGCTTGCCTTCGAGGCCGACGACCTCTCCCGCATCGTCGACCTGATGCGCCACCTCCGCGGCTCCGAGACCCGCCGTCACGTACGCGAGGAGGTGCCCTTCTACACCGGCGCCCGCGTCGAGATCGGCGACCTCCTGGAGCGCCTTCCCTGACGCTCGCCTCACCGGTCAGAAGATCTCGGAAATTCACTGTCCGGCCCTGTACGTCTCCACTAACCTCATCTGTCGCGGTGGCTCCTGCTCGGGTTCGTGTGCCGATCCCGTCATGGGCTTATGACATGTCCGCATGACGACGGGGAGGGCTGAGACGTGGGGATGACCATCCCTGGGGAGCTGGATTTCGTACTCGACCTGCTCGGGTACGAGTGGCCGAACGTCAACGAGGACGCGGTCCGCGATGCCGCACAGCTGCTGCGAGGTCTGGAGTCAGACCTTCGCGGCACGCTCGACGAGCTGGAGATCCGGGTCAACGAGCTCGGCGACGGGGCCACGGCACAGTCGGTGAATGCGCTGATCAGGGCGTGGACCGATAACCGGACGGCCAACATGGATGGGTTGCTCGACGCACTGCCCGGGGTCGCAACGGGGATCGATGTCGCCGCTGATGCGATCGTTGCGCTGAAGATGAAGGTCATTGCCGAGCTGACGATCACGGCGGCACAGATCGCTGCAGCCGCCGCGACCGCTGTGGTCACGGGGGGCCTCAGCGTGGTCGGCAACGCAGCGATCATCGCCGCTCGGAAGAAGGCGCTCGACATCGCCACCGACATCGCGATGGAAGGGGTGATCGGTGAGGTCGCAAGCATGGTGACCGAGCCGCTGACCGGAACGATCACCGAACTCGCCATGTCGATCGCGGAGGCTCCGATCGTGACCGACGGCGAGGCGACCGCCGCGACCAAGCTCAGCTACGACCTGATGGAGCAGATCGCCACGGCGCTCAGCGACTGTGGCGCCGACCAGTACGACCTTTGCGCCACGTTCGCAGCCGAAGTTTCCGCCCTGCCCTTCTTCGAGTCCTAGGAGACTTCGATGGCCAGAAAGATGGATGACGTCGTCGAGGAGCTTCGGGAGGCGGCGACCAAGACTCTCAGCGACGTCGGACAGTCCCTGAAGAAGAACGCTGACGACGTCGCCGACGGGATTCGGAAGCACGCGGATGCTCGTCGTGACCTGGACAGCGACATGGCCAGGTCCGGCTCCGACCGTCCGGGCGGCAACACGCAGAACGCCACCACCACGGATGGCTCCTCACGCAACGGAGACCGGGACCAACAGGGTTGTGGTGACCCGGTCGACGTGGCCACGGGCGCGGTCTTTCTGCAGCGGACCGATCTGACGCTCCCTGGCGACCTCCCGTTGATCCTTAGCCGGAAGCATTCGAGCGACTGGACTTATGGTCATTGGTTCGGCCCTTCATGGTCCTCGACGTTCGACGAGCGGATCGACGTCCACACCGACGTGGTGGGTCGGCGTGCAGCGGTCGTGGTGGCTGCTGACACCAGAGCGCGCGTCTTCAAGAACCTCACGGCTGGTGTGGAGGCCCGCCCGGTCGCGGGTGGGGCTCTGCGGCTGCAGGTCAGCGAGGACGGTGAATACCGTCTGCTCGACGCCGCGACGGGGGTGACCCGCCACTACACCGGCGTCGGCGGTGCGGGTGGCACTGCTTGGTTGTCGTCGATCACGAACGCCTCGGGTGATTGGATCCGGTTCGCGCGTGACGAGCAGGGTGCGCCCGCAGAAGTCACCCACAGTGCCGGGTATCGAGTGCAGGTCGCCACCGCCGAGCATCGGGTCACCGGTCTGACGGTGACCCGTCCCGACGGCACCGATGCGGTGCAGGTGACGGGCTACCGCTACGACGTCAATGGCGATCTGGTCGGGGTCGTCAACGGTTCCGGCGAGGAGCTGGAGTTCGGCTACGAGCACCACCGTCTGACTCGCTGGGTCGACCGCAACGGCACCTTCTACGACTACGTCTACGACACCCAGGGTCGCTGTGTCAGCCAGGGTGGCTCCGACGGCGTCATGCGGAACACGTTCGAGTACGGCGAGCCCAACGCCAGCGGCCTGCGTGAGACCAGAGTGACGGATTCTCGTGAGAACGCCACCGTCTTCAAGATCAACACTCGGTTCCAGGTCGTCGCCACGGTTGACCCGTTGGGAGCCGCGACCAGTTCGGAGTGGAGCGAGCAGAACCAGCTCCTCGCGCGTACCGACCCGCTCGGCCGCCGCGCGACCTTCGCCTACGATGAGGCCGGCAACCTCACGGAGGTCACCCGCCCGGACGGCAGCCAGACCACGATGGAGTGGATCGACACCCTCGCGGGGCCACGCCTGGCACGTCAGGTGCTGCCCGACGGCGCAGTGACGACGCTGGGCTACGACGAAGCCGGACGGCGCATCTCGGTGACCGACGCGACCGGAGCGACCACCGGGTTCTGCTACGACGACCACGGCCACCTGGCCTCGGTCACCGATGCCCTCGGTCGGGTCCGTGCCATCGAGACCGACGCCGCCGGTCTACCGCGGCGGGTGGTCGAGCCCGACGGCCGCTGGGCCGAGTTCGAGCGCGACCACCTCGGCCGGGTCGTCGCCAGCACCGATGCGCTCGGTGCGCGCACGGAATACTCCTGGACCGTCGACGGCCAGCTCGCGTCCCGACTGCTTCCGGACGGCTCCACGGAGTCCTGGACGTACGACGGCGAGGGCAACCCGGTCTCTTACACCGACCCCGTCGGGCGCACCACCATGACCAGGTTCACCCACTTCGACATGCCCGCCGAAGTCCTGGCTCCCGACGGCTCGATCACGCAGTACGCCTACGACCCCGAGCTCCGCCTTACCAGCGTCACCAGCCCCCAGGGCACGACCTGGCGCTACGAGTACGACGAGGCCGGCCGACTCGCGACCGAGACCGACTACAACGGCCGGACGCTCACCTACGCTTACGACGCCGCTGGCCAGATGGTCGAGCAGGTCAACGGCGCAGGTCAGCGGTTGGCCTACGACTATGACGCTCTCGGCAACGTGGTCACCGAGCAGGCCGATGACCAGACCACAACGATGGCGTACGACCCACTCGGTCGTCTCCTGCGTGCGACCTCTCCAAGCGTCGATCTGGTCATCGAACGCGATCCGCTCGGCAGGGTGCTCGCGGAGTCGGTCAACGGTCGGCGCGTGGCCAAGACGTACGACGCCCTCGGTCGGCCGACCCGTCGCTCGACACCTGCGGGCGTCGAGACTGAGTGGTCCTACGGTCTCGGCCTCGCCCCGGAGCGGATGACCGTCGCCGGCCAGGAGATCGCCTTCGAGCACGACCTGTCCGGTCGCGAGACCCGGAGAACCACAGGCGAGCTCGTCCTGGAGCAGACCTGGGACCTCCTCGGTCAGCCCCTGACCCAGCGCCTCGAGCGCAGCGACTCTTCCTCACCGGCGGATGTGCTCCAAGAGCGCACCTACGCCTACGAGTCAGTGGGCCGTCTGATCGGCGTCGATGACAAGATCACCGGCGCCCGCCGCTTTGAGCTCGACCTCGCTGACCGGATCACATCGGTCGCCCTGGACGACTCGGTATCTGAGGTCTACACCTACGACCCCCTCGGCAACATCACCCGCTCCGCCACCGGCGGCGGTGACACCGAGCGCCGCGATTATGAAGGCACGCTCCTCACCCGCGCCGGCCGCAGTCGCTACGCCTACGACACCCAAGGCCGCCTGGTACGCCATACCCGCAGCCGTCTCTCAGAGAAGCCAGATACCTGGCTCTACGAGTGGGACGCCAACGACCGCCTCACCGCCGTTCGCACCCCCGACGGAACCCGCTGGACCTACTTTTATGACGCCCTCGGGCGCCGCGTCGCCAAGCGCCGCCACGCCGACAGTGGCAGCGTCGTCGATGAGATCCTCTTCGCCTGGGACGGCGCCGTCCTCATCGAGCAGGCCGGTGGACGCGGCCATACGCTCTCCTGGGCACACCAGGGTTACCAGCCCCTCGCCCAGGTCGAGCTCACCCAGGGCGAGGTCGACGCCCGCTTCTACTCCATTGTCACCGACCTCGCCGGCGCGCCGTTGGAGCTGGTCGACTCTGATGGGGAACTGCACTGGCACGCGCGCCGGACGATCTGGGGCGTCTCGCTCGATGCGTCAGCCACGCCGCTCCGCTTCGCCGGCCAATACATGGACGAAGAGACCGGCCTCTACTACAACAACCAGCGTTACTACGACCCTGGCACTGGTCGTTATCTTTCTCAGGATCCGCACGGGCTCGCGCCCGCGCCAAACCCAAACACCTACGTCGGGAACCCAACGACCTGGATGGACCCGGTCGGACTGGCCCCGGATGGATCCCTCAACGGGTCTTTCGCCAAGATGTACGATGGCGGCGGCGGAGTGATGGCCGACCTCAACGACGGTGTCTTGTCGATGGCGATCGAAAAGGGGGCTGGCAGTCCATCCGGTGGCCAGATGTTTGGAGAGGTGATGGACCACTTCGGTGCGTCAAACGTCCGTGCCTTTGACGCCAAGTGGGTCACGGCGATGCCGACCAACTTGGATGCATTTAACGCAAATCTTCGAGCCGGGATGTCATATGCAGACGCTGCACGCGGAACGTTCACTGGCCACATGGTCGGCAGATACGGTTTGACAGACGTGGCCGTCGACCCGAGTTCGTTCTCCGGTTCGTTTGGCGAGTACACGAATGTCGCATTGCGCTTCCAACGCCCGGGAGGGTGTCGTGGGTAGTGAGGACAGACAGGACCACGAGGACCTTCGCGCCATGATTCGACAGGGGGCCACGTTCTTGGACATCGTCGCCTACTTGCGCGATCGCGAGTCTGGACGGATCACGCCCTTTGGCGTTCTGGCTGCTTTGCAACAGGAAGCGAACTTGTCCTTCGTTGACACCAGGGATGTGCTGGAGTACTTCGATCCGCAGATGCATCCGATAGTTGATGCAGACGAGATCGAGCGGCGGTGGGCCGAAATCGTTGGGCGGACTGACGAATGACATGGCCGCCTCGTCGTCCGGCGACACGAGCGTTCGCGGGCGTGGGCTGAGAGTGGCCCATGGGATCACCCCAGCTGCGAACTAGCCCCGCAAACGAGTGGGCGGCGAAGAGGATCGTCGAGCTGGTGGGCGAGGATGACATCGAGGTTCGGTTGGTCTGGTCTGACGTTCCGGGTGCGACGCCGCATCCTGATCCGATGAACATCTGATCGAGGAAAGGCGTGAAGATGGACGAACTGATCGCGCGGGGATTCTGGGGTCCGCGGCAGGAGCCACCGGATCAGATCGCCGACAAGCTGGTGGCGTTTCTCGCGGCTCTGGACGACGTGGTCGGCGAGACCCTTCGGTGGTCGTCACTCCACCTCGCGAGCAGGCTGATCGCCGAGCCTGCGAACGCCCTGCAGGTGATATCCGACGCCTTCCATCGCAACACCGACGCTCCGCATCTCGGGGTGACCCAGGCGTATGAAGCCCGTGGAGAGAGGATCGAGGACTTCTCGATCACTATGACTGTGGGCGGATACTCCGAGACCCCGAACGTACGGAACACCTTCGTGCTCAAGGGGCGAGGAGAGGACGCGGAGGCGTTGGCGGACCCGATCTTGCGCCAGCTCGTCTCGGTGTGGGACCCGGACTGGGCCGCTGTGGCCCCGAGGTCCATCATGCGCCTGCTTTCCGAGGTGCATCCGGTCGGCGAGCCTGGCCCGAAGATGGGATGCCTGACCTACCTTTCCGCGGGGAGGGCGCAGGCGCTACCGAGTGGCATGGACAAGCACCTCGAGAAGCTTGACAACGGCGGCGTCGTCATCGGCTCTGGTGAGCCCGATGGCTTCCTGTCCGTGGAGAAGGTCACCGAGTTTGCCAAGGTGCTCCGCCTCAGCGCCGCCTTCTCGCCGACGCCGACCGATCGCAGCAAGCTCTGAGCAAGCCCTGAGCCGGCTCAGCGGCGGCCTCGCAGGCGCGCCAGGGCGCTCATCCCGTGGTAGATCACGATCGCGGCGATGGTGCCCAGCGCGATGCCGGTGAAGGTGAGGTCGCCGAAGGTCAGGGTGAGGTTGCCGATGCCGATGACCAGGGCGACGGCGGCGGTGAACTGGTTGACCGGGTCGGCGAAGTCGACCCGGTTGTCCAGCCAGATCCGGATGCCGATCAGGCCGATCAGGCCGTAGAGCGCGACGGTGATCCCGCCGAGCACGCCGGCAGGGATCGTGTTCAGGAGAGCCCCGAACTTGGGGGACAGTGACAGCAGGATCGCCACGACGCCGGCGACCCAGTAGGCCGCGGTCGAGAAGACCCGGGTCGCGGTCATGACGCCGATGTTCTCGCCGTACGTCGTGGTCGCCGAGCCGCCGAAGCCACCGGCGATGGTGGTGGCGAGGCCGTCGGCGAAGAGGGCCCGGCCGGTCTCGCGGTTGATGGTGTCGTCGCCGGCGAGGTGGGCGACGCTGCGTACGTGGCCGACGTTCTCGGCGACGAGGACGAGCACGACCGGCAGGAACATGGGTACGACCGACCAGGACACGGTCGGCGTGGAGAAGTCCGGGAGCCCGAACCAGGCAGCGTCCTGGAAGGCCGAGGTGTCGATCTGGCCGAAGAGGAGCGCAGCGATGTAGCCCACGACGACACCGACCAGGATCGAGAGCCGGGCGATCAGCCCGCGGAAGGCGACCGCGACGACCAGCACGGTCGCCAGGGTGATCGCGGCGACCACCACGGCCCCGTTTTCGGGGTTGGCCGGGTCACCGCCGACCACGTTGTTGGTCGCGGCCGACGCCAGGTTGAGACCGATCAGCGCGACGATCGCACCGGTCACCACCGGGGGCATCAGCGCCTCGATCCAGCCGGTGCCGGTGACCATCACGATGACGCCGACCAGCGCCAGCAGCGCCCCGGTGACCAGGATGCCGAAGAGCGCCGACCCCATCCCGCCGCCGCCCATCGCGGCACCGATCGGCGCGATGAAGGCGAACGAGGAGCCGAGGTAGCTGGGCAGCCGGTTGCGCGTGATGAGCAGGAACAGCAGCGTGCCGATGCCGGAGAAGAACAGCGTCGTGGTCGGCGGGAAGCCGGTCAGCAACGGCACCAGGAACGTGGCGCCGAACATCGCGACCACGTGCTGGCCGCCGAAGCCGATCGTCCGGGGCCAGCTCAACCGCTCCCCGGGCTTGACGATCGCCCCCTCGCGTACGTTCTTGCCGTCATCGTGCAGATCCCAGCCGAGTCGCATCTCGCACCCTCTTCAGCTCTCGTACGGCGCCGTTCGCCGCGTGCCGAACGATAGGGCCGAATTGAGCGAGGACGGAAGCCAGGCACTCCGTAGGGTTGGACACATGACGATCCGTATCGGAGTCCAGATCCAGCCCCAGCACGCCGACTACGCCCAGATCCGCGATGCCGCCCGGCGCGCGGAGGAGATCGGCGTCGACATCCTCTTCAACTGGGACCACTTCTACCCGCTCTACGGCGAGCCCGACGGCAAGCACTTCGAGGCCTGGACCATGCTCGCGGCCTGGGCCGAGCAGACCACGCGTGCCGAGATCGGCTGCCTGGTGACCTGCAACTCCTACCGCAACCCCGAGCTGCTCGCCGACATGGCCCGTACCGTCGACCACATCTCCGACGGCCGGCTGGTCTTCGGGATCGGGTCCGGCTGGTTCGAGCGGGACTACACCGAGTACGGCTACGACTTCGGCACCGCCGGCTCGCGCCTCGACGCGCTCGGCGTGGCGCTCCCGCGCATCGAGAAGCGGTGGTCCGAGCTCAACCCCGCGCCCGTCCGGAAGATCCCGGTCATGATCGGTGGCGGCGGGGAGAAGAAGACCCTGAAGTACGTCGCGAAGCACGCCGACATCTGGCACTCCTTCTCCGACGTGGCAACCCTGGAGCGCAAGCGCGGCGTGCTCGCCGGCCACTGCGAGGCGATCGGCCGCGACGTGAACGAGATCGAGATCTCGACCGCGGCCGACAGCTCGGAGGCCGCCAAGCCGCTCTACGACGCCGGTGCCCGGCTGTTCACCTACGGAGTCAACGGCCCTGACTACGACCTCAAGCCGCTGGAGGACCTCGTCGCCTGGCGTGACAGCCAGTCGAGTGCAACCTGAGCCCTGCCTCGGACGTCTGTAGGTCATGTGGCGATATGGGTGGGTGCTGCTCCTCGTGGCGGCGAGCGCGTGTGGGAACGACCAGGTGCTCGACCCTGCCGCAGGGAGCGGCACCGTCCGCTCAGCGGGCACCGTGACGGTGCTCGACGACGGCGGTGGGCCGCAGCTGTGCCTCGGGGCGATCCAGGAGTCGATGCCGCCACAGTGCGAGGGGCTCGAGGTGACCGGCTGGGACTGGGCCGACCATCCCGAGCACGAGGAGGCCGGAGGCACCCGCTGGGGCGACTTCCAGGTCACCGGCACCCTCAATGACACGACGTTCACTGTGACCGAGGCGGTGCCGGCCGCCGACGCGTCGGTTCCGCCGGCAGAGGAGGTCGTCGACTTCAGCAGCCCGTGCCCCGAGCCCGAGGGCGGCTGGAAGGTGATCGACCCTGAGCGGACCACGATGGAGACCCAGGAGGCGACCGTGTCCGCTGCGCACCGGTTGCCTGGCTTCACCGACCTGTGGCTCGACCAGACTCGGGTGGCGCAACCGATGAACGACCCGCGCAAGCTCATCCTCAACGTACGCGTCACCAGTGATCCTGCCGCGGCCGAGAAAGGGCTGCGCAAGACCTGGGGCGGGATGCTCTGCGTCTCGCGCGCGACGGTGTCGAAGGAGGAGCTCGCCGATATCCAGGACGAGCTCGAGGACCAGCCGCACTACCTCGGCAGCGGTCTGTCCCGTGGTGCCGTCCACCTGCGTGTGCTGCTCGACGACGGCAGTCTCCAGCAGCGCCTCGACGAGACGTACGGCAGGGGCACGGTCATCCTCGAGCGCGCCCTCTTCGAGCCGGTCGGGTGAGCCGTCAGGCGACGACCGTCCCCGTCGTCGCCTGCAGGTCCGCGTACGCCTTCGAGAGCTGCTGCGTCATCGGCCCGCGCTCGATCGGCCGGCCGTCGAGGGAGACCACCGGGGTGAGTCCGCCCATCGTGCCGGTGACGAAGGCCTCGTCGGCCGTGTGGGCGTCGGTGAGCGAGAAGTCGCCGACATCCACCGGCAGACCCAGCTCCGCCGCGAGGTCGAGAACAGTGGCGCGAGTGATCCCCTCGGGGCACGCACGGGTCGTCGAGGTGCGCAGCACCCCGTCGCGTACGTGGAAGAAGTGGGTCGCGTTGGTCTCGGCGATGAAGCCGGCGTCATCGAGCATCAGCGCGTCGTCGGCGCCCGCGTTGTTGGCCTCGACCTTGGCCAGGATCGACGGGATCAGGTTGTTGTGATGGATCTTCGGGTCGAGCATGTCGGCGCGCGGGCGGCGCTGGGCCGCGGTGATCAGCGTGATCCCCGAGTCGTCGTAGACCGGCGACTTGAACTCGGCCAGCACGATCAGCGTCGGACCCGACTGGTTGAGCCGCGGGTCCATGCCGGAGGTGACCTTCACCCCGCGCGAGAGCGTGAGCCGGATGTGGACGTCGTCGCGCATCTCGTTGGCCGCCAGGCACTCCCGGATCGCCTCGGTCATGAACGCGTCGGAGGGAATGTCCGAGAAGGCGAGAGCCCGCGCCGAGCGCCGCAGCCGCTGCAGGTGCTCATCGAGCTTGAAGATGCGCCCCCGGGTGAGCCGCAGCCCCTCCCAGACGCCGTCGCCGCCCTGGGCGAGCGAGTCGAACGGCGAGATCCGCGCCTCCAGGCGGTGGCTGAGCTCGCCGTTGATCCAGACCTGGAGGTGGTCGTTGCGGGGGTCGTAGGTCTGCAGCATCAGTCGCCGTTCTTGATATCGGGAGCCATGACATAGGGGGCGAGGCGATCGTAGTAGGGCAGGCAGCGCTCCAGCAGCGGCGCCAGGCGCGAGGGCAGCGGGTCGGCGGCGCCGGGGGAGGAGGCCGCGAACCCGGTCGACGCCCACACCCCGGAATACCAGTGCGGGGCCCACACGCCGTCGGAGTCGCGCGGGCCGGCCGGCCACGACAGCATCGCCTCGTCGAAGCCGATCCCCAGCGCCTCGCACAGCCCGACGAGAGCCGCCCGCGGCGAGGCCAGGATCGAGGCGGCATCGACCACCGGCCCGCCGAACTCCTCGAAGAGCGCCACCTGCTGCGGCAGCCCGAGGTCCTCCAGCGTCGGCTCCTCGCGGACCTTGGCGTACGAGGTCAGCACCCGCTCCGGGTCGCGGACCAGGAACGCGTGCGAGAGCCCGGCGAAGGCGCCGTGGTCCATCTCCGGGAGCAGGTGATGGGTCATGTGCTTCTGATACTGGACCGCCGAGCCGACCGGCCCAGACGTGATCTCCTTGGCCACGACCCGCCAGTCGTTCGGCTGGGAGGCGAGCACGTCGTCACGGCCGGGATGGTCGAGGCCAGTGGACGAGAGGTAGGCGGCGTACAGCGGCTCGTCGAGAACCGTGCAGTCCGGCCGGTTCTCGAACGAGCGCATCAACGCCGTGGATAGGTTTCTCGGTCCTGACCACATCGCGATCCGCACAGTCACGGCGCAACGCTAGCCGGGTCAGGCCTGGTCGGCAGGCTCCAGCGAGATCGAGATCGAGTTGATGCAGAACCGGTCGCCGGTCGGGGTGCCGTAGCCGTCGGGGAAGACGTGGCCGAGGTGGGAGCCGCAGTTGGCGCAGCGGACCTCCACCCGGTCCATCCCGTGCGACTTGTCCTCGATGTACTCGATCGTCTCGCTGATCGGCTGGTAGAACGACGGCCAGCCGCAGCCGGAGTGGAACTTGGTGTCCGACTCGAACAGCTTGGCCTTGCAGGCCTTGCACGAGTAGACGCCCTTGGTCTCGGTGTCGGTGTATTCACCCGTGAACGCCCGCTCGGTGCCCGCCTGGCGCAGCACCGCGTACTCCTCCGGCGAGAGCTCTGCTCGCCACTCCTCGTCGGACTTCTCCACGTTGTAACCCATGGTTGAAATGGTACGTCTGGGGTGGGAGCAGAACTCCATTGCCAAAGTCGAGCAATCTACTATACTTAAACTCACGACGCTTCTGGAGGAGGCCACCTTGACCGCCCTTGCCATACAGCCCCTGCTGGACGCCATCCGCACCTACGCCGAGGACGACCTGCTCGCGCGGGTGCAGGTGCCCGAGACCGGCCGCGAGTTCCACCTGCTCCACCGCGACGACGAGGTCGAGGTCTGGATGATCGCCTGGTCGCCGGGCGCCAGCACCGGCTTCCACGACCACGGCACCGCGACCACCGCCTTCACCGTCCTGACCGGCAGCCTGGTCGAGCACAACTGGCTCGGTGGTCTGCAGATCGCCGACGTCGGCCCGGGCGACGCCCGCGCGCACGACGCCGGCCACGTCCATGACGTACGCAACGTCGGCTCGCGCCCGGCGATCAGCCTGCACGCGTACGCACCGAGGCTGGACGCGATGCACAACTACCGCTTTCACGGCGACCGGATCAGCCTGATCGGTGCCGAGCCCGGACGCCCCTGACGCTCAGAAGCCGGTGATGCAGTAGGGCAGCGGGCCGCCGTCGGCCATCGCCGCCCAGGTCTCGATCGCCTCGGGCGAGCCGGTAATCCGGCCGGCGGCTGCCAGGGTGCGTACGTCGACGCCGCCGAGATACAGGGCACCGAGGGTGTCCGCGGCGAGCTCCACGGTCGGGGCTACGTCGGTCCGGGTGACCTCGGCCGTGCCGTCCTTCACCGCGACCCGCCAGGCACCGGCAGCGTGGCCGAGCGGGTCGTCGACACCGAGGACGACCTCGCCAGCGGCGTACCAAGGGCGTGCCTGCAGGGCCACCGGCACATCGAGCACGCGCATCCACAGCATGTCGTCGATCTCGGCGCTCTTGACCGCGAACGGCTCGGCGAGCGCCCAGTAGAGCGGGTCCTGCAGCGGCGCCCGGTTCCAGGAGACCCGCTCGACGAGGTCGATGTCGGCGAGGAACCGCCACAGCTGCAGGTAGGCCGCCGGGGTCAGCGCCACCAGGTCGACGACCCGCGCCATCCGCAGCCCGGAGTCGTTGCGCTCGTCGGCGGTCTTGTAGATCGCGTAGCCGTCGGGCGTGCCGGAGGCGTCCAGGTGCAGCACGGCGCGCTGCTTCGACTCGCCCTTCGAGTCGCCGCCGAAGTCGTAGGCGCTGGATAGCCAGGGCTCGTAGAACTGCGGCCGGGTGACCGAGCCGCGGGTGCGCTCCTGGAAGGTGCCGTAGATCTCGGCGACCGTCTTCCAGGCGTCGGCCGGCTCGACCATGGTCACCGAACCGTCATCGGCGGGCACCTCGGGGCGGTAGCGGAACTTCGCGGTCACGTCGACCTCGACCTGGCGCAGATGGGTGGCCGTGCCGAACCCGAAGCGGCCGTAGATCGACCCCTCGGAGACGGTCAGCGCCGCCAGCGGCACGCCCGCGGCGACCGCATCGGCGAGCGAGACCGTCATCAGCTTGCGCAGCAGTCCCTGGCGCCGATGGGTCGGGGAGACGGTCACATCGCTGATCAGCAGCGTCGGCAGGCTGACGCCGCCGCCCACGTTGACCGGTGACGTCCAGGAGGAGAACGTCGCGACCGGGATCGTGGCCGAGGAGAACTCCGAGTTCTCCGTCCACGCTCCCAGCAGCGTCACCGAGTCGGAGCGGGTGTGGTCGCGCCAGACCTGGATGCCGTCGTCGTTGCCTCGGGACTGGTGGAAGCCACGTCGCGTGCCTTCGTACCACCCCTTCAACAGGGCCTCGTCCCCGTCGAAGGGGTCGAGGCTGCGGAAGACGAGGCCGGGGTGCTCGAGCGCGCTCATGTTCAGAACGTACGCCGCCGAGCACCCCGATCTCGACTGGTTATTCCTCCGCCGGGCCGGTGGCGGGCACCGGAGTGACCACCTGCTTGCGCCGTCGGGAGAGGAGCCAGACGGGCGCGATGAGGAGCAGGAGGACCGGCGTCCACGGGATGATGGCGCCGAGCGCGACCGCGAGGACACGGGCCGAGTCGCCCAGCGCCTCCCAGCCGGCGCTCAGCCCGGCCAGGAAGCCGGGGTCGTCGTCGGAGGAACCGCCGGGACCGGCACGGTCGATGTTGACCGTGATGGTCGACAGCGAGGTCTGGTCCTCGAGGGCTGCCTGCTGGGCGAGCAGCGAGTTGAGGTCGGCTTCGCGGCGGGCGAGCTCGGACTCGATCGCGATGACATCACCGATCGCCTCCGCGCGGGAGAGGAGCGTACGGATCCTCTCGATGCTCGTCCGGGCGTTCTTCACCCGCACCTCGGTGTCGACGACCTCGGTGGTGACGTCGGTGGACGTGGTGTTGGAGTCGACCAGGGTGGCGGTGTCCTCGAGGTCGGCCATCGCGTCGTCGAACGACTTCGAGGGGATCCGGAGGACCATCCGGGCATAGCTGGGTCCGTCGTCGTCGCTGTCGCTGGTCTCCTGCTCGGTGACCTGGCCGGCGTACCTGTCGGAGATCTGCTGCACCTGCGTACGTGTCTTTCCGACGTCCTTCGCGTCGAGCGAGACGGAGCCGGTGGAGATGATCGATGCTTTCGTGACGGCCTGCTTCGGAGCCGCGGCGTCCGCATCCTCCGCAGCCATCTCCGGACCTGCCGCCTTCCCGGCTGATTGGTCGGCCAGCGACTCGACCGAGCCGGAGTCGGCGGAGGCGCCGTCCGATCCGTTCGACCCGCCGCAGGCGCCGAGGGCGAAGATGCTGACGATGCTGATCACAAGGGCCGCACCCGAGATAGGCCTGACCTTTGCTGTTTTCATGCCCCTAGTACGCCCGGGGGCATGAAAACGGTGCGGGCGACGGCTAGTCACTTCGGGCCATCTCCTTCGGTCCATCTCCGGATCAGCTCGTCGCCGCAGCCGCCACCAGATCGGTGGCCTGCGCAACGATGTCGGCCCGCATGTCGGCCAGCGGTTCGCCGGTGGCGTCCCCGTCGAGGACCGGTACGTGGATGTGACCCTGCTTGGTGTCGGCCTGGAGCGCGTCGCGGAGGGCGGTGGTGCGGTAGGCCGACTCGTTCGACAGGTAGTCACCGCCGCCACCGGCGACCGCCGTGGAGCCCGGCGTCGGGTCCTCCCGGGTGACCGGCGTGGTCGATCCGGCCGGGATCTCGGTGACGACCCGGTTGATGTTCACCGGGAAGGTGCCGGGCACGGCCGCCTTCATCGCCTCGACCGGCAGCGTGGTCCGGGTCCACTGCGGCTGCGGGTCGGCATGAGGAAGGTCCTCGGGGATCGGGATCGTCTCGTTGACGCTGACCCGGTCGTTGTCGGGGAAGGTGCCGCGATGGGCGCCGTTCCAGACCTCCAGGTCGAAACGGCCGGCGCGGCCTTGGCTGATGGTGATGGCGGTGTCCACGTCGCGCTTGCCGGGGATCAGGTGGGGCAAGAAGGCGCGCTCGACGATGCCCTGGGCGAACGGCTCCCACAGCACCGGGAACACCACGGTCTGGATCTCGACGGGCCCCTTCGCCGTGTGCACGACGCGCCCGTCCATCGCCAGCGCCGTCGCCCCGGACGGGTTCGACTGGCGGATGTTGCGATCGAGGGTGAACGGGTCGAATCCGGAAGCCAGCACCTGCCGTGACCGGCCGGACCCCCCGCGCGCGAAGGCGGTCGACTCGATCCCGCGCGAGCTCCGATCGAAGGCCGCCAGCACCTTCGCCCGGGTGTCCTCTGACCAGGTTCGGTACGCAGGAGCGACCCGCGCGATCTCCAGCTCGCCCGCCAGTCGGGCCCAGTAGAGCGGCCGGTCGTCGCTGCGCGGCAGGTCGCCGCCGGCGTCACCGCGGCCCTGCACCCGGTCGACCGCGCGCTGCCACAGCGCCTGGCCGGCGAGCCGTGCCGCAGCGGTGGCGGCCCTGCTGCTGCCCGCGTCGCAGACGGCCGTCCTCACCGCGCGGGCGACGTCGTCGAATCCGGAGCGCGCCAGGATGTCGATCACCGCCGGGTCGGCGAGCCGAGTGTGCTCCACCCGGGTGTCGGGCGAGGCGACCGTCCCGCACGCCGGGCCGGTGCTCGCGGTCGCAGGCGCGCCGGTGAGGCCGAGGGTGATGGCGGCGGCCAGGGCCGCCGTGGCGGCGGTCAGTGCCGTGGTTCGAGTCGACATGGGGGTCCTCCGAGATCGTGGCGGTCGCCGTACGTTGGGGCGGATCATGCCGGTCTCAAGACGTACTGGCCAGTGAGTTGCGGATGTCGTCCGGGCGATTTCGCTGGGGGAGGGGCTTGGAGCGGGCTAGGTTGGCGCCATGGCGAAGACACCGGCGGCACACGTGCAGGCAGGCGAGCGCGAGGTGCGGATCTCCAGCCCTGACCGGGTGATCTACGAGGCGACCGACCGCACCCCCGAGGTCACCAAGCTGATGGTCGCAGAGTTCTTCGCGACCGTCGGCGACCCGCTGATGCGGGCGCTTCGCGATCGCCCGACTGCTCTGGAGCGCTGGCCCGACGGCTGGCGCGAGGGCATGAAGCTGGCCACCGGGCCCACCGACAAGGAGGGTGACGGTTTCTACCAGAAGCGCACACCCAAGGGTGCCCCCGACTACCTCGAGGAGGTCGAGATCACCTTCCCGAGCGGGCGCAAGGCGCGAGAGATCTGCCCCACCGAGCCCGCTATCCCGGTCTGGTGCGCCCAGATGGGCGCGCTCACCTTCCACCCCTGGCCCGTCCGTAGCGCTGACGTCGACCACCCCGACGAGCTGCGCATCGACCTCGACCCCCAGCCGGGCACCGACTTCGCCGACGCCGTGCGGGTCGCCGGCGTCGCCCGGGAGACCCTCGAAGAGTTCGGCCTGCGCGGTTTCGTGAAGACCAGCGGCAACCGTGGCGTACACATCTACGTGCGCATCCGGCCGGAGTGGACCTTCGAGGATCTGCGTCACGCCGCGATCGGTTTCGGCCGTGAGCTGGAGCGTCGCGACGGGGGAGTGACCACCGCGTGGTGGAAGGAGGAGCGCGGGGAGCGCATCTTCGTCGACTTCAACCAGAACAACCGAGATCGGACCATCGCTTCGGCCTACTCGCTGCGTCCCAAGCCCGGCGCCCCGGTCTCCACGCCGCTCACCTGGGACGAGCTGGCCGACCTGAAGGACCCGCGCGAGCTCAACCTCTTCACCGTCCCCGACTTCCTCGCCGACGGCGACCGCTGGGCGGAGATCGACGACGAGGCGTACGACCTCACGCCGCTTCTCGAGCTGTGGGAGAAGCTGCCCGGAGGCGAGCTCAACTTCCCGCCCGACTACCCGAAGATGCCGGGGGAGCCGCCGCGCGTGCAGCCGAGCAAGAAGGTCGCGTCCCACTGGGACGAAGAGGGCAACCGGATCGGCGACAAATAGCAGAAGTGCCCGCTCAGCGCGGATCCCCCGATCGCACGAGCAGGCACTTCCTCGTCGCTGGATCCCCCCGGAACAGCGAACCCCAAGATACTAGGGGAATGTGGTCCACAACTGCCAGGTGGAGCCGGTAACAGAGCGGTAACCTTCGGTGTGTTGCGGTCACTTCTGTTGATTCGGCTGTCATGGGGACGAAACGCTTCACATGCCGCTGATTCCTTCGCCTTCGCCGGCCTGCTCGTCGAAGTTCTCGTGCTCGATCAGGTGCAGCACCGGGACGTGGAGGTGGCGACGGGCCTGGTGGGTCCAGTCGACGTGGAAGAACTCCGCGACCACGTGCGGGCGGGTCATGATGATCGCCTCGCGGCCGTCGACCGCCGCGACCTTGGCGCGCAGCGCCTTGACCGGGTCCTGCACCAGCTCGCCGTGGGCGGAGGCACCGGAGGTCTTCAGGACCTTCAGGGTCTGCTCGAGCGCCTTCTCGGCCTCTTCCTTGGCCTCCTCGCGCACCGCGTCGAGGTCGATCTCGTTCATCATCATCGCCGAGCCGAGATATTCGGCCGCGCTGAGCGTGCCCATCGCCGACTCGATCCGTGCGGCGGCATCTTCCAGAGGCAGCAGCACGTGGTAGACCGGGTCCTCGACTCCCTCGTGGAGGGAGTGGACCCGGGTCGCGTCGTCGAGGGTGATTGCCTGCTCGACAAGGAGAACGACGTCGTAGCTCATGGCCCCGACACTAGCCGGATTTAACTGTGCTGTTTAGCAGGGACCTCCGAGCACTTCCGACAGATCGTACGCCACGGGTTCCTCGAGCTGCTCGTAGCCGCACGACTCCGGGTCGCGGTCGGGGCGCCAGCGCTTGAACTGGGCGGTGTGCCGGAACCGGCGTCCCTCCATGTGGTCGTAGCCCACCTCGAGCACCCGCTCCGGCCGCAGCGGGGTGAAGGAGAGGTCCTTCCCCTGCGACCAGCGGCTCTGCGTGCCGGGGACGCGGTCGGGGTTGGCGGTCAGCCACTCGCTCCAGCGCCCCCACGGGTGGTCCTCGATCGGGACGACCAGCTCCTGCAACTCCTGCCACAGCTCGGCGCGTCGCGCGGCGGTGAAGGACGCCGAGACCCCGATGTGCTGCAGCTCCGGCTGACCGTCCTCGCCGGGGGCGTACAGACCCAGCAGCAGGCTCCCGAGCAGCGGGTTCTCCGGCGTCGAGGTCTTGTGCTCGCGGTAGCCGGCCACGACCACGTCAGCCGTACGCGAGTGCTTGATCTTCAGCATCGTCCGCTTGTCGGGGACGTAGGGGGCGTCCAGCGGCTTGGCCATCACCCCGTCCAGACCGGCGCCCTCGAACCGGGTGAACCAGTCCTGGGCGACCTCGGGGTCGGTCGTCGTCGTGCAGAGATGGACGTTGTCCGAGCTCACCTCGGCGAAGACTGCCTCTAGTGCTGCCCGCCGCTCCGTCAGCGGTTCGTCGAGGAACGACTTTTCGCCCAGCGCGAGCAGATCGAAGGCCGCGTACGCAGCAGGCGTCTCCTCCGCCAGCAGGGTGATCCGCGACGCGGCCGGGTGGATCCGCTGCTGCAGCACCTCGAACTCCAGCCGGTCCCCGATCGCCACGAAGATCTCCCCGTCGAGCACGATCTTCTCCGGCAGCGCCTTCCGCAGCGCCTCGGCCACTTCAGGGAAGTAGCGCGTCAGCGGCTTGGTGTTCCGCGACGCCAGCTCCACCTCGTCCCCATCCTTGAACACGATGCACCGAAACCCGTCCCACTTCGGCTCGAACGCATAGCCGCCGTCGGCCGGAACTCCCTTCGCAGGCTTCGCGAGCATCGGCAGGATCGGCGGCATCACGGGAAGGTCCACGTCGCCACGATAGGTCAGTTGATGTGTGGTCGCCGCCTCATTCGGTCGGCTCAGGCGTGGGCGCCCTGGACTTCCTTGGCCGCGGCCTTGATGTCGTCTGCCTCGACCTGCTCGAGGGTGGACTCCACGATGGTCTCCGCCCGCTCGAGCGCCTTGCGGATCTTGATCTCGCCGGGGTCGGAAACCAGGGCGAGCAGGCCGGAGTGCCCCGGCGTGATCGCATTCTCGAGCTTCTGCTCGAGCTCGTGGTTGTGGTGGCGCTGCCGCAGCTTTCCGACGATGGCGCCGGCCCCGCCGGCCACTGCGGCACTGCCGAGGATCGACGGCGGGAAGATCACGCCGAGCGCAATGCCGCCGACGACGCCCCACTTGAGGCCTGACTTCGTGCTGTGGTCGGTTGCCTTCTGGATCTCCAGCCGGCCCTCGGTCGTACGCCTGACCACGATGACGCCCTCGATCTCGACGCTGCGGCCGTCCTCGACCGACTTGAGGGTCTCGTACGCCTCCCACGCCATGTCCGTGTCACTGAAGTCCGCGATGATGAGGGTGTAGGCGCCGTCGGACACGGACGCCGCGTTCACCTCGAGGTCAGGGTTGTTGGTCTCGTCTGCCATGACATCCGCTCCTTGGTGGTTGAGATTCCACTCTCGAACGGTCATGACTTGGCGGCATCACCCGCTGCGGGTGGGATGGTGCGCTGCGCTGATCATTGGCCTGCGCCAGAACCCCACGCCCAGGTGAGAAGCAGGGCTCCCAGGATCGACCCGATCAACCCTGTCGCCTCGCTCAACTACCCGGTCAATCGATGGCGAGCACCAGTTTGCCGGTGTTGATGCCTTTGAAGAGCCCGAGCAGGGCATCGGGGAAGGCCTGCACGCCGCCGTCGAGGATGGTCTCGCGCGCCACCAGGGTGCCGTCTGTGATCATCTGGCCGATCTCAGCGACCGCCTCGGGGTAGCGGTCCTCGTAGTCGAAGACCACGAAGCCGGTCATCGACGCACGGAAGACCAGCAGCGACATGTAGCGGCGCGGGCCGTCGGGCAGCTTCTCGGCGTTGTAGCTCGCTACGGCGCCGCAGATGACCACGCGCGCACGCGGGGCCAGGTTGGCCAGCCCCGCGTCGAGGATCTCGCCGCCGACGTTGTCGAAGAAGACGTCGACACCATCGGGCGCGACCTCGCGGAGGCGCTTGAGCGGGTTCTCGGCCTTGTAGTCGATCGCCTCGTCGAAGCCGATCTCGCGCAGCCACGCGCACTTGTCCGGTCCACCGGCGATGCCGATCACCCGGGCGCCGCGCGCCTTGGCGACCTGGCCCACGACGCTGCCGACCGCACCGGCCGCGCCGGAGACGAGCACGGTGTTGTCGTCGGCGAGCTTTCCGACGTCGAGCAAGCCGAAGTACGCCGTCATACCGGGCATGCCGAGCGCACCGAGCCATGTCGGGGCAGGGGCGAGATCGGTGTCGATGCGGGCGAGACTCGTGTCATCGGCCGGGGTGCACAGCGCGTGCTCACTGACGCCGAACAAGCCCGTCACCGCGGTGCCGACGGGGTAGGCCGGGTGCTCGGAGGCGAGGACGGTGCCTGTGCCTTGGGCACGCATGACCTCGCCGATGCCGACGGGCGGGATGTAGGAGCGGGCGTCGTTGAGCCAGCCCCGCATCGCCGGGTCGAGGGAGAGGTGGTCGACCTTGACGAGCACCTGGCCGGTGGTGGGGTCGGGAAGCTCTGCGGTGGTCACCGCCCAGGTGCCGGCGTCGGGATAGCCCTGCGGCCGCCGGGCGAGGCGTACCTGGGTGGTCGCGGTGGTCACGCGCCCGCCTCTGCCGGGTGCTCGGTGAAGCGACCGATGGACTCGGCGACGCAGATCGGTCCGAGCTCGGTGCCGACGAGATCGGTCAGCTCCTTGATCGTGGTCGGTCGAAGGATCGGGGACTCGGTCATGGATGACCTCCTGGGAGCGGCGAGTACGCGGTCTACGAGCAGATGTGACGAAATGTGACGTCTGACACGTTAGGCCAATATTGAAGTTGATGTCATGTTTGACCAACGATGCGGCGTAGGTCACACTCGGCCCGTGCCGGGCTGCCGTCTCGGTACGCGTCTTCCCAGGTGAAGGAGCCTCATGGACCTCGACAACCTCTTCTCTCTCACGGGTCGCACCGCGATCGTCACGGGCGGCTCGCGCGGCATCGGCCGGATGATCGCGGAAGGCTTCGTACGCTCCGGCGTCCGCACCTACATCACCGCCCGCAAGGCCGAGGCCTGCGACCGCACGGCCAAGGAGCTCTCCGAACTCGGGCACTGCGTCTCGATCCCGGCCGACGTGTCGTCGACCGCGGGCATCGCCGACTTCGTCGCCGCCTTCCGTGAGCACGAGTCCCGCCTCGACATCCTGGTCAACAACGCAGGCGCGGCGTGGGGGCAGCCCTTCGAGGAGTTCACCGAGTCCGGCTGGGACAAGGTGATGGACCTCAACGTGAAGACGCCGTTCTTCCTCACGCAGGCGCTCAAGAGCGAGCTGGTGGCGGCTTCGGCCGACCATCTGGCCAAGGTCATCAACATCGCCTCGATCGACGGCATCTCGCTCAACCCGGCCGAGACGTACTCCTACCACGCCTCGAAGGCCGGCCTGATCCAGCTGACCCGCCGGATGGGCGTGCGGCTGATCGAGGACGGCATCGTCGTCTCGGCGATCGCGCCGGGCGCGTTCGCCTCCAACATGAACAAGGAGGCCCGCGACCACGCCGACGAGATCGTCGACCACATCCCGGCGAAGCGGATCGGGGCGGCGGAGGACATGGCCGGCGCCGCGATCTTCCTTGCCTCGCGGGCGGGCGACTACGTCGTCGGCTCCACGATCACGGTGGATGGTGGGGTGACCCACGCCCGATGAGCGGGCTCCCCACGACCGTCCACGATGTTGAGGTCGGATTCAGTTAAGGTGATCTGCGGGTGTCAGTCGCGGGCGTGGAGGTCGTCCGGGCCAGAGCGGAGGAGCCGACATGTCGATCATCGAAGGTGAGGTCGACAAGACCGAGGACGAGGTGGGCCGCCAGCCGGTCACCCGCAGGGGCGCCCGTACGCGGCAGGCGCTGGTCGCGGCGGCCCGGGTGGTGTTCGAGCGCGACGGCTATCTCAACGCGCGGCTGACCGACATCACCGTCGAGGCGAAGTGCTCCACCGGCACCTTCTACACCTACTTCACGGGCAAGGAGGAGATCTTCGCCGCGGTCATGGAGGCCGCGAAGAACGAGATGCTCCACCCGGGCACTCCGCACGTGAGCGATGACGAGGAGCCGGGCGTCATCATCGAGGCCAGCAACCGTGCCTATCTGGAGTCCTACCGGCGCAACGCGAAGCTGATGCAGCTGCTCGAGCAGGTGGCCAACATCGACCCCGACTTTCGTGCGATGCGCCAGGCGCGCGGCCGTACGTTCGTCGAGCGCAACGCCAAGGGCATCGAGGACCTGCAGCGCCGAGGGCTCGCCGACCCCGCCCTCGATCCGATGATGACCTCGCGAGCCCTCTCCGGCATGATCAGCAGGCTGGCGTTCAACGCCTTCGTGCTCCATGAAGGCGAGGACTTCGACGAGTTGCTCCGTACGGCCACGCGGGTCTGGTGCAATGCGCTCCGCATCGACTACCCGGTCGATCGCACGAGCTGACCCGCGCGAGGGAGCGCTGTCGCGGTCACACCGCGACGGCGTCCCGCATACGACGCAGCTCGACCCTGGCGATGGTGCGCTTGTGCACCTCGTCGGGACCGTCGGCCAGCCGCAGGGTGCGCTGATGGGCGTAGAAGCTGGCCAGCGGGAAGTCGTCGGTGACCCCGCCGCCGCCGTGCACCTGGATGGCGCGGTCGATGATCTCGAGGGCCATGGTGGGAGCAAGGACCTTGATCGCGGCGATCTCGGTGCGGGCCTTCTCGTTGCCGACGGTGTCCATCAGCCATGCTGTCTTGAGGACGAGCAGGCGGGTGGCCTCGATCTGGATCCGGGCCTCCGCGATCCAGTCCTGGATGTTGGCGCGGTTGGCCACTGGCTCGCCGAAGGTCTCGCGGGTCTGGGCTCGCTTGATCATCAGGTCTAGCGCACGCTCGGCCATGCCGATGGAGCGCATGCAGTGGTGGATCCGGCCGGGGCCGAGGCGGGACTGGCTGATCATGAAGCCGTCGCCCTCGCCGGCGAGCAGCGCGCTGACCGGCACCCGGACGTCCTCGAAGAGGATCTCGGCGTGGCCCTCGCGGTCGAGGTAGCCGAAGACCGGCAGCCCGCGGACGATGGTGACACCCGGGGTGTCGATCGGCACGACCATCATCGACTGCTGTCGGTGGGTGGGCGCATCGAAGTCGGTCTTGCCCATCACGATGAGCACCTTGCAGTTCGCGTGCAGGGCGTTCGAGGCGAACCACTTGCGGCCGTTGAGGACGTACTCGTCGCCGTCGCGGTCCATGCGCAGCTGGACGTTGGTGGCGTCCGAGCTGGCGACGGCCGGCTCTGTCATGCAGAACGCCGAGTTGATCTTGCCGGCGAGCAGCGGCCTGAGCCACTTCTCCTTGTGCTCGGCGGTGCCGAAGAGCTCCAGCACCTCCATGTTGCCGGTGTCGGGGGCATTGCAGTTGGTCGCCTCGGGGGCGAGCAGCGGGCTGCGACCCATGATCTCGGCCAGCGGGGCGTAGTCGAGGTTGCTGAGCCCGGGGGAGCCCCACTCCTCGTTCTTGTGCGGGTGGAAGAGGTTCCACAGGCCCCGCTTGCGCGCCTCGGTCTTGAGCTCCTCGAGGATCGGCGGATGGAAGTTCGGGTTGCCCGACTCGATCATCTGGACGGTGTAGACGGGCTCGGCCGGATAGACGTGCTCGTCCATGAAGGCGAGCAGCTTCTCGCGGTACTCCTCGCAACGCTCGGACAGCTTGAATTCCATGTCTGTTTCCTTGTCTGTATCGATGGGCGCTCGGTCAGTCGAGCGCGGAGGGGGAGCGGAGCGGGCCGAGGTCTTCGGTGGCGTGCCACCCGACCGGGAAGGTGGGCGTCTTCTTGTCCACGAACGCCCTGACGGCGTCGACGTGGTCGCTGGTGAGGCCCGTGGCCTTGTGCAGAGGCACCTCTGCGTGCATGGAAGCCGCGAGGTCCTCGGCGGGTGCGCGCAGCAGGTTCTGCTTCATGGCGCCCAGCGCGTGCGAAGGCCCCGCCGCCAGCCTGGTCGCCAGCTCGCGGGTCTTCGGCTCCAGCTCGTCCTCGGTGACGATCCAGTTGACCAGGCCGAGCTCGGCGCACTGCTCGCCACGCACGCGCGGGTTGAGGAAGAGCAGCTCTCGAGCCAGGGCCGGGCCGACCAGCTGGTGCAGCAGCCAGGTGACGCCGAAGTCACCGGCGAGGCCGACGCCGCCGAAGGCCGTGGCGAACACGGTGCGCGTGCTGCCGATGCGCAGGTCGGCGGCGAGCGCCAGGCCGATCCCGGCACCGGCGACCGCGCCCGGGATCGAGGCGAGCACCGGCTTGGCGCAGCGGTAGAGGCGGCCGACCGTCTCCTCCTGGACCCGACGCTGGGCGTCGACCGAGGCCTCGTCGACCACGGCGGCGCCCCCGCCCTCTCCGCCGGACTCGTGGAAGCCCTGGACGTCACCGCCGGCGCAGAAGGCACCACCCGCACCGGTCAGCACGATGGCGCCGACCGCGGGGTCGCTCTCCATCTGCGCAGTCGTGGCTGCGAGCCCCTGGAGCATCTCGTGAGAGAAGGCGTTGCGCCGATCCGGCCGGTTGAGCGTGATCGTGCCGACGCCGTCGCTGATGTCGGTCAGGACGGGGCTCGTCTCTGCTGCTTCTCTCACGTGGACTCCAAAGTTGAGTTCAGATTCAGGTTCAAGTTAGTGACCGGCCCCTGCCGGGTCAAGACAGATCGAGGAGTTGCATGCTCGTCGGTCGGTTAGTCTGTCGGGACATCGTCCCGAGGGAGTGAGTCCGTTGACAGTGCAGGCGCAGCGACGTACTGGTCGTCCGCCGTCGATGGTGGACGGCAAGACCGTGCCGCAGCGGATCCTTGCCGCGGCCCTCGAGTTGTTCGCGGAGAAGGGGTTCGAGAGCACCTCCGTCCAGGACGTGGTGGTCGCGGCGGGCGTCACCAAGGGCGCGATGTACCACTACTTCAGCTCCAAGGAAGACCTGCTCTACGAGATCTACGGCAGGGTGCTCCGGATGCAGAAGGAGCGGCTCGACAACGCCGTCGCCCAGGAGGGGCCGGTCGAGGACCGGTTGCGCGCCGCCTGTGCCGACGTCGTCGTCACCACGGCCAACAACCTGGAGAGCACCACCATCTTCTTCCGCTCGCTCCACCAGATGAGCGCAGAGAAGCAGCAGGAGGTGCGCCGCGAGCGCCGCCGCTACCACGAAACCTTCCGTGGCCTGATCCTGGAGGGCCAGAAGGCCGGCGTCTTCCGCGACGACATGAGCGCGGACCTTTGTGTCGACTACTTCTTCGGCTCCGTGCACCACCTTCCGATGTGGTTGAAGCCGAGCGGCCCGATGTCGGTCGAAGAGGTGGGCAGGTCGTTCGCGGACCTGTTCCTCGGCAGCCTGACCAGCCGCTGAGCTCGCGGGCCCGGCAAGGTCCGGTCCCGCTCTGCGAGATCGCTGTCCGGGCGGGTTGACCCTGTGCCGTGATTGACCTCACACTCTCATACCAACTAGCCGGTATGAAAGAGAGGTCAGGATGTACGAGACTGCGAAGGGCGGAGCCGATAAGGGGCCGCTGCGCAAGCTGATGGCCGCGGGAATGGTCGGTAGCGCCATCGAGTGGTACGACTTCTTCATCTACGCGACGGCCGCCGCGCTCGTGTTCGGGCCGGTGTTCTTCCCGGACGCGTCGCCCCTGATGGGCACGCTGCTGTCCTTCAGCACGTTCTGGGCAGGGTTCGTCGCCCGCCCCATCGGCGGTCTCGTGTTCGGGCACTTCGGCGACAAGGTCGGCAGGAAGCCCGCCCTGGTGGTCTGCCTGGTGATGATGGGCGCGGCGACGTTCACGATCGGTCTGATGCCCTCGGCGGCCAGCATCGGCGTCGCGGCGCCGATCCTCCTGGTGGTGCTGCGGTTCGTCCAGGGAATCGCGGTCGGCGGTCAGTGGGGTGGTGTCGCGCTCCTGCTCACCGAGAGCGCGGGCACGGGCAAGCGGGGCTTCGCCGGCAGCTTCGGTCAGATCGGCGTACCTCTCGGTGTCATCCTCGGTAACGCCGCCTTCCTGATCGTCGGAGCGTCTCTGTCGGATGCGGCCTTCGTCTCGTGGGGCTGGCGGATCCCGTTCCTGGCCAGCGCGCTGCTGTTCCCTGTCGTCATGTTCATCCAGCTCAAGGTCGAGGACACTCCGGTGTTCCGCGAGCTCCAGGCCAAGGCAGAGGAGAGCGCCCAGGCGGTCGTCAAGGCGCCGCTGTCGCAGGCGCTGCGCACCCACAAGAAGGAGATCCTGTTCGGTGCCGGTCTGCTCTTCGCCACCAACGCGATGTTCTACATCACGATCGCGGGCCTGCTCGACTACGGCACCCGCGAGCTCGGTCTCGCGCACGCTTCGCTGCTTCAGGTCGTGCTGGCGATGTCCGCGCTCATGGTCGGGGTCACGATCGCGGGTGGCTGGCTCTCTGACCGGATCGGGCGCCGTCCGCTGATCCTGATCGGCAGCGCCCTGATCACTGTCTGGGCCTTCCCGTTCTTCTGGCTGGTGAACACGGCTTCGATGCCGCTGATCATGCTGGCGACGCTGGTGGGTGGCATGGGCTGCACCATGATCTACGGTCCGTTGGCGGCCTACCTCGCCGAACTGTTCGAGCCGAGCGTGCGCTACTCGGGAATGTCGCTGGCCTACCAGCTGGCCGCGATCGTCGTGAGCGGAGGTACGCCGTTCATCATGACCGCGCTCCTTGCAGCGACCGGCACGACTGCGGCGGTGTCCGGCTTCCTACTCGTGATGGGCCTGGCCACCGTGGTCTCGGTGCTGGTCCTGCCCGAGACCAACCCGCGGGAGGCCGCGAGGCGCGGCAAGAGCGCGGTCAACCACGCCGTGGCGCCCTAACGGCGCGCCACCAGCACCAACCCCACGAAGCTCACATCACGAGAAACGGACCGTCACGACTCTGTCCTGATCGTTCGTCTACCGGGCGCAGGCGCTGGTCGGCACCGCCTCGATGTGAGTTTGGTCATACCCCGAGAACCGTTGACGTGACGGCGATCACTGGGGCAGGCTATTCGCAATCCCACTAAGCAACTGCTTAGTTTGTATGAGGAGGCCCCATGCCGGAAGCTGTCATCGTCGCCACTGCCCGCTCGCCGATCGGTCGGGCGGTGAAGGGCTCGCTCAAGGACATGCGTCCTGACGACCTCGCCGTCCAGATGGTGCAGGCCGCTCTGGCCAAGGTGCCCGAGCTCGACCCGCGTGAGCTCGACGACCTGATGCTGGGCGTCGGTCAGCCCGCCGGGGAGTCCGGCAACAACCTCGGCCGAGCGGTCGCGGTGCTGGCGGGGATGGACCACCTGCCCGGCACGACCGTGAACCGCTACTGCTCCTCGAGCCTGCAGACGACGCGGATGGCGCTGCACGCGATCAAGGCGGGAGAGGGCGACGCCTTCCTCTCCGTCGGCGTCGAGACGGTGAGCCGCTACTTCAAGGGCAACGCCGACGGCCTGCCCGACACCCAGAACCTACTCTTCGCCGACGCCCAGGCGCGTACTGAGAAGCTGGCCGGCGGCGGGGAGACCTGGGCCGACCCTCGGGAGCGCGGCGCGCTCCCCGACCTCTACATCGCGATGGGCCAGACCGCCGAGAACGTCGCCCAGCGAGACGGCATCACCCGCGAGGACCAGGACGCGTTCGGCGTACGCAGCCAGAACCGCGCCGAGCAGGCCATCGCCGACGGCTTCTGGGCCAAGGACATCACCCCGGTCACCCTGCCGGACGGCACGGTGGTCAGTGCCGACGACGGTCCCCGCGCGGGCGTCACCCTGGAGGCCGTCTCGGCGCTCAAGCCGGTCTTCCGCCCCGACGGCACCGTCACCGCGGGCAACTGCTGCGCGCTCAACGACGGCGCCGCCGCGGTGGTGGTCATGTCCGACACCAAGGCGAAGCAGCTGGGCCTGACCCCACTCGCGCGGATCGTGAGCACCGGCGTCAGCGGCCTCTCGCCCGAGATCATGGGCCTCGGCCCGGTCGAGGCGTCCCGGCAGGCGCTGGCACGCGCGGGCCTGACGATCAACGACATCGACTTGGTCGAGATCAACGAGGCCTTCGCCGCCCAGGTCATCGGCTCGGCGCGCGAGCTGGGGATCGACGAGGACCGTCTCAACGTCAATGGCGGGGCGATCGCGGTCGGCCACCCGTTCGGCATGACCGGTGCACGCATCACCAGCACGCTGATCAACTCTCTCCAGCACCACGACAAGCAGTTCGGCCTCGAGACGATGTGCGTCGGTGGTGGCCAGGGCATGGCGATGGTGCTGGAGCGGCTCTCTTGACGGCCCGATGAGCCGCTCGATCGACCCTCGAGCGCGTCGGCCTGCCGCCCGGACAGGTCTTCTTCGTGAACGACGCTGAGCCCAATGTGCTGGGTGCCCGCGCGCTCGGCATGCAGGCCATCCAGCACACCGATCCCGAGTGCACCCGAGCCACGCTCGCCGGGCTCGTCCCCCTCTCCCCGACACCACCAGGAGTGAACACATGACCCGCACCGCCATCGTCACCGGAGCTGCCCGCGGCATCGGAGCCGGCGTCGCCAAGCGGCTTGCCGCCGACGGACTCTCCGTCGCCGTGCTCGACCTCGACGAGACCGCCTGCAAGCGCGTGGCCGACGAGATCGAGGCCGCCGGTGGACGTGCCATCGCCGTCGGTGCCGACGTCGCCGACGAGGAGCAGGTGGCCGCCGCCGTCGAGCGAGTCGTGAGCGAGCTCGGCGCCCCGACCGTACTGGTCAACAACGCCGGGATCATCCGCGACAACCTGCTCTTCAAGATGAGCGTCGACGACTGGGACTCGGTCATGAGCGTGCACCTGCGCGGCTCGTTCCTGCTCACCCGCGCCGTCGAGAGCCACATGCGGGAGGCCGGCTGGGGCCGGATCGTCAACCTGTCGAGCACCTCGGCGCTCGGCAACCGAGGCCAGGCCAACTACGCCGCCGCCAAGGCCGGAGTCCAGGGCTTCACCAAGACGCTCGCCCTCGAGCTCGGCCGCTACGGGGTGACCGCCAACGCGATCGCCCCCGGCTTCATCGAGACCGAGATGACCGCCGCCACCGCGGAGCGTGTCGGGGTCCCGTTCGAGGAGTTCAAGAAGGGCGCCGCCGCGCAGATCCCGGTCGCGCGCACCGGGAAGCCGGAGGACATCGCCCACGCGGTCTCGTTCTTCGCCAGCGAGGGCGCCGGGTTCGTCTCCGGCCAGGTGCTCTACGTCGCGGGAGGGCCGAAGTCATGAGGACCTTCAACGGGATCGAGGAGCTCCAGGGGGCGGTCGGTACGCACCTGGGCCACTCCGAGTGGCACACCGTCGACCAGAAGCAGATCGACCTGTTCGCCGACGCCACCGGCGACCATCAGTGGATCCATGTCGACGCCGAGAAGGCGGAGGCAGGGCCGTTCGGGACGACCGTCGCACACGGCTTCCTCACCCTCTCCCTACTGCCGATGCTCGCCGCCCAGGTCTACCGGCTCGAGGGCGTGAAGATGGGCGTCAACTACGGCGCGAACAAGCTCCGCTTCCCCTCCCCGGTGCCGGTCGAATCCCGCGTACGCGCCGGCGTGGAGCTGCTCGCCGTCACCCCGAGCTCGCTCGGCTACCAGGTCGCCACCCGGGTGACCATCGAGCGCGACGGCGGCGACAAGCCGGCCTGCGTGGTCGAGTCGCTGGCCGTCGTCGTGCCCTGAGCCCGTCCTCCCAACGAAGGAGCAGTAGAACAGATGTCGTTCAACCTCGCCACGATGCTGAGGGAGTCCGCTACCGCGCGGCCCGACAAGCCGCTGGTGCACGCCGGCGACACGGCGTTCACCTACGCCGAGGTCGACGCGCTCTCGGGGAGGCTCGCGGCGTCGCTGCGGACCCGCGGTCTCGAGCCGGGCGA
This sequence comes from Nocardioides sp. NPDC127503, assembly GCF_040302165.1. Classification (NCBI taxonomy): domain Bacteria; kingdom Bacillati; phylum Actinomycetota; class Actinomycetes; order Propionibacteriales; family Nocardioidaceae; genus Nocardioides; species Nocardioides sp. NPDC127503. The sequence continues at coordinate 27,542 of NZ_JBEORH010000005.1, read as the reverse complement.
CAAGGTCGCCGTGCAGCTACCCAACCTGCCGCAGTTCCTGATCAGCTACTTCGGGATCCTGAAGGCGGGCATGACGATGGTGCCGCTCAACCCGCTGCTGGCCAGTCCTGAGGTGGCATACCACCTCGAGGACAGCGACGCCCGGATGCTGGTCACCTTCGAGTCCTCCGTCGGAGCAGGCCTGGCCGGGGCGCGGGCGGCCGGTGGCGTACCGACGTACGTCGTGAGCGTTGGTGAGGGCGCTGCGCCGGAGGGCGCGCGCTCCTTCGACGAGCTGCTGGCCGGCGAGGACGACGGCGACGTCTACGCGACGTCCGCCGACGACACCGCTGTGCTGCTCTACACCAGCGGCACCACGGGCAGGCCGAAGGGTGCCGAGCTCACCCACTTCCAGCTCTACATGAACTGCACCGTCTCGGGCGAGCTCTTCCAGGTCAGTGCCGACGACGTCTCGCTCGCGGTGCTGCCGTTCTTTCACGTCTTCGGGCTCTCCAGCGTTCTCAACAACGTCGTCCGGTTCGGTGCGAGCCTGGTGCTGCTGCCGCGGTTCGAGGCGAAGGTCGCTCTCGACGCGCTCGAGAGGCATCAGTGCACCATCTTCGCCGGCGTGCCGACGATGTACGTGGCGCTGCTCCAGGAGGAGCTCGGCAGTCGCGACCTCTCCGCGCTGCGAGCGTGCATCTCCGGCGGCGCCTCGATGCCTGGTGAGGTGATCCGGGAGTTCGAGGAGAAGGTGCGCGGCGTCGTGATCCTCGAGGGCTACGGACTCTCGGAGACGGCGAGCACGACGACGTTCAACATCAGCGCCGAGCAGCGAAAGGTGCACTCGGTTGGCAAGCAGATCTGGGGCGTAGAGGTGCGCGTCGTCGACCCCGAAGGCAACGCACTGCCACCGGGCGAGGACAACGTAGGCGAGATCGTGGTGCGCGGCCACAACGTCATGAAGGGCTACTACAAGCGGCCCGATGACACGGCGAAAGCGATCAGGGGCGGCTGGTTCCACACCGGCGACCTCGGCTACCAGGACGACGCGGGTTACTTCTTCGTCGTCGACCGGCTCAAGGACCTGGTCATCCGCGGCGGATACAACGTCTATCCGCGCGAGGTGGAGGAGGTGCTCTACGAACACGCGGACGTCGTCGAGGCCGCCGTTGTAGGCCGTCCCGATGACCGGCTGGGTGAGGAGGTCATTGCCTTCGTCGCCCTCAAGCCCGGCGCCACCGTCGGACCGGCGGAGCTCACGGCACACTGCAAGGAGCGGTTGGCCGCCTACAAGTATCCCCGCGACGTCCGGGTGCTGGAGGCGCTCCCGAAGGGCGCGACGGGCAAGATCCTCAAGCGTGAGCTGCGGAACTGAGCCGCGGGATCAGGATTCTTCGCTCACGGTAGCGACCGGTGAGCCGGGCGCTGCCGGTCAGGCGCTGCGGGTCTGGAGCCAGATGCGGTAGCGGCGCAGTTGCTGGCGTACGCGGGCCATGCTTGCGGCCGAGGCAACGGCCTTGACCCCGATCCGGACCGGCGCCAGATCGACGCGTGCCTCGGCATCGTGGCGCCAGGTGGACGAACTCGAGGCGATCTTCACTGGCCTTGACGCGACCTGCGCCAGAACCCCCACACCCAGGTGAGAAGCAGGGCTCCCAGGATCGACCCGATCAACCCGGTCGGGTGGAGATCGAGGCCGTTGCCGGTCGCGAGGCTGAGCCCCAGACCGCCGACGAAGGAGCCCAGGAGGCCCGTCACCGCCGCGGTGGCCCAGTCGATCTCCTTCATCGAACGACCGAGAAGGAGTTGTGCCACGCCGCCTGCCACGATGCCGAACAGGATGATCGCGATGATGAGCATGTCGGCAAATCTATAGCATCCAAATGCGTTCTTTTCGGTGTTCGGCGACTCGAAGCGATCTTGAAGCGCAGATGCAGAGAAAGACGTGGCCCAATCGCACTCAATTGCTGATTCCGAGCCGAATACGCGACGAGATCTGACAAACCGAATGGTCAATCTAGGGGACGACAGAGTGGTCGGCGAGACCTAGTTTGGATAGAACTCAGGACGCGCCCAGAAGAAGTCTCCGACGCCTGAGCGGTGATGAAAGCGAAGGTGGCGCCATGCGCCGGATTCTCATCGCGTTGATCATGTGCTTCGGGCTGCTCGTCAGCGGCGCGCCCTACGCCTCGGCGAGCCCTCCCGAGCAGGACCGGTGCCCGACGGACCGGCCGACGCTGTACGACGTGACCATCGGCAACACCAACGTGGCGGACTTCGGCAGCGACGGGCACGTCTGGGCTCTTGACGACTACCTCCAGCACGTCCAGGTGTGGAAGATCGGTCAGAAGCACTACTGCTTCCGCATCGAGTACGACGGGACCTGGACCAGCTTCGCGGGCGTCAGCCCGGGCGGCACCGGAACGATCAGCGAGGGCCTCACCGGCACGTTCCACGGAATCCGGTTCGCCCGGTTGACCGGAGAGTTCAACCCGCAGTATCCGCTCAGCGGCCACGTCGCAGACTTCGACTGGCAGTGTGGGGCAGACGGCACCTGCACCGGGCCGCGGCCATCGCCCGGCATGTACTTCTCGCCCATCGTCAGCTTCAACATCGTCTGGTCGGACTTCGTCGCGACCAGTCCATCCAACGGCACCTGGCACCAGACCCAGTACGGCGACTTCGGCGACATCACCGGCTGACGTCAGGCGCTGCGGGTCTGGAGCCAGGTGCGGTAGCGGCGCAGGGCGCGGCCCTGCAGAAAGGTCTCCTTGGCCAGGGCGAGCCTGGGGTCCAGGGCGGGGCGGGTGCGGCGGCCGGCGCCGAGGCGGCGCAGCTGCTGGCGTACGCGGGCCATGCTCGCCGCCGAGGCGACGGCCTTGTCCTCGATCCGGACTGGCGCCAGGTCGACGCGTGCCTCGGCGTCGTGGCGCCAGGTGTTCGGCAGGTCGGGGTCGACCGCCAGGGCGCTGCCCATGCCGACCAGGTCGACGCCGCCGGCGAGGACCTCCTCGGCGACGGGACGCCGGACGATGCCACCAGTGAGCATCAGGGGCAGCGGGCTGGTCCGGGCCAGGTCCTCGGCGAGGGTCAGGAAGTAGGCCTCGCGGGCCTCGGTGCGCTCGTCCTTGGCCTGGCCGGTCATGGCCGGGGCCTCGTAGCTGCCACCGGAGAGCTCGACGACGTCGACGCCCAGCGGCGCCAGCATCTCGATGACCGCCTTGGCGTCCTCGGCGTCGAATCCGCCACGCTGGAAGTCGGCGGAGTTGAGCTTGACTGCGACGGCGAAGCCGGGGGAGACCACGGCGCGTACGGCCCGGACGATGTCGAGCAGGAGCCGGGCCCGGTTGGCCAGATCGCCGCCCCACCGGTCGGTACGCTGGTTGGCCAGCGGCGAGAGGAACTGGGAGAGCAGGTAGCCGTGGGCGGCGTGGATCTCGACGCCGTCGAAGCCTGCCTTCTCGGCCCGGCGGGCGGTCTCGGCGAACCGCGCGACCGTCTCCTCGATCTGCGTCGCGGTCATCTCGACGGGCTGGGCGAACCGCTTGGTGTTCTTGCCGACGTCGACGCGTACGGCCGAGGGGCCCCAGGCGACGCCGGGCATGTCGGCGCGCACCTGGCGGCCGGGGTGGTTGATCTGCATCCACACCTGCGAGCCCCCGCTCTTCGCGGCGGTCGCCCACTCCTGGAACGGGGCCAGGGGCGACTCCGCGTCGAGGACGACACCACCGGGTCCGGTGAGCGCCTCCGCGTGGACCATGACGTTGCCGGTGATGATCAGACCTACCCCGCCCTGGCTCCAGCGGCGGTAGAGCCGGACGAGAGGGGCGTCCGGGAGTTGGCCGGCCGCGGCCATGTTCTCCTCCATGGCGGCCTTGGCCAGCCGGTTGGGGAGCACGGAGCCGTTGGGAAGGGTGAACTGCTCGAATACGGATGACATGAACTGCTCCTGAGTGCGGTATGTTTACGGTGCTCACATGAGCGTAGAAAGGAATGTAAGCAGTGTCAACTTCTGAGAAGAGTGGCTATCACCACGGCGACCTCCGGGCCTCGCTCCTGTCTGCCGCGATGCGGATGCTCGAGGATGGCGAGCCGTTCTCGCTCCGCGCGCTCGCGCGGGAGGCGGGTGTCTCGCCGACGGCGCCGTACCGCCACTTCAAGGACCGTGATGCCCTGGAGTCCGCGCTGGCTGCCCAAGGGCTGCGCGACCTGAAGGCCGACCTGACCGATGGGCGGGCCCTTCCGGAATCTGCTGCGGAGTTGGGCGAGTTCGCCGTCGCGTACGTCGAGTTCGCGCTGCGTCGGCCGGCGCTGTTCCGGGTGATGTTCGGTAACGCGTGCGACACGGGCAGCGAGGAGCGGGTCCAGGCTGCCGCGGAGATCCATGACCTGCTGGCGCTGGCCATGACGAGGGTCTTCCCCGATGTCGACGCGGATGCCCTCGCCTCGGCCGGCTGGGCGCTCGCGCATGGGATGGCCTACCTCTATATGGACGGCAAGCTCCAGGCGCAGTCGGTCAACGAGGTCGGCGACCGCGTGCGGGCCGCCTTCGCTGCGATCCTCGCTGCCCGCGCCGACTAGCGGGGCGTGGCGCTCGCCACGCCGGTCGGTGTTGACGCTGCTTACATTGCGCCGTAGGCTCTTGATGTAAGCATTGTTAACATTGAGGAGTCTTCGATGGCTGCAATCGAACACCAGCCCCGGCAGACGGTGACCGCCCAGCTGGGCGAGCGCACGGTCGAGGTGCCCCGTGGCGAGTTCTACGACCGCTACCAGATGAATCCCGACCTCGACGAGATCGCCCGCGACCCACGGGTGAGCGGGGTCGACTTCTTCCGTCCCCTCGCCAAGACCCGCGTCGACTCGCCGATCGGCCCGACGTACACGCCCAACTTCTACTACCGGATGTCCTCGGCGCGGCTGACCATGCTCGCCCGTTCCTCGGCGATCCGAGCCCGCCTTCCCGAGGAGCTCGAGCCGCTCGAGCTCGCTCCGGGGATCGGGCTCGCCTCGGTCATCTTCTTCCGCTACGACGTGTGCGACATCGACTTCTACACCGAGGCCGCGGTCGGCGTCGCGGTGCGGCCGGCGCGGCACGGACGGCTCGGTCTCGTCGACCTCGTCGCCGGCCTCAAGAACGACCACCTGCACTCGTACGTCTTCTCACTGCCGGTCAACACCGAGATCGCGCAGGTCCGTGGCCATGACGGCTACGGGTTCCCGAAATGGGTAACCGAGCTCGACGTGGAGATCAACGCCTCGACCAGCACTGCGCGTGTCGCCAACGACACCGGTGGGGTCGACGTCGCCTTCTCGGCGCCCACGCCGGCGCAGACCGGGTTCCGGTCGGGTGAGCGGGTCTCGTCGCTGACCTCCTACACGAAGGTCGGCGATCGCTGGCAGTCGACGCTCAACCAGACCAACGTCCTCGCCGCGGGCAGCTCGAGCCTGCCGCGCGGTGTCGAGCTGGAGCTCGGTGAGGGGCGGATGTCGGACGACATCAGATCCCTCGCGACCATGCGTACGCTCCGCCTCGACGTCGCCACCGAGGCCCAGGCCGCCCTCCACATGCCCGTGCCGACCTCGGTCCGGGCCACCGCCCAGCGTTCCGACCGTTCGGAGATCTGACATGTCCATCGACCACGCTGCCGCCGCGACCCGCACTCGCGGTCTTCCCGCCTCGATCACGCCCGCACTGCTGCATCGGCTCGCCGGCCAGGTCACCGCCGCTCCGGGGGCGGCCGCCGTCACCAACACCGCTCCGTACACGGGCGAGCAGCTCGCCGAGCTCCCGACCTCGACGCCGGAGGACGTGGAGACCGCCTTTGAGCGGGCGCGAACCGTGCAGGGCGGCTGGGCGGCGACGCCGATCGCCGACCGTAAGCGCATCCTGCTCCGGTTCCACGACCTCGTCCTCGAGCGCCAGGACGAGGCGCTCGACCTGATGCAGGCCGAGAACGGGAAGACCCGTCGCGACGCCTTCCTCGAGGTCACCGACATCGCGATCACGGCCCGCTACTACGCGCGCAGCGTCGAGCGTCTCCTTGCGCCGAAGCGGCGTCGCGGGGCGTTTCCGCTGCTCACCCACACCACCGAGCTGCACCACCCCAAGGGTGTGGTCGCGGTGATCTCGCCCTGGAACTACCCGCTCAGCATGGCGGCCGGCGACACGATTCCGGCGCTGCTGGCCGGCAACGCCGTCGTACAGAAGCCCGACACCCAGACCGCGCTGACCGCGCTGTGGGCGCTCGACCTGATGAAGGAGGCGGGCCTGCCCGAGGACGTGTGGCAGCTCGTCGTCGGGCGTGGCCGCGACATCGGCGACCCGCTGCTCGCCGGCGCCGACTATCTGATGTTCACCGGGTCCACCGCCAGCGGGCGTCAGCTGGCGCGGAGTGCGGGTGAGCGCCTGATCGGCGCCTCGCTCGAGCTCGGCGGGAAGAACCCGATGATCGTCCTGCCCGATGCTGACATCGACCGCACGGTGACGGGCGCGATCGCAGCCTCCTTCCCCTCCGCCGGACAGCTCTGCGTGTCGGTCGAGCGGATGTACGTCCCCGACGAGATCTACGACGAGTTCGTCTCCCGGTTCGTGGCCAGGACCAAGGAGCTCCGGATCGGTGCTGCCTACGACTACAGCATCGACGTCGGCAGCCTGACGACCACCTCGCAGCTCGACACCGTCTCCACGCACGTCGAGGACGCGGTCGCCAAGGGCGCGACCCTGCTCGCCGGCGGGACACCTCGACCCGACCTCGGTCCGCTGTTCTACGAGCCGACGATCCTCGCCGACGTCACCCCGGAGATGACCCTGTTCGAGCACGAGACCTTCGGCCCGGTCGTCTCGATCTACCGCTACACCGAGATCGACGACGCGGTCAGGATGGCCAACTCCACGGCGTACGGCCTCAATGCCAGCGTCTGGAGCCGCGACGGCGCCAAGGGCCGGGCCGTCGCGGCCCGCATCCACGCCGGCACGGTCAACGTCAACGAGGCGTTCGCCGCGGCCTGGGGCAGCATCGACGCTCCGATGGGCGGTATGGGCGATTCAGGTCTCGGACGCAGGCACGGCGCCGACGGGCTGCTCAAGTACACCGAGGCCCAGACCGTCGCCCATCAGCGGTTCCAGGGATTCTCCCCGCCCAGCGCGATCAACCACGATCAGTGGTCGCGGATGCTTACGCTCGCGCTGAAGACACTACGCAGGACCGGCGTTCGGTGAGTCGAGCGTGCCGTCAGCACACGGAGGAGACCAGGGTATGACCAAGCGCATCCTGAACGTCGTCACCAACGTCGGTCACTACGACGACCCGTCCCATCCGACCGGTCTGTGGCTCTCCGAGCTCACCCACGCCTGGCAGGTCTTCGAGGAGCACGGCTTCGAGCAGACCCTCGTCAGCCCTGCCGGGGGAGCGGTGCCCCTCGAGCCGCGGGCGCTGAAGTTCCCCAGCTACGACAAGACCGCCAAGGCCTGGCGTGCCTCTCCGGAGCGGATGGCCCTGCTCGAGAACACGCTCAGCCCCGACCAGGTCGACTCCGCCGACTACGACGCCATCTACTTCACCGGCGGCCACGCGGTCATGTACGACTTCCCCGACAGCGAAGGGCTCCAGCGCATCACCCGCGAGATCTACGAGCGCGGCGGCATCGTCTCCTCCGTCTGTCACGGCTACTGCGGTCTGCTCAACACCCGCCTCTCCGACGGGTCCTACCTCATCGCCGGGCGCAAGATGACCGGTTTCGCCTGGCAGGAGGAGGTCCTCGCGCGGGTCTCCGAGCTCGTGCCATACAACGCCGAGGACGAGGCCAAGAAGCGTGGTGCGCTCTACGAGAAGGCCAAGCTTCCGTTCGTCTCTTATGCGGTCGTCGACGGCAACCTTGTCACCGGGCAGAACCCTGGGTCGGCGAAGGAGACTGCCGAGAAGGTCGCTGAGCTTCTCTGACTGGCCACCCGCTGGTCGAGCCGCCGGAGCTGCCTTGCTCGCTGGTCGAGCCGCCGGAGCCGCTAGGCGGAGGCGCGTCGAGACCAACACGGTTCTTCTTGTTGGGGAGATCTCGCTTACGGGCTGAGTTTTCGTTTCGGGGTTCGCCGCCGACCCATGACCCTCTGTCCAGGCTCGACCGGCATGCAGTGTCAGTGCGCGCGGTGGGGGCGCTGCCGTCTACAGTTGTCCCGTGCGTTTCGGCGTACGTTCCCCGGTTGGTCTGCCGGCAGGGCCCGCCTGACTTTGAATCAGGACTAGCGACGTAGGTTCGACTCCTACCCGGGGAGCAGAGAGCCCGTCTTGACCTGCACTTTGGCAGATCAAGGCGGGCCTTGTCGTTCCGGATGGCACACGGGAATGGCACACAGCGGCTCAGAAACGGTCCCGGTCGCTCGCCGTGTCGACTCCAACCTGAGTGTCGAGATCCAAGAAAGCTTGGCGATCTGGCCGCGACGTACGGGATGGTGATGTCTGTGGAAGAGGAGGACTTGATCGACTGGCTCATGTCTAGCGTCATCGATCAGATCCTGAGCAGCGTATTCAGCTCGGCAGAGCGACAAGGCTTGAAGGTCTCGACGATGCTGGGTACTGAACTCGGTCCGACCAGTCAGTATGGAGGTCCCAGTCCAGAACTAGACGACTACGTCTGGCTGTCGCTGAAGGTCCGTTCCACTGGTGACACGGGAACGTGGCGGATATGCCAGGTCATCGAGATTGCCGACGTCGACGAGATCTCTAATCGAGCGTTCGAGTTTGGGTGGCGCCTGGAGCAGTGGATCTCTGAGTCGTCAAAGTGGTGGGGGCAGGAGCGACTTGTTCATCTCCCAGAACTGAATGGTCCCTAAGACTCGACGCGTGCGATGCTCGCCGGCGCGCCGGGAGAGTCGCTTGATCACGTCTCGTCAGTCTTCGCTGCATCTCGACTGAGAAGCTGAACGGCCCAGGTCATCTGAACTTGGGTCGCTCGTGACTCGCCGCTCTCTCTGGCTAGAACCGAAATGACCGAAGCCTAGATAACTAAGGCTTCTGATCGCCCTCGCCGTCGCCCTCGACCAGTGCTGTAGATGCGTTGCCAGCGAGTGGCCCAGCACGGACACCCTTCGATGGGCTTGAAGTTCGCCTCTTGGAGCGCGCGGGCCTGGCTGTGCCTCGGTGGGGTCAGCCGACGGGTTCTCAATCTGCCGAGCATTGAGGACGGTTCCTGTCCGCGATGGCTTCTACGGTCACATCAACCGATCGCCGCACGGTGCGCATCGGCATGTCGCTGAAAGGACAAAGCAGTGTCAGAACCCATCGATTTTCCCGAGCCGAGCATGATCGCCGTCAACGGGATCGAGCTCGAAGTCTTCGAGGCGGGGCAGGAGAACGCAGGCAATCCCATCGTCCTCTGCCACGGCTGGCCGGAGCTGGCCTTCTCATGGCGCCATCAGATGAGCGCGCTCGCCGCGGCCGGCTACCACGTCATCGCCCCCAACCAGCGTGGCTTCGGCAACTCGTCGCGCGCCGCCGAGGTCTCCGACTACGACATCTTGCATCTGTGCGGCGACCTCGTCGGTCTCCTGGACCACTTCGGATACGAGGATGCGACGTTCGTCGGCCACGACTGGGGCGCGAACGTGGTGTGGAGCGCTGCCGTGTTGCATCCCACCCGAGTCAACAAGGTGATCGCGCTCAGCGTGCCGTACATGGAGCGCGGTGAGGTGCCGCCCCTCACGTTCATCGAAGCGATCGTCGGCAGCGACTCGTACTTCGTCCACTTCAACCGCCAACCCGGGGTGGCCGACGCCGTGTTCGACGCGAACGCCCGCCAGTTCCTGCGCAACCTGTACCGCAGGAACGAGCCCGCGGCCGAGCCGGAGCCGGGCATGCCGCTCATCAACCTCGCGCATGCCGAGACGCCACGCGGCGAGCCCGTGATGAGCGACGGCGAGCTGGCGGTGTTCGTCGAGGCGTTCGGGGCATCGGGGTTCACTCCGAGCGTGAACTGGTACCGCAACGTGGACCGCAACTGGGAGCTGATGGAAAACGTCGACCCGATCGTCCGCCAGCAGGCGCTGATGATCTACGGAGCACGTGACACGGTCATGAGGGCGCCGAACCTCGAGGTGTTCGTACCGCGCGTCGAGGTCGTGGAGCTGGACTGCGGCCATTGGATCCAGCAGGAGCTGCCGGAGGAGACCAACCGCCTGATTCTCGAATGGCTCGGGCGAGGTGCATCTCGAGTGTGAGTGCGGGTCATGCAGCGTGGCGGCGGAGGAAGCTGCGGAGGATGTCGTTGAACGTCTGCGGATCCTCGAGGTTGCTGACGTGGCCGCAGTCGGGGATGACCTCGAGGCTGGCGCCTTCGATCTGGCGCTCGAACTCGTGGGCAACGGATAGAGGCGACCGTACGTCGAGGGCGCCCCAGATGAGCTGGGTGGGCACCTGGATCGCCCCGAGCACGTCGGTCAGGTCGGCGTGAGCCATCGCGGTCAGGGCGGTCAGCATGCTGTGGGGGCGTACGTCGGCTGCCATCGCCTCCAGCAGGGACATGAACTTCGCTGGCGGAGGGCCGGCGAATAGGCCCGGGAGGGTCGGGTCGAAGCTGTCTGACGGCTGGTTGAGCAGGCCCGCGAGGCGGGCGTCGGCCTCGTTGGGTCCGAGCGAGCCGCGCCAGCCGGCGTAGCCGTCGGCGAGCACCAAGCTTCGTGCCACCTCGGGGTGGCGCCGGTAGAGCTCGAGGATGACGGTCACGCCCCAGGAGAGCCCGACGAGCGTGCACGGAGAGACGTCCAGCGCGCGGATGAGTCCGGCCAGGTGGTCTGCATAGTCGCTCAGTGCGAAGCCCGCGGGCACGTCGTCGGAGCCGCCGGCGCCCGGTTCGTCCCACGCGATGACGGTGAACTCGTCCGAGAGCGCGTCGAGCTGTGGGGTCCAGGCGCGGCCGTCCTCGGCGCCGCCGTGGACGAACACGACCGCAGGACCGTTCCCGGCCCGCCGGAAGGCGAGGCGCAACCCGTCGATCTCGACGACATCCATGACCCGACGCTAGCGCGCTCCGGGTTCGGGCAGGGGATCCCCTGATGCGCTCGCCGCGCCGGGATTCGTAGCGTCGGGACCATGACGACTCTCGCGAGCCAGAGGGGACCGGTGGCGCCCGCGGCGCTGGCCGCAAGCCCTGCCGTCATCGCTGTCGCGGTGCTGATGGCGTTGGGCTGCCTGGCGTTCGCCGGGGTCAACGTGGTCTTCGAGGTCACCGATCGTTTCGCAGAGGGGCGCTACGCCGAGTACGCCACCGGCCTCTCGGTCATGAACTGGACCGTCACGGCCCTGAAGGTGCTGGGCGCCGCGGTCGCTCTGCTGTCGGTGGCCGCGCGTCCGGTCAGGTTCGTGACGCCCTGGGCCATGTCGGTGCTTCTCTGGGGTGCCTTCGCAACGCTCGCGCTCGACGCTGTCGGCAGCACGGCGGAGGCTGCCACGATCCTCGCAGGAGCGAGCGGCGACTCGGCTGACCTCGGGCTGCGCTCGGTGGCGTACCTCCTCGGATCGGTCGTCTCGGCCGCGGGATTCGGGGTGCTCGCCGTGTCCTACCTGCGGCGGTACGCCGTCTCGAAAGTCACCATCCTTCTGGGCGTGCTCGGTGGCCCGGTCCTGCTCGGACTACTGTTCCTCGGCCTCCCCGGACTGCTCGTCGTCCTCGGGGTCATGCCGCCCGGCTGACCCCGGCCCTCGTCATTGATGGCCACGCGCCGTTCATCTTCGTGTAAGGTCGCCGGGCTTCCTGTGGACGTCCGCGTGTCGCGTTGGTGATTCCGGAGATGCGCAGGGAGACATGGATACTGGCCTGGTATCAAGGTCGTGGGGGAGCAGGGTGTAAAGTCGCCCAAACTAATCGACAAACACTTGGAGGAAGCGTGGGCATGGGACCGATCATCGGTTACGTTCCTGGCGTGTTCGATCTCTTCCACATCGGTCACCTCAACATGCTTCGCCAGGCGCGCGAGCGCTGCGACACGTTGATCGCGGGTGTGGTCTCCGACGAGGTCTGCGAGACGACGAAGGGGATCATCCCGACCGTCCCGCTCGTCGAGAGGCTGGAGATCGTCGAGGCGATCGGGATCGTGGACGCGGTCTATGCCGAGCGCACCACCGACAAGGTCGACTCCTGGCGCGAGGTCGGGTTCACCCACCTCTTCAAGGGCGATGACTGGAAGGGCACCGAGAAGGGCGACGCGCTCGAGAAGAAGATGGCGTCGGTCGGTGTCGAGGTCGTCTACTTCCCCTACACGCTCCAGACCAGCAGCACCGCTCTGCGGAAGGCCATCGCGCGAGAGGATGCCCAGGTCTCGTGACCGGCAGTGCCCCCACGACTGGCGGACAGTTCGAGATCTCCGACGACGGGGTCCTTGTCCGGGACTCCTCGACGCCGGTCCTGATTCTCTCCGTCGACGGCCAGTACGTCTGGTCCCTCACGCCCGACCGCGACGGCCACCCGGCAGACGGGGGCACCTTGGTGCCGTGGCCGACTGTGCTGACACGGTTCCTGCACGGCTCCGCGACGGTCACCATCGCCGACTACGAGGGCGAGGTGCTCTTCGAGGACAAGGTCATCCTCGGCTCCGGTGAGGGCAACATCTCGATCGTCGACGGCGGCGGCAACCCGCTCAGCGTCGACAAGGTCGGCCACCTGACTCGCTCCTTCGAGGCCACCGACACGCGCATCCGTGAGGAGATCCTCGACGGCACCCAGCGTGTCCTCGCCGACCTCCGCGACGTGGTCGGCGTCGAGGCCTACCTCAACTACGGCGCGCTCCTCGGCGCGATCCGCGAGGGCCGGATGCTCGGCCACGACTCCGACACCGACGTCTGCTACCTCTCCAAGCACACCGTCCCCGCCGAGATCATCACCGAGTCGTACGCCATCGAGCGCACCATGCGCGAGCGCGGCTGGAGCGTCCTGCGGATGTCGGGCGGCGACATCAAGGTCCTGCACCAGGTCTCGGACGGCCGCAAGGTGCACATCGACATCTTCGTGGCGTTCTACGTGCCCGACGGTGACGGCGAGCCGGTCTTCTACCAGCTCGGCAACCGCTCCGGCCGGCTGCGCCGCGAGGCGATCGTGCCGGTCTCGACGATCAACCTGCATGGCTACGACTTCCCGGCTCCCGCTGAGCCCGAGGAGATGCTGGCCTTCATCTACGGCCCGAAGTGGCGCACCCCGGACCCGTCGTTCAAGTACGCCGACCCGCCGGCCGGCGTACGTCGTCTGGACGGCTGGCTGCGCGGCTTCCGCACCGACATGGGCCACTGGACCGAGTTCCACAACACCCACGGGAGCGAACTCGAGAGCAAGCAGTCGGCCTTCGGCGCCTGGGTCCAGAAGCAGCTGCCCGAGGACGCGAAGGTGGTCGACATCGGCTCCGGCGCGATCGGGCGTGACGGTCGCTTCTTCGCCCGCAAGGGACACCAGGTGCACTCGGTGGACTTCTCCCGCGCCGCGGTGGCCGCCGTACGCCGCAGGGCCGAGCGCCACAAGCTTCCCCTGGTCTCCGAGCAGCTCATCCTCGGCGAGCTCCGTTCGACGCTGACACTGGGTGCGCGGCTGGCCCGTGACCCCCACCATCTCTACGCTCGGGACCTGATCGGCTGCCTCGACAACGGGGCGCGGAGCCAGCTCTGGACCCTGGCGAAGATGGCGCTGCGGCCCGGCGGCGGCAAGCTCTACCTCGAGTTCGCGGTCACCGGTGAGAACCTCCCCGACCCGCAGCCCGAAGGCCTCGTACGCCGCATCGACCCCGCCCTCGTCCAGGCCGAGATCGAGGCGGCCGGCGGTGTGGTCGAGCACCTCGGCATCAACGAAGGCCAGGACATGCTCGGCAACCCGCTGCCGGGCGTCGCGCGGCTCCGCGCCTCCTGGCCCGCCCTCAAAGCTGCAGAAGGAAACTGACATGTCCGACGAATCCGGCATCAAGAACATCGCTCGCGGTGCCCGCGACGCGGCCCGTACGCGTGCCTCGCTGGTGCGCCGCATCGAGGCGCTCGAGGCCGAGGTGCAGGAGCAGCGCCAGCTCAACCGGCGCGTCGCCGAGCTGACCGACATCGTCGCCGAGCTGCTCATCCCGCTGCAGGACGCCGACAAGGAGAAGGCGGAGCAGGTCCTCGCCGCCTACCGCGCGAAGATCTGATCCATAGCTCTCGGGGTCCGATCAGCCCAGCGCGTCGAGCGCCTGCCTGAGATCGTCGAGCCGCGTCCCGAGACGGCGGCGGGCATCGCCGCCGGGGCCGAGGTCGCCGCCCGTGTCGAGTTCGGCCACCGCCTCCTCCACCCCCGCGAGCCGGGAGCGGAGGTCGGTGACGACGTCGACGTCGACCCGGCCGGGCTGGGCGGCTCGCTCGTCCAGGGACCGGCGCAGCAGGTCGGCCTGGATGCTGAGCTTGCGGCTGGCGTGCCACAGGTCGACGAAGACCTGCACCTTCGCCCGCAGCAGCCACGGGTCGAACGGCTTGGCGAGGAAGTCGGCGGCACCGGTCGCGTAGCCGCGATAGGCGAGATGAGTGTCGAAGTCGTTGGCGGTCAGGAAGATGATCGGGACGTCCTTGGTGCGCTCCCGCGCCTTGATGCGGGTGGCCGTCTCGAAGCCGTCCATCCCCGGCATCTGCGCGTCGAGCAGGATCAGCGCGAAGTCGTCGTGGAGCAGGGCACGTAGGGCGTCCTCGCCGGACCCGGCTCGGACGAGGCTCTGGTTGAGCGACCCCAGGATCGCCTCGAGCGCGACCAGATTGGCGGCCCGGTCGTCGACGAGCAGGATCTTCGCCGTCCCCTGCTGATGGCGATCGCTCATGACAGCCACAACCGGAACAGCGAGAGCAGGTCGGCGACGTCGACCGGCTTGGTGATGTACTCCGAGGCGCCGGCAGCGAGGCTGTCCTCGCGGTCACCGGTCATCGCCTTCGCGGTCAGAGCGATCATCGGCAGGCTCTTGAACTGCGGGATGTCGCGGATCAGGCGCATCGCGGTCAGACCGTCCATGCCCGGCATCATGATGTCCATCAGTACGAGGTCGACGCCCGGCTCCCGCTGGAGAGCCTCGATCCCGGCCTCCCCGGACTCGGCATAGAGGACGTCGATGCCGTGCTGCTCGAGGGCGCTGGTGAGCGCGAAGACGTTGCGTACGTCGTCGTCGACGATCAGGATCCTGCGACCGACGAACTGGCCGTTCGGGTCGGCCGGCTCGGGAACGTACGTCCTGGGGGACTGCCCACCGGTTCGGCCCAGCAGCACGCTCACGTCGTCGATCGCCTCCTCGGTGGTTGCCGGTGTCTTGAGGGTCATCGCCTGGGCGTACCTGTCCAGGCGGCTCCGCTGAGCCTTGGTCACCTCGCCGACCCTACTCAGCACGACGGGGATGTTCTTGGTGCGCTTGTGGGTGCGCATCCAGCGGAGCACGTCGAAGCCGCCCTCCGTCAGGGGAAGGTCCAGGACCACACAGTCGACCTCGCGGTCGGCGAGGACCGCTTGAGCCTCGTCGGGCGAAGCCCCCAAGACCGTCTCGACCTCGTCGACCGAGCCGAACAGAGCCTCCACGACGGCGCTGGTGCCCGGGCCGGAGTCGTCGCTGCCGCCGCTGAGAACCAGCAGGACCTGGTCAGCGCCCCGGTCGGCCGCATCCTGCTGAAGGGGTGAGACCGGCTCGCTGAGGGCAGGCGTCGGAGTCTGGGCATCGATCGTCCCGGCGCTGATCCTGGGGACGTACAGCGTGAAGGAGCTGCCGTGTCCGGGGTCGCTCTTGACCTGGATCTCGCCGCCGATGAGGTGGGCGACCTCGCGGCTGATCGACAGGCCGAGACCGGTGCCGCCGAACTTGCGGCTGATCGTGCCGTCGGCCTGCTGGAACGCCTCAAAGATGACCTTCAGCTTCTCCGGCGGGATGCCGATGCCGGTGTCGACCACAGAGAACGCCAGCACCGCGTCGGCCTGCTGCAGGCTGGGTGTCGAGAAGCGCTCGCCGGAGGCGTTGCGGATCATCAGCCGGACCCCGCCGCCGTCGGTGAACTTCACCGCGTTGGAGAGCAGGTTGCGCAGCACCTGCTGCAGCCGGTGCTGGTCCGAGCGGAGCACCCGGGGCACGTCGGGGTCGACGCTGACGATGAAGTCGAGGTCCTTCTCGGCGGTCAGCGGCCGGAAGGTCGCCTCGACGTACTCGACCACCGAGGTCACCGCGACGTCGGTGACGTGGACGTCCATCTTGCCCGCCTCGACCTTGGACAGGTCGAGGATGTCGTTGATCAGCTGGAGGAGATCGGTGCCGGCGCCGTGGATGGTGCGGGAGTACTCCACCTGGCGGGAGTTGAGGTTGCCGTCGACGTTGTCGGAGAGCAACCGGGCCAGGATGAGCAGCGAGTTGAGCGGCGTACGCAGCTCGTGCGACATGTTGGCCAGGAACTCGGACTTGTAGCGGGACGAGAGGGCGAGCTGCTCGGCGCGTTCCTCCAGGCCGCGCCGGGCGTCCTCGATCTCGAGGTTCTTGATCTCGATCGCCTGGTTCTGGTCCGCGAGCTGGCGCGCCTTCTCCTCGAGAGCGGCGTTGGTCTGCTGCAGCTCGACCTGCTGACGCTCGCCCTCGTCCTGCTTGTCCTGGAGCTCGGCGGCGAGACGCTGCGACTCGACCAGCAGCTCCTCGGTGCGCGAGCTGGCCATGATCGCGTTGAGCGAGACCCCGATCGACTCCGCGAGCTGCTCGAGGAACTGCATGTGGACGGCGCTGAAGGGCCGGAACGAGGCCAGCTCGACGACGCCGATCACCTTCTCCTCGAACGCCACCGGGAGCACGACGATCGAGGTCGGTGCCGCCGACCCGTGGCCCGAGGAGATCCGCAGGAACTCGGCCGGCACGTCGCGCACGATGATCGGCTGGCGGTCGTACGCCGCCTGCCCGACCAGTCCCTCGCCGAGCGCGAAGACGTCGGGGACGTCGGGACCGGGCTGGTAGCCGTAGGAGGCGATCCGGCGCAGGACCTTGGGGCCGCCGTGCTCGGAGGTCTGGTCGGTGAGGAAGATCGAGCCCTGCTGCGCGCCGACCAGCGGGGTGAGCTCCGAGACGATCAGCCGGGCGACCTCGAGCAGGTCCCGCCCGCCCTGCATGTGGCCGGTGAACCGGGCAAGGTTGGTCTTGAGCCAGTCCTGGTCCTCGTTGGCCCTGGTGGTCTCCCGCAGCGAGTCGATCATCTCGTTGAGGTTGTCCTTCAAGTCGGCGACCTCGCCGGCGGCCCCGACGGTGATCTGCCGGCTCAGGTCGCCCTGGGTCACCGCAGCGGAGACCTCGGCGATCGCGCGGAGCTGTGTGGTCAGCGTCGAGGCGAGCTGGTTGACGTTCTCCGTGAGCCCGCGCCAGGTGCCGGAGACGTCGGCAACCTCGGCCTGGCCACCGAGCTTGCCCTCGGTGCCGACCTCGCGGGCGACACGGGTGACCTCGTCGGCGAAGGAGGAGAGCTGGTCGACCATGGTGTTGACCGTGGACTTGAGCTCGAGGATCTCGCCGCGGGCGTCGACGGTGATCTTCTGGGTCAGGTCGCCTCGGGCGACGGCGGTGGTGACCTGGGCGATGTTGCGGACCTGGGAGGTCAGGTTGGAGGCCATCGAGTTGACCGAGTCGGTGAGGTCCTTCCAGGTGCCGGCCACGCCGCGTACGTGGGCCTGACCGCCCAGCGATCCCTCGGTGCCGACCTCGCGGGCGACACGGGTGACCTCGTCGGCGAAGGTACGCAGTGTGTCGACCATCGCGTTGAGCGTGCCGGCCAGGGCGGCGACCTCACCGCGGGCCTCGATGGAGATCTTCTGCGACAGGTCGCCCTGCGAGACCGCCTTGGAGACCTGGGCGATGCTGCGGACCTGGTTGGTCAGGTTGGAGGCCATCGAGTTCACCGAGACGGTCAGGTCGCGCCAGGTGCCGGCGACACCCGGGACCTGAGCCTGGCCACCGAGCGCGCCCTCGGTGCCGACCTCGCGGGCCACACGGGTGACCTCGTCGGCGAACGAGCCGAGCTGGTCGACCATGGTGTTGATGGTCGACTTGAGCTCGAGGATCTCGCCGCGGGCGTCGACGGTGATCTTCTGGGTCAGGTCGCCTCGGGCGACGGCGGTGGTGACCTGGGCGATGTTGCGGACCTGGGAGGTCAGGTTGGAGGCCATCGAGTTGACCGAGTCGGTGAGGTCCTTCCAGGTGCCCGAGACGTCGTGCACGTCGGCCTGGCCGCCGAGCTTGCCCTCGGTGCCGACCTCGCGGGCCACACGGGTGACCTCGGCCGCGAAGGAGGAGAGCTGGTCGACCATGGTGTTGATCGTCGACTTGAGCTCGAGGATCTCACCGCGGGCGTCGACGGTGATCTGCCGGCTCAGGTCGCCACGGGCCACCGCGGTGGTGACCTGGGCGATGTTTCGCACCTGGGCGGTCAGCGTGCCGGCCATGAAGTTCACCGAGTCGGTCAGGTCGCGCCAGGTGCCGGAGACGCCGGGCACCGCGGCCTGGCCACCGAGCTGACCCTCGCCGCCGACCTCGCGGGCGACGCGGGTGACCTCGTCGGCGAAGGCGGAGAGCTGGTCGACCATGGTGTTGACGGTGGTCTTGAGCTCGGCGAGCTCGCCGCGTACGTCGACGGTGATCTTCTGGGACAGGTCGCCGCCGGCCACCGCGGTGGTGACCTGGGCGATGTTGCGGACCTGGTTGGTCAGGTTGGTCGCCATGGAGTTGACGGAGTCGGTGAGGTCCTTCCAGCGGCCGCCGACGCCCGGGACCTCGGCCTGCCCGCCCAGCATGCCCTCGGTGCCGACCTCGCGGGCGACTCGGGTGACCTCGTCGGCGAAGGCGGAGAGCTGGTCGACCATGGTGTTGACGGTGGTCTTGAGCTCGGCGAGCTCGCCGCGTACGTCGACGGTGATCTTCTGGGACAGGTCGCCGCCGGCCACCGCGGTGGTGACCTGGGCGATGTCGCGGACCTGGTTGGTCAGGTTGGAGGCCATCGAGTTCACCGAGTCGGTGAGGTCCTTCCACCGGCCGGCGACGCCGGGAACCTCGGCCTGGCCTCCGAGGATGCCCTCGGTGCCGACCTCGCGGGCGACGCGGGTGACCTCGTCGGCGAAGGTCTGCAGGGTGGCGGTCATCGAGTTGAGCGTCTCGGCGAGTTCGGCGACCTCACCGCGCGCGGTGACCGTGATCTGCTGCGACAGGTCGCCGCGGGCGACGGCCTTGGCGACCGAGGAGATACCTCGCACCTGGGAGGTCAGGTTGGAGGCCATCGTGTTGACCGAGTCGGTCAGGTCGCGCCAGGTGCCGGAGACGCCGCGTACGTCGGCCTGGCCGCCGAGACGGCCCTCGGTGCCGACCTCGCGGGCGACACGGGTGACCTCGGCGGCGAACGAGGACAGCTGGCCGACCATCCGGTCGACGGTGTCCTTGAGCTGCGCCATCTCGCCGGAGACCTCGATGGTGACCGTACGGGACAGGTCGCCGTTGGCGACGGCGGTGGTGACCTCGGCGATGTCGCGGACCTGAGCGGTCAGCCGCGAGGACATCGTGTTGACCGCGTCGACGAGGTCGCGCCAGGTGCCGGAGGCGTTCCGCACGCGGGCGCGACCACCGAGCTTGCCCTCGGTGCCGACCTCGCGGGTGACCCGCGCGATCTCCTCGGTGATCGTGGCGAGCTGGGCGACCAGGCCGTTCACGCTCTTGGCGACCAGCAGCGGGTCGCCCTTGAGAGCGCGGCTGCCGTGGCGTACGTCCATCGTCTGGGTGAGGTCGCCCGCAGAGACGGCGGCGACGACCCGGGCGACGTCGGCGGTCGGGCGTGCCAGGTCGGCGACCAGCTTGTTGGCGTCCTCGACGGCGCCGGCCCAAGCACCGCCGCCGATGCTCGGCCGGAGCCGTTCGTCGTGGTGGCCGTCGCGGCCGGCCTCGCGGCGTACGCGCGCGATCTCGCCGGTCAGGTGGTTCAGCCGTTCGGCGATCTCGTTGTGAATGGAGGCGAGGTCACCGAGCGGCCCGTCGACAGGCTCGAGCCGGCCGGTGAAGATACCGTCGCGCATCGCGGTCATCGCGTCCTTGAGTTGGCGCAGCGTGACCTGATCGACCGTCACCTGCTCGGGGAGCGTGGCCGACCTCGATGCGTCCGTCGATGAGGGCATCCCTGCCTCCTCTCGCGCTGATCCGCGCGTCTGCTGAAGTGTCCCACTCCTCGGCTGGCCGTGGCCCACAAATGATCGTTCACCACCGATTCTGGTAATTCCTTGACCTACCTGCCGGTACCTTGCCGTGATCAGTGCCATACCAGCGCCAAAGGGGTGCACAATCGGCGGTGGTCATGAGTATCGGAGCCAAGACACTCTCTCGAACCTTCGAGCCGGCACCGACGTCGGTCTCCGAGGCGCGCCGTTTCGCGCGCGAGGTGCTTGACGAATGGGGCCTCGACGACCTCCTCGACGACGTCGTCCTGCTGACCAGCGAGCTGGTGACCAACGCCGTGACCCACGCCGGCACGCCCATGACCGTGGCGGTCGTACGCGAGGAGGACCGGCTCCGCATCGACGTCTTCGACCAGCACCCGACCCGGGTGCTCCCGGTCGGTGCCAACGCTCGTCCCGGGGCAGGCGAGCACGGCCGCGGGCTGCTCATCACCTCGGCGCTGGCGACTGCCTGGGGAGTGGAGTACCGCCGGGACCACAAGCGGGTGTGGGCAGCGTTCGCGCTCGTGGAGACGACCCTCGACGTGGATGCGCCCAACGGGGTAGTCCCGGAGGGCCAGGACGTACGCCGCCGGGAGAGCGTGGCCACGCCCGGCCGGGATCCGCTGGGACTGAGCGGGCTCGCCCTCAACCAGCTCGCGCTCGCCGACATCCTCGACCTCGTGGTGGAGCAGACCCGGGAGCGTTTCGACGCTGACGCTGCGTACCTCCTGCTCGAGGACGAGATGGAGGACCGGTTCGTCGTGGCCGCGACGAGCGGGTCGGCTGCGCTGATCAAGGGGCGGAGCGTGCGCCGTGGCGAGGGCGGTGCGCCGAGCCTCAAGGCCTCGTTCCGGCCGCTGGCGATCGGGGACCTGCGTGCCACGCCGGTCGAGCTGCTCCGCGGGCTCGAGCTGCGCTCGCTGGTGACCGCCCCAGTGGCCTTCGAGGGCCGGGTGATCGGCACCTTGGCGGTCGCGAAGAAGAAGCCGGGCAGCTTCGCGACCGAGGACGGCGCCGAGCTGCAGCGGGTCGCGGACTGGGCCGCACCGAGCGTCGACCGGGCCTCCACGCGGGCTGCGGATGGTGAGCGGCGCGCCTGGCTGTCGTTCCTGGGGGAGACGAGCGTGATGCTGGCCGGGTCGCTGGACCTGGAGACGACGACCGCGATGACCGGCCAGATCGTCGTGCCCCGGCTGGCGACCTGGTGCGGCATCTACCTCAACGACGTACGTGACCATCCTCGGCTCCAGTTCGCCTGGCACGCCGACGAGCACCAGCTCGACGAGGTGCGGGACGCCTTGGAGGATGCGACCCCGGACGGCCCGGAGGTGCCCGCCGTGCCCGACCTCGACGGCGAGGTCGCGATCCTCCCGTTGGAGGCCCGCAACCGGGTCATCGGGTGGCTCACCCTCGGACGCCCGGCCGGTGAGCCGCTGCGCCGCGAGCGCCTGATGGTGGCGGAGTCGGTGGCCCGCCGGGCGGCCCTGGCCATCGACAACGCCCGCGCCCACACCGAGCTCCAGGAGATCGGCCGGTCCCTGCAGCGCAGCCTGCTGCCGGCGGTGCTGCCAGAGATCCCGGGCGTCGACATCGGGGTGGGCTACGAGCCGACGGGGGAGTTCAACGAGGCCGGCGGCGACTTCTACGACATCTTCGCGCTCGGCGCCGGGCGCTGGGGCTTCATGGTCGGCGACGTGTGCGGCGTCGGGCCGGAGGCGGCTGCGGTCGCCGGGATGTCGCGGCACACGGTACGGGCGCTGATGCGGGCCGGCATCCCGATCGCCCCGACCCTGGAGCGGCTCAACTCCGCGATCAGCGACGAGGGCCTGCGGGGCCGGTTCATCACGCTCGTGTGCGGCACGCTCGAGGTCACCTCCGCGTCCCGCTTCCGAGTGCGGCTCGTCTGTGCCGGCCATCCGCCGCCGTTCCTGGTCACCCGTGCCCGGCCTGGCGTCTCCGCTCGACGGGTAGGCCGGTCGCAGGCGCTCCTCGGAGTGCTCGACTCGGTCGACTACATCGAGGAGGAGGTGACGGTCGAGCGGGGCGACCGGCTCGTCGTCGTCACCGACGGTGTCCTCGAGCGGCGCGCCGGGGACACGATGTTCGAGGAGGCCGGGGTCGAAGCCGTCCTCGCCACGGGCATCGACGTGGGAGCGCAGGTCGTCGCCGACCGGCTGCTGCGGGCTGTCGCCGACTTCTCCGCCGTGCCGCCCTCCGACGACATGGCCGTCCTCGTCCTCGACCTGGGCAGAGCCGTCTCCTAGGGTGCGCTGAACTCCTCGTGACCGAGGACCGCGAGCAGCCGGATCTTCTCCTCCGCCTCGCTGCCCGGCACCGGCGTCAGCACCAGCAGCGCCTGGCCCTGGTCCTGGGCGGACAGCACCTGGCAGTCGACGTCGATGCGGCCGACCTGCGGGTGCAACAGCGTCTTGTGGTCCTCGTAGCGGTGGGTGACCTCGTGCCGTTCCCACAGCTCGCGGAACTCCTCGGACCTGTCGAGCAGGAGGCGTACGAGCTCGCCGGCGCGGGAGCGCTCGCCGAGTGCTCCGTACGCCATCCGCAGGCTCGCGACCAGACCCCGGCCGTGCGTGTCGTGGTAGTCCGGCGGGTAGACGCTGCGCGTCGAGGGATCGGTGAACCAGCGGTAGGCCTCGCAGCGGTCCCAGCCGGTCAGCGCCGCCCGGTCCCCGAAGATCGTGGTCGCGAGCCGGTTGGCGACCAGCGTCTCGCCGAGCGCGGACATGATCATCGCCGGGGTGTCCTCGAGCCGGTCCAGCACGCGCAGCAGCGCCGGGGCGACGTGGCCGTCCTCGAACGTACGCCGCGGGGCGTTGTGGCCGGCCAGCCGGTAGAGATGGTCGCGCTCGTCGATGGTCAGGCGCAGCGCCCGGGCGAGCGCGGAGAGCATCTGGTCGGAGGGCTGCGGACCGCGCTGCTGCTCGAGGCGTACGTAGTAGTCGGTCGACATCCCGGTCAGCGCGGCGACCTCCTCGCGGCGCAGGCCGGGCGTGCGCCGGCGGGGCCCGGAGATCAGGCCGACGTCCTGCGGGCGGAGCGCCTCACGGCGGCGTCGGAGGAAGTCGGCGAGGGAGGCGCGGTCCATGGCATCCATGATGCGGGTCAGGCTCGTACGCAACCAGGGACCGCCGATCCCACGATCACCAGGTCTCTCCCGCAGCCGGATCCGCCGCCGCAAGGTGGAGGCATGAACATCACCGGAAACACCATCTTCATCCCCGGAGCGACCTCCGGGATCGGCCTCGCTCTCGCTCTGCGCCTGAAGGAGCGCGGCAACACCGTCATCGTCGGCGGCAGGCGTACGTCGCTGCTCTCCGAGCTGGCCCAGGTGCACGGCTTCGACACCGTCCGCATCGACACCGCCGACGCCGCCTCGATCGCGGAGGCGACCGCCGATGTGGTCAGTCGCTTCCCGGATCTGAACGTGCTCGTCGCGATGGCGGGGATCATGCGCCAGGAGGACTGGACCACGCCGGGCTTCCTCGCCGATGCCGAGGAGACCGTGGTGACCAACGTGCTCGGTCCGATCCGGCTCATCGACGCGCTCGTGCCGCAGCTGCGTGAGCGTCCCGGCGCCACGATCCTCACCGTCTCCTCGGGGCTCGCCCACACGCCGCTGCGGTTCACGCCCACCTACAACGCCACCAAGGCGGCGATCCACCAGCTCTCCGAGTCGATCCGGATGCAGCTGGAGCCGATCGGGATCCAGGTCACCGAGCTCGTCCCGCCGGCGGTCCGCACGGCCCTGATGCCTGGCCACGAGAGCTCTGAGCACGCGATGCCGCTCGAGGCGTACGTCGATGAGGTGATGGCGCTCCTCGAGGCCGATCTCGAGGCCCACGAGGTGCTCGTGGAGCAGGTCAAGCTGCTGCGCTACGCCGAGGTCCGCGGTGACTACGACCAGATCATCGGGGTCCTCAACGCGGCCGAGGAACGGGTCCGCTGACCCCGGATCTGCGGCCGGGCGCGGCGGCCTAGACTGAGCCAACATGAGCGAGCTCACCGTGATCGTGCTGGCCGCCGGGGGCGGCACCCGGATGAAGTCCAAGACTCCCAAGATGCTCCACCAGATCGCGGGCCGGAGTCTCGTGGGCCATGTCCTGGCCGCGGTCTCGGAGGCCGGGGCGTCCCGTGTCGTCGCCGTCGTGGGACACCAGCGGGAGCTGGTCGAGCCCCACATCAACGAGATCCTGCCCGAGGCCGTGATCGCGGTCCAGACCGAGCAGCTCGGCACGGCGCACGCCGTGCGGGTGGCGGTCGAGGCCGGCGCGGTCTCCGGCGGGACGGTGCTCGTCACGTACGGCGACACGCCCCTGCTGCGCGGTGAGTCGCTGCGCGCTCTGGTGGCCGACCACGAGGCCGCCGGCCGGGCCGCGACGATCCTGAGCGGGATCGTCCCGGAGCCCTTCGGCTACGGCCGGATCCTGCGTGGCGACGCCGGGGTCGCCGGGATCGTCGAGGAGAAGGACGCGACCGACGAGGAGCGGGCGATCACCGAGATCAACTCGGGGATCATCGCCTTCGACGGCGGGTTCCTGGCCGAGGTGCTGCCGCGGATCGGCAACGACAACGCCAAGAAGGAGTTCTACCTCACCGACGCGATCGCGCTGGCGGTCTCGGACGGGCTGGGGGTGGACGCGTTCGTCCTCGACGACGTCAGCGAGGCCGAGGGCGCCAACGACCGGGCCCAGCTCGCCGCGCTCGGGAAGATCCTCAACGACCGGATCGTGACCCGGTGGATGAAGGACGGCGTCACCGTGATGGACCCGGCCACGACCTGGATCGACGCCGACGTCGAGCTCGCGCCCGACGTCACCATCCTGCCCGGCACCCAGCTCATCGGTGCCACCCGGATCGACGAGGACGCGGTGGTCGGCCCCGACTGCACGCTGAAGGACACCGAGGTCGGCCACGGTGCCCGGGTGGTGCGTACGCAGGCAGAGCTCGCCGTCGTCGGACCCGGTGCCAACGTCGGACCGTTCTCCTACCTGCGGCCTGGCACGGTGCTCGGCGAGGAGGGCAAGATCGGCGGCTTCGTCGAGGTCAAGAACTCGACCATCGGGCCCGGCGCCAAGGTGCCGCACCTGTCCTACGTCGGAGACGCGACGATCGGCGAGGGCTCCAACATCGGGGCCGGCACGATCTTCGCCAACTACGACGGGGTCAACAAGCACAAGACCCGGATCGGACGCCACGTGAAGTCGGGGTCAGGTGTGACCTTTGTCGCCCCGGTGGTCGTCGGAGACGGTGCGACGACCGGTGGCGAGGCCCTCATCCGGGAGGACGTCCCGCCTGGTGCGCTGGCCGTCTCCGCAGGTCAGCAGCGGATCATCGAGGGGTGGGCGTTGACCAAGAGGGCGGGCACAGCGCAGGCGGCCGCTGCCGAGGAAGCACTCGAGTCGGGCGTACCCATCCTCGGTGAACCCCCGGCGACAGGCGAGTGACCCCCGGGGTTGGGTCAGGCAGCGAAGTTGATGGAGAATCCAAGTGCAGTGACCCCGGGGGTAGGAGCCAGCACATGACCAAGCGCACCACCGAGAAGCAGATGATGCTCTTCAGCGGCCGGGCTCACCCGGTCCTCGCCGAGGAGGTCGCCGACCTTCTGGGAACGAAGCTGACACCGACCTCGGCCTACGACTTCGCCAACTCCGAGATCTACGTACGCTACGAGGAGTCGGTGCGCGGTTCGGACGCGTTCGTCATCCAGTCGCACACGGCGCCGATCAACCAGTGGCTCATGGAGCACCTGATCATGGTCGACGCGCTGAAGCGTGCCTCGGCCAAGCGGATCACCGTCGTGATGCCGTTCTGGGGCTACTCCCGCCAGGACAAGAAGCACCGCGGTCGCGAGCCGATCTCGGCTCGTCTGGTCGCTGACATGTTCAAGACCGCGGGTGCTGACCGGATCATCTCCGTCGACCTCCACGCCGACCAGCTCCAAGGCTACTTCGACGGTCCCGTCGACCACCTGATGGCGCTGCCGCTGCTGACCGACTACATCAAGGACAAGTACGGCAACCAGCCCCTCGCCGTCGTCTCTCCCGACGCCGGCCGGATCAAGGTCGCCGAGCGCTGGGCGGCCCGCCTTGGTGGGGCGCCGCTGGCGTTCATCCACAAGACCCGCGACATCAACCGGCCCAACGAGACGGTCGCCAACCGCGTCGTGGGTGAGGTCAAGGACCGCATCTGCATCCTCACCGACGACATGATCGACACCGGTGGCACGATCGTGAAGGCCGCTGACGCGCTCATGGCCGAGGGCGCCGCCGGTGTGATCATCTGCGCCACCCACGCGATCCTCTCCGACCCCGCCGTCGACCGGCTGAAGAACTCCACCGCCACCGAGGTCGTCATCACCAACACCCTCCCGGTGCCGGAGGAGAAGCAGTTCGACAAGCTCACCACGCTCTCCATCGCCCCCATGCTCGCCCGCGCGATCCGCGAGGTCTTCGAGGACGGCTCGGTGACCTCGATGTTCGACGGTCACGCCTGACCCTGCTTCTGTCGTGGCGGGCGACTTCGAGCTGACGATCGACGAGCTCCGTGTCGTCGCCCGCTACGTCTCGGAGACCGCTGCCGAGGTCCTGCCTCTGTTCGAGGCTGCCTGCCCCGACGACCTTCGACCGAGGCTGGCGCTGGATGCGGCCTGGGAGTTCGTCGGTGGTGCCAGACGTACGAAGCTGCAGCGCGTCACCTCCTTGGACGCCCATCGCGCGGCCAAGGAAGCGCCTTCCGAGGCGGCTCGGCTGGCCGCCCGAAGCGCGGGCGACGCCGCTTCGGCCGCCTACCTCCAT
Source organism: Nocardioides sp. NPDC127503 (assembly GCF_040302165.1). Lineage (NCBI taxonomy): Bacteria > Bacillati > Actinomycetota > Actinomycetes > Propionibacteriales > Nocardioidaceae > Nocardioides > Nocardioides sp. NPDC127503. The sequence goes on along the minus strand of NZ_JBEORH010000005.1, from coordinate 567 downwards.
CCGCTCGCCGATGCCGCCCAGGTCGGGCACATCCTCCGCGCCGCGGCCAGCGTCGCTCGGATCGCGGAGATCTCCGAGTCCGGGGCTGCCGTGGCCTCCCTGGACCGTGCGGTCGAGCGGGCGAGCCCGGTGCTGATCGACGTACTCGCGCGCTATCCCGTCGTGCCGGCCGGCAAGAACCGTGTCGCAGAGCTCATGAGCACCCTCGACAGCCGATTGAGAGCGTCTGGCTGACGATCGGTTGTCAGGGCCCGATGAACCGGGCCGCGACCTCATCGGAGAGCGCGGCGTCGATCCGCGCCCGGAGCTCGGGCTGCGTCTCCGGGAGCGGGAGCCAGAGCAGCTCTGTTCCAATCTTGCGGCGGAGGTCGACGATGAAGTCTGGGATCGCCATGTTGTTCACGGTAGCTGGGCGATTTTCGGGGCTGGGGTGGGCCGCCGACCCGTTTTGGGAGGGTCTTCTCGATCTGGTCCGGCGTCAAGGACGGGCCTTCGGCCCGCCGGCTTCGCCGGCCGCTTCGCGGTCCTGGACTCCGGACCAGATCGAGAAAAGATTTGGCTGGCTAT